>CAZDML010000082.1:0-9284 GCA_964506645.1 uncultured Elusimicrobia bacterium | reverse complement strand
CGCCTCTGGATGTAGTTGACGTGCACGCTGAATATCCTTCCTTATAGCACCCTGTTGTGCTGTGCTTGCAGCTTTGAACACCTGCCGCATCCCTTCAGGGGTCCAATCCGGGTGGATAGCATTAAATTCCTGAGCGGCGATGAAGGCTTTGGATTCCGGTGTTCGTCGGAGAAAGATTTGCACGACATCGTCCCAGTACACCAACGCCCACGTCGTTCTCGGAAAATACGCCTCGAAGAGAGAGTTGAAAGCGGGGTGTATGGCATACGATACCATCGCCGCGCGCACTTGAAAAGCATCCAGAAAGGCAATCCAATCTTTCGGATAACCCGACTGTGCCTTCTGAATTTTGTTGCGAAGTTCCACATATCCTCGCACTGTTGGATATCGTCCATCAATAAACACTGGCAACGACTCCCCAAAATGCCAAAGCCAATAACCTCCATAGTTATAGTCGTTATAAAATGGCCCGGGCAGCTGGTTATCCGCAATAAAACGGCACGCTTTGACAGGAAAATGACGGGTATCGATTCCCATGCTTGCCTGTACGGTTGAGCGAACGATTAGGATACCCATCAGACACGCCAGTACCGGAATCGTCAGACGATAAAGCTTCTCTTGCCACGGGAAATGGATCATCCGAGTCATACGCCACAGCTCCAGCAGAACAAAGGGCCCAGCATAAGCCATAAAAAACGGGACATTGAGAACATAACGCGCACTGCCCCAACTTAAGAGAGTCCCGCAAAGAAAAACAGACAGTGAACACCGCTCTGATTGGACAGCCTGGCGCAGAAAAATTATCCAAAAAAGCACCAAGCAGACCCAATATCCCTGAAAATGCATCCAGGGCGTCCTGGACCATTCCTCGATATTTCCCGTTTTTGACAGAGCTAAAAACATCAGCCGATAAAAATTAATTCCAACAGGTGTCATGAGTGTGGCCAGCGCAAGACTTGCCGTCCAGAGCACCATCTTCAAGAACAACGCCCGATGCTCATGGATAAATCCAAGCGCGTAACAACCCGCGACAGCCCCGCCCAGGGCGACACCCCCGTGCATGTTGGCCCAAAGCATAAAGAGGAACGGCCAATACCAAAATAGGGTCGTTATTTTTCCAGAAAGCCGTACTCTTTCGAGGTCCCATATCAGAACAACCAGGAAAAAATAGCTCACCAAGGACGCGTGTTCGTTCCATCCGGTACTGGCGGTTCGTGAGGTCAAGTACAGCCCGATCCAACCGCCAACGGTCCATGACAGGGGCAGATTCCAAGCGGATAGCCGTTTCATAATAAAGAGAAAAATTACAGCGACCAGAAGTGCCTTCCCTACGATGATGCCATTGAAACCGACCCATCGATAGCAGCGATACAAGAAGACCTGATACAACCAATACGTATCAATCCAAGGAGACCCCCGGCAGGTCCAGGAGAACGGATCTGCACGGACGAGTTGCTGGTGATCGACCATATAGCGCCCCGAGGCCAGGTGCCACCAGAAATCCAGATTAGTAATGGGTTTGATATTGGAAAGGAAGATCCAGAGGAAGGAAAGACTGCTAAAGGCGATCGATTTCTGCTTGGCTGTCATGGCATTAGCGCTGACATACCGCGCAGTAAACAGTGCCTCGTCCCCCAACCCTCGCTGGACGTAAAGACTGCTGACAGCGAGGACAGGGTTCTCCACCACGCCGATAGACAGCATGGGTCAACTGAGCCGTCCCGGATTGGCCGTAGGGATCCCGATAATTTCGACTGGTCGATCCGCGATGCTGAATTGCTTCCTGCAAGGTGGCTTTCAGCGCATCAAACAAACGCTGGCTTTCCTCGCGCGAAATGCGGCAACTCGAGCGGGTAGGGCGCACGCCGGCTCGAAAGAGTGCTTCTTGGGCATAAATATTCCCCACCCCCGCGATCAGGTGTTGATCCATCAAAAGCGGCTGTATCCGCGTGGTCTTTGACTTCACAAGCCGGAGGAATTGGTCGGCAGAGAGCTGCGTCAGAGGATCCGGACCCAGAGCCTCTAACGACCGGTGGGATTGTCCGGGAGCTATCCACCACACTTCGCCAAAACGACGCTGATCGTAGAACGAGAGAGTACAACCGTTATCAAAGGTCAGCGTCATTCGAGGAGATCGGTTATCAAACGAAGTGACATTGATCAGCAACTGACCGGTCATGCGCAGATGGAAGACAAGACGGGACCGGTCTTCCAACTGAACCACCAGGTATTTCCCCTGGCGCTCAATGGCAGTCCAGCATTTTCCCCGGAGCGAATCAGCAAACGAGGCCTGGCGCTTTTTGGACAGAAGCCGTTGGTCAAAAACGTCACAGCCGCTCACACGCCGTCCGCGAAGGGCGGCATCCAAATCATGACGGATGGTTTCAACTTCAGGGAGTTCAGGCATCAGTGTTTGAGTTTAGAATACCGTTCCATGATTTCTTTTTCTTTCGAGCTCAACGCATCGACCCCCTGCTTCAAAATCTTATCCAGGATACGATCGACTTCGAGTGCCAGATCATCGGTCAACTCATGCAGCACCACTTTTGATTGCTTTCCTCGCGACGAAAAAGAGGCCTGTTGAAAACGGGCCGTGACACTCTGGGATACTGCCTCTGCTTTGCGCCACAGCTTTCCGCCAAAGCGCAAATACAAATAACCCGACAAAAGACCGCCGAGATGGGCGATCGATGAAATGGCACTTGCCCCTCCCTGCAGGGAAGCAAAAAACTCAATAAACCCAAAAAGGGCAGCCGCTTGCCAAGCTTTCATGGGAATAACGAAATACATGTACATCACGGCATCCGGGTACATCAGCGCGAAAGCGGCCAAAAGACCGAAAATAATACCGGATGACCCAACGAGAGGGACATTCGAATGGGGTGTGATGAGAAGGACGGTCCCAGCAGCTCCCAAAGCTGCAACAACACAAAAACTGATGAAGTAGGGCGTGCCCCAACGCACTTCTAATTCACGGCCAAACATCCAGAGAATAAACATATTGAAGAGCCAGTGAAAGATCCCGCCATGCAAGAAAATGTAGGTCAACGGCTGCCAGAACCACCCATGCTGGAGGACCTGCACCGAGATCAAACCGAACCACGTCACCACATAGCCCCCCCAGAATTGCTGGAGGATTAATACAGCGCCACTGATTAAAATGAGCCACTTCACGGCTCCTTTAAACCCTGCCGAAGTCAGAGGCCGATGCAAATCTTCAAATGCCATGTCTTAATGCGCTCCTTTCATATCCGCCCAATTGTCTCCCGACTTCATATCGACGACGAGCGGAACATCCAAAGTCAAAGAAGACTCCATCGTTGTTTGAATCACACGCTGAGAAGCAGCCAGAGCAGCCTTGGGTATTTCAAACAAGAGATCGTCATGAACCTGGACCAGCATGTCCCCTAGCCATTGTTTACGCACGGCCGGTTCGCAGAGTCGAATCATCGCTAGTTTTATGATGTCGGCGCTGGTGCCTTGAATCGGCGTGTTCATCGCCGTGCGTTCGGCAAACCCACGCATCTGGGGATTTGGGGAATTGATTTCGGGGAGATATCGGATACGACCCGACACGGTGCGCACATATCCAGTTTTTCGGGCTTCTTCCAGTGTCTGATCGATCCATACTTTGACCCCGGCATAGCGCTTGAAGTAGGCATCGATATAAGACTTCGCATCGTCTATCGAAATCTGAAGTTGCTGCGAAAGACCAAACGCGGAAATACCGTAAACAATTCCAAAATTAATGCTCTTGGCCATGCGGCGTTGATCTGGCGTTATGTCTTTGGGGGCCACATGAAGTACTTCGCTAGCGGTAATCGTGTGAATATCCCCCCCGTTACGAAACGCCTCACAGAGAATAGGATCCTTCGACACATGGGCCAGCACGCGAAGATCGATCTGGGAATAGTCCCCCGCGAGCAGGACCGTTCCTTCCTTGGGGACGAACGCCCGGCGAATTTTTCTCCCCAATTCCGAACGAATCGGGATATTTTGCAGATTCGGATCGCTCGAGGAGAGGCGTCCGGTTGCTGCAACCGTCTGGTTAAACGAGCCATGAATGCGATGGTTGCTGCCATGGAGTCCTTCACGCAGGCCCGCGATATAGGTCGAATCGAGTTTTTGCAGTTCCCGATATTGAATCAGCTTTTGCGGAAGGGCATGTTTTGACGAAAGAGTTTGGAGGACTTCTTCATCGGTGGAGTATCCCGTTTTTGTTTTACGCACCACCGGGAGCTTCAACTTCTCAAAGAGGATGACGGCAAGCTGCTTGGGAGAGTTGATGTTAAATGATTCCCCGGCCAGTTCAAAAATGATTTTTTCCAGTGCCTGCATTTCTTTCTGAAACTCCTGGCCTAGGCGTTCCAGATAAGCGACATCTACCTGAATACCCACACGCTCCATCTCCATAAGGATTGCCAGTAGCGGCATTTCCATCGTATGAAAGAGAGTATCGAGCTCTTTCGACTTCAGTTCCTTGGCAAAATGGTCCGCCAGGCGCAAGCTCATGTCCGCATCGGCACAGGCATACGGAGCCACTTTATCGATGGGGACCTGGTCAATCGTCAGCTGCTTGGCTCCTTTGCCGATCAATTCTTCGATGCGGGTCATCTGTTCCTGGAGAAATTCAAGCGTAAGGTCCTTGAGGCCGTGGCCGTTACGGGAAGGATTGAGTACGTAGGAAGCGATCATGGAATCAAAATAAATGGGGCCCAAAGGCAGGCCGTGCTGTGCCAGTACATGGCCATCGAACTTCAGATTATGGCCGTAAATTTGGGTTCCTTCTCGCAGAACAGACGCCAAATGCTTCTGGATGACGCCCAAGGGGAGTTGCTGGTCCGTCCATTGGTGGGCGACGGGGATGTAGGCCGCATGACCCGGCTCGTCCGACAGGGAAATGCCAACCAGCTTACACCGCAGCACGTCCCGTCCGTCGGTTTCCACATCGACCGCCAAACGGCCCGTCTTTTTCGCTTGGGCGAGCCAGGTCGACAGTGCTTTCTCATCCGAGAGGACCTGGTACTCCGTCGGCAACGACGGCGTTGTCCTGGCAACGGATGCTGTACCTCCTGGAACTTCTTTGAGCAGACCGTAGAATTCCATACGCTGCAGAAACGGCCCGAAAGTCTCGGCGGCGGGCGGCACTGTACGGAGAGCGTCCCAGTCGAACTGCATCGGAACATCACGGTTTAAATGGACGAGGTCATAACTTTTGTGGGCCGCCTCTTGCTGAGTTTGCAAAAGGGTTCCCACTTTGCCTTTTACTTGTGACGCCGAAGCGAGTAACTTTTCTAACGACCCGTATTCGGAAATCAATTTTACAGCTGTTTTTTCCCCAATCCCCGGAACGCCCGGAACGTTATCGCTGTGATCGCCCATGAGCGCGAAAATATCTGGAATCTGATGCGGGAGTACTCCCCACTTTTCCTTCACCTTTTCCGCATCAAACAAGATGTTCTTGCCCTCGTTTAATACACCGACCCCGGGGCCCACGAGTTGCAGCGCATCCTTATCCCCAGACACAATCACAACCTCGCAGCCTTTTTTTCGGCCTTCGCGTGTCATATGAGCAATGAGATCGTCAGCTTCGTACCCGTCCATGGCGAAGTTCGCCATCCCCATGGCTTTAATCGATTCCATAGCCAAAGGAATTTGGGGTTTTAAATTATCATCCATTTCTTTACGGGTGGCTTTGTAGTCGGCAAATGCTTGGTGGCGGAAGGTGGGCGCTGGAGTATCGAAGCAAACAGCCATATAGTCGGGCTTCTGGTCGCGCATGATTTTCAGAATCATACGCACAAACCCGTATACCGCTCCGACCGGTTCACCGCGAGACGTGGTCAGGGGTGGTAGGGCGTGAAATGCCCGGTGGATATAGGCATGACCATCGATGAGATAGAGAGTCGGCATGAGCGCTACGGCTAGCGACTGTTAGTGTGGTTTAGCGGCGGCTTGTATTTGCTGTAAGTCCGATTCCCATTGCAAGAGAACGCTTTGAGCAAATCCCTGATAACGGCGCACGACGCGTCCCTCGCCATCAATCATGACAAATGATGGAATTCCTTCGACCCCATAGATTCCCGGCACTTGGGACGCTCCGCCTAAGAGGACCGGGTAAGTCATTTTAAAGTCCTTCACAAACGCACCGACGTAGGATGGATCTTCATCCATATTGATCCCAATCACTTCGAGGCCTTCGGCTTTATGGCGCGTGTAAAACGCTTGCACCATCGGGATCGACATCCGGCAAGGCCCACACCACGTTGCCCAGAAATCGAGCAACACAGGACGGCCCTTATAAGACGAGAGGGTAACACTATTTCCGGAGAGGTCTTTGAGCGAGAAATCCGGCGCCTGAATCGCCTGCGATGTTTTCCGGGAACAGCCCAGAAACACCGCCAGAGTCATGACGGCAACCATCCACGCCCGGGAATGTTTGAGATTCAAACGATCAGCCTACCAGCAAAGCGTCAAGACGCTTTTTAATTTCCGGTTTGGGGTGAACACCGACCAGCTGGTCCACCACTTTGCCGCCTTTGAAAAAGAGCAAGCTCGGAATCGCCGAGATCTTATACTTGGTGGCAATCTGTGTGTTTTCATCGGTATTGACCTTCCCGACCTTCACCTTGCCATCGTATTCTTTGGACAATTCATCCACGAGTGGCGACAGCATACGACAGGGCCCACACCAGGGAGCCCAGAAATCTACGAGGACGGGCTTGTCTGACTTCAAAACATCCCCCTCAAAACTTGCATCGGTAAACTGAATATCAGCCATGATTTTCTCCCTTTCGAATCAGTATTGGAACACTGCCTATAACGTCAAAGCGGGTAAAAAGTTCTAGGAAAATCATAGCAATTTCCACCTACCTGAAAAACAGCATTCTAGGTTTGGGAGATTTGGCCCAATTTCCAACGTCCGCCCTAGGCCGTTCCTCTCAAAAAACTAACAGATGTCTCAATGAAATAGTGTTGTAACACACGTCACGCATAGTGAAAGTAGCCTCACATAAGGAGCCCAGCATGCCGCGCGGCCGGTGTGACCATTGTCAGCACGAATTCGGATATACACTGATTCATCATGGGGACTTTGATACCGCTTACGCCTATTGTGACCGCTGCAGCTACAGTGTCCATCTGGAACGGCAGCTGGATCCCATCAAGCAACTCGATTTTCTTCTGCCGTATCCGCAACGGATGTACGAATACGTTGAACCCCTTCTCAAACACTGCCCCTGCGGCGGCAGTTTTCGCCATTTTGCCGAGCCCAAATGTCCAAAGTGCAGACAAACGCTCTCCGCGAGGGCCCCCTACCTTGAAGAAAATAAGCCAGACGCCCTCTCTGCGCACTGGCAGTGGCAGCGCAATTGGAATGGATCGTATTCGATTGTGATTGAAGCACAAGTCGTGAACAACTGGTGGGATGTCGAAAAACTCTCTCGGTTGCAAAAGAAACCCAGAGCGGCCTAAAAACCTTCGCTAGTCGATGAGGAGTGCCTGTCTCTGGGAGCGGTAGAACGTCCAGACCAAACCCGCCGCCACAGAATAGTTTACGTCGCGTTTAAAGAGTGGGCTGTCCTGGTTGGCTGCGCCGGAATGCACCAAGAGCTGGGCACCCGTAAACATCCGTAGCCGGGAATTGATGGGAATTAAGAATCCACCAAAGAGATCCGTCCCGATATACCCCCCCTTCGCATCGTAAAACGGCCTGTCCGGTCGCACATACGCAGGCGCCACATCGTAAAAATAGGCGCTCATCTGTCGGTTCGCAAAATTGGCTGTTAACTGACTTATCGCCAGCCATCCCTTCCATGCCAGAGGCCAGCGCGCATGGAGCGCAGGGGCTGCCGTAAATCCCTGATGATGAAAATAGCCCAGATCGGTCGCAAACACTGCGCGAAGCGGTAAAAAGAGTCGCAATTTCCCTTGGTTACCAAACTGCCAGAGCGTGGCACAAAATCGCGGCCCCAGCTCCAAAAGATAGTCCAGATCGGGCATACCGCGGCGCGCATCGTTGTCTTTGGAACGCGATGCAAACGATGCGGCAATACCGATATCCACATCGTAGGTGCGCGTTTTAACAAGCCGCGCCCGTGCGCCTTCACGGTCTGCCCGCATCACCTTACCACGATAGACCCCGTACGGAGCAACAATCCATTTGGGTCGGCTTTGATCAGCGGCAGGATAATCCGGCAGATAAGACCCACCGCTCACCATGCCAATTTCCCACAAGGCAAGATCAGGAGCCGTCGAGGCGAGCGGGGGTTCAGTACTGGACGTTTCAGCTGAGGCGATCGAGGCGCAGAGCGTGAGCAGCAACAGACATTTCTGAATACTCATGTAGGGGATTATAGAAACTAAACGGGAAAGGCTCGGGAGAAATGCCGCACAGAGTGAAGGGTTACTTACGATAACGAAGAAGGATATAGAAAAGGGTCAAAAATCCACCGCCCAAAATCGCGCCCAGAGGCGCTCCTGCATAAAAAAATAAAACAATCCCTATGGCTAAAAAAGCACCCAACCAATAGCGTAGACGCGTGACCATCGGCATCGATTCACTCATAGAGAAAAAACTCCTATTTGTTATTGCTTATTCTTTTTCTTGCGTAGCGCTTCAAAATCTGGCCTATAAAATCTTTTAGCATCCAGTTCTTTTTCTTTTCTTAAAATATCTTCAATGAAACGACGCTCATCAAGCACAGGACGACTCGCCAGCGCCTTTTCCATATGCTCTCGTCCTTTCGCTGTCATACACATCTTGTAGTAAAGCAATCCTAATTGAATATGACCACGAGCATAATTTGGCGATTTTTCAAGCAACGTCTCTAACGTCCCAATGGCGCCATAAATATCGTTATTCATCGCAAGACTCATACCCAAACCGATCCAATTTTCCAGCTGCTCAGGGTCCAGCGCATGCGCTTGCTTAAAATCAGCCAGCGCTGTTTGCCACTGTTTGAGTTGGAACTCTGCCGTAGCCCGACCCCGGAAGGCTTCCGATGCCTGGGGTGCCTGGGCTAAACACGCCGTAAAGGTGTTGATGGCCTGCTCATAAGCCCCTTGGCGCAATTCTTCGAAGCCTTGCTCACGCAAAGTCTCTGCTGTTTGGTTTGATTCCACGGTTACTATCATACGCGAATTTCCTTACATAGCGTTTTTCCCTTCCGGGAGGTATCTCCCGGAAGGGAAACGCTTACGGATTAGTCGAAGAGACTCTTTCCAGGCTTCGCCACAACGATCGCGACGAATACCACAACAGAGACAAGACCGACAATAATAGT
>CAZDML010000081.1:0-9543 GCA_964506645.1 uncultured Elusimicrobia bacterium | reverse complement strand
TCGTGTATTTGCCGGAGCGTGATTGCTCGGTCCAGCGCCGTCATCAAAAGCTTTTAGAGGAAAGCCCCTCTCCTGTGGTGGATTCCAGCCTGCGTAAGAAAATGGGTAAAGCCGCACGCCGCGCAGCCAAAGCGGTGAACTATGTGACGGTGGGGACGATTGAGTTTTTGCTCGATAAACACGGCGAATTTTATTTCATGGAAATGAATACCCGTATTCAGGTCGAACACACCGTTACGGAAATGGTGACGGGGCTTGATCTCATCAAAGAGCAAATTCGCGTAGCAGCCGGCGAGTTGATTGACTACGATTCGGAAGATTATCCGGCAAAGGGCCATGCCATTGAATGCCGTATCAATGCGGAAGATCCTGATCACGATTTTCGTCCGTCTCCGGGTAAACTCGAACAAGTGATTTTGCCAGGACCTCCGGGTGTGCGGGTCGATACCCACATCTATCCGGGCTATACGATCCCGACGTACTATGACTCGCTGCTCGCCAAGGTGATCGCTATCGGCGATACCCGCGAGGAAGCGATTGTCCGTATGCAGCGGGCTCTCAAAGAGTTTACTCTGGGCGGTGTTAAAACAACGATTCCGATCCATCAGCGCATTTTGGCTCATGATGTTTTTAAAAAAGGCGAAGCCTGTACGGATTTTATTGTGAAATACATGACCGCAACCAACGGTAACGGAACCAAATAATGGCCCTTTCCATCGCACAACATTTGAAGCAAACCTCCGAAACGCTCGCCCGAATGGCCGAACAGACCGAGGCGGTGGAACAAGTCGCTCAGAAATTGAGTGACGCACTCCGTTCAGGAAAAAAAATGGTCGTGTTTGGCAACGGTGGCAGTGCAGCGGATGCCCAACATTTTGCCGCGGAGCTGGTCGGACGCTTCGAAAAAGAGCGTCCGGGACTCCCCGCGATTGCATTAACGACGGACACCTCGATTTTAACAGCCGTGGGTAACGATTACGGCTACGATCAGGTCTTTGCGCGCCAAGTGCAGGCCCTCGTCCAGCCTGGCGATATCGTTATTGGAATTTCGACTAGCGGCAATGCCAAAAGCGTTTTGAATGCTATTCACTCTGCACGCCAGCAGAAAGCCTGGACCGTCGGGCTGACCGGTGGGACCGGCGGACAATTGAAAGCGGCGGTCGACAGCTGTATTTGCGTTCCCTCACCCCGTACGGCTCACATTCAGGAATGCCATATCGCGATGATTCATGCGATTTGCGCCCGGGTGGACGAAGCCATTACTCCGGCGCACGCATAGCGCGTGCGTCTCTTTCCCCTTTATGCACGGATCCCCTAAAATTATTTCCGTTTCCGTATTGGTGAGAGCGCTGCAAAAACGCAAGGCGCGCGGGCAAACAATTGTTTTTACGAATGGCTGTTTTGATCTTTTACATGCCGGGCATGTCACGCTGCTGCAAAAAGCCAGAAAGCTCGGCGATTGTTTAGTCGTCGGTATGAACTCCGATGCCTCGATGAAGCAGCTCAAGGGCCCTTCGCGGCCGCTGGCCCCGTTTGGCGATCGCGCGCTTGTCATGGCAGCGCTGGAAGCTGTCGATTACGTGGTGGAATTTAAAGAAGAGACACCGTATCAGCTCATTAGCGCACTGAAACCCCAGATTCTGGTTAAAGGCGGCGATTACGCGGCCGATCAGATTGTGGGACGCGACCTCGTAAAGAAAGTAGTGCGTATTCCGTTGGTGAAAGGACGCTCGACCAGTGCTCTGATCCAGAAAGTCGTCAAAGCCTATGCCAAGTAAGGAGAAGGTGTGGCGCCTTCTCGATGCCAATGCCAACCGCGCACGCGAAGGCCTGCGTGTGGTGGAAGACAGTGCCCGGTTTGTACTAGACAATGCCAAAGCGGCACGCGGTTTGCGCGATTTGCGTCACCGATTGGATGCAGTGGTGCGTGCGCGGTACGCTCTGATGCTCAAACACCGCGATGTCGATCATGATGCAGGCCGGACCAATGCTTCAAAGCCGCATAAGACGGGTGTTGACGGACTAATGACAGCCAATTTGAAGCGCGCCCAGGAAGCGCTACGCGTCTTGGAAGAGTATGGACGGGTCGTCTCACCGAAAGCGGTGAGCGAAATTCAAGCCATTCGATTTGAGGCCTATAAATGGGAAAAGAAACTACTCGGTTAGAAAAATTTAAAGCAGCCACGCTCTACGCGATCACCTGTGAGCCGGCGACGGGCCAGACCTATGACACCATGGCTGAGGCGGCCTGCCAAGGCGGGGTGGATGTGCTGCAGTTTCGTGACAAGCGGCTTCCAGCCTTTCAGCGTCTGAGCATCGCCTCGCGTCTGTCAGCGATCTGTCGACGGTATGGTGTTCTCTTTATCGTCAACGATGCACTGGATATTGCTCTGTCCTCCGGCGCCGATGGCGTGCATCTCGGCCAGGACGATCTTCCTCTGTCGGTGGCCCAGCAATTGGTCCAGCGTCAAGGACTCTCTGATTTCTTGATTGGCCAGTCGACGCACAGTCTGGTGCAGGCTCAGAAAGCACAGGCCCAGGGGGCCGATTACATTGGGATTGGACCCGTCTACGCGACCCCGACCAAGCCGAGCTACAACCCCGTCGGACTCGCTCTCGTGCGTGAGGTCACCTCTCAGGTGGCGACGCCACACGTCGCGATTGGTGGCATTGCGCTGGAAAATGTTAGCAGCGTTTTGGAGGCTGGAGCCGATCGGGTTGCTGTGGTCCGCGCGGTATGCGGCGAGCGAGATATTCTGGCTGCGGCGCAGGCTCTGAAAGCACGTTTAAACCGAGTGACAGCCCATGTCTAAAGTTAAAAAAATTACCGTCTCCGTTCCTGCCACCAGCGCAAACCTCGGTCCGGGGTTTGATGTGTTGGGTGTGGCTGTGAGCCTGTACAACGAAGTCACGTTTGAAGCCGTGATGGCACCGCCGCAGGCACTGGTCAAAAAGCCTGTCCTGCAGATGACGATTGAAGGCGAAGGCGCGGCCGATATTCCACGCGATGCTTCCAATCTTGTTATTCGATCGGCCTATCGCGTCTTTGAACGGGTACGCCAATGGCCTTCACAGTTGAAGGTCCGTATGCGTAATCGAATTCCGCTGGCGCGCGGATTGGGGTCAAGCTCCGCAACGACCATTGCGGGACTTGCCGCCGCTAACAGGCTCTGCGGTGAACCTCTCCCGGAACAAGCGCTTCTCGATTTAGCCGTGGGGATTGAAGGTCATCCCGATAATGTCGTTCCCGCGCTGGTCGGCGGATTTTGTGTGTCCGGTATGATTGACAAACGGACGCGGTATTTAAAATTTAAGGCGCCGAAAGATTTGCGCGCCGTGGTGTGTGTTCCCGAGAAACAGATCGCTACCTCCGAAGCGCGGCGCGTGCTTCCCAGCCGTATTCCATTGTCTGCCGCAGTGTTTACATCATCGCATGCGATGTTCCTTCTGGGATCGATTTTGCAGAAGCAGTACGAGTGGCTTGGTTTTGCGATGGACGATGTCTTGCATCAACCCGCCCGCGCGTCACTCCTGCCGGGTTTTAATGAAGTGCTGGTGCAGGCCAAGAAGGCAGGCGCCTACGGCGCGGCACTCTCTGGTGCAGGGTCCTGTGTGCTGGCGCTCACCAAGCCGGGGGCCACCGTCAAAGTGGTGGGGGAAGCGATGCAGAAGCGATTTGCCGCACATGGGATCGCCAGCAAGTGGATCAATTTAACGTTGGAAGACAAGGGGATACGGTACCGATGACTCGAAAACTCGTCGTGATGAAGTTCGGCGGAAGCTCTGTCGCCAATGCCGACAAAATGAAACATGTGGCTGGGCGCATTATCAGCAAGCAGAAGGAAGGGTACGACCCCGTCGTGGTGGTGTCGGCTCCGGGCGACATGACCGACGATTTGCTGGAAATGGCTGCCAAAATTACGGAGCAGCCAGACGAGCGCGAACTCGATATGCTTTTGGCCACGGGCGAACAGGCCTCGATCGCGCTGTTGTGTATGGCGCTAAAACATCAGGGCCACGATGCGATCTCGCTCACCGGTCCACAGGCGGGAATTTTTGCCGATAAGTCGCACACGAAAGCACGTATCACCCATATTAAGCCGGTGAAGATCCATGAAGAGGTTTCCAATGGGAAAATAGTGGTGGTGGCTGGATTTCAGGGGCTGAACCGTAATCAGGATATTACGACCCTGGGCCGCGGCGGCAGCGATTTAACGGCGATTGCTCTGGCGGCAGCACTCAAAGCCGACTTGTGTGAAATTTATACGGACGTTCTTGGTGTCTACACGACCGATCCCCGCGTGGTGTCGGATGCCCGAAAACTCGATGAAATCTCGTATGACGAGATGCTCGAACTAGCGGGGTCTGGTGCTCAGGTGATGCAGGGCCGGTCGGTCGAAGTAGCCAAGAAGTATAATGTTGTTTTCGAGGTGCGCTCGACGTTTTCCGACGCACACGGGACGCGAGTTCATCAGGAGGTTTCCAAAATGGAAGAAGTCGTTGTTTCAGGTATTGCGTTTGACCGTCATCAAGCCAAAGTCTCGGTGGTCGATGTGCCGGACCGCCCGGGAATCGCGGCGATCATTTTTAATGCGTTGGCCAAAGTCGGCGTGAACGTGGACATGATTATTCAGTCCGCAGCGGCCGAACGCAAGAACGACATTTCCTTCACCATGGGCGTGAGTGATCTCAAAAAAGCCCTGCCCGTACTCGAAAAAGTACGCAAGCAGCTCAAAGCCTACGAAGTAACGCATAATCCGGACGTCGCCAAGATCGCTATCGTCGGAGTTGGTATGCGCAGTCACCCGGGCGTGGCAGCAACGATGTTTAAAGCTCTGGCAAAAAATAAGATCAACATTCAGATGATTTCGACATCCGAGATTAAAATCTCCTGCATTATTCAGCGCGCGCAGGTGGATGAGGCCGTGAAAGTGCTGCATAAGGCATTCCAACTCGACAAAAAGAAAAAATGAAACTAAAAATCTTCGATACAACACTGCGGGACGGATCGCAGGCGGAAGGGGTTACCTATTCCGCCCATGATAAGTTCCGAATTTCCCTGGCCTTGGATGGCCTGGGGATGCACTATATCGAAGGCGGCTGGCCGGGTTCCAACCCCAAAGACATCCAATTTTTTAAAGATGCCAAAAAGCACCACTACAAGAGTGCGCGTATCACCGCATTTGGTTCGACGCGCCGTAAAAATACACCGGTCGCACAAGATCCCAATTTAAAAGCCATTCTGGATGCGCAGACCCCGGTGGCCTGCATCTTTGGGAAGACGTGGGACCTGCATGTGACGCACGCGCTGCAGACGACACTCGATGAAAACCTTGCCATGATCCGCGATACGGTGAAATATTTGAAATCCAAGAAGCGCGAGGTCATCTACGACGCCGAGCACTTCTTTGACGGTTACCGTGCTAACCCCTACTATGCGATGCAGACGCTGCATGCGGCCGTCGCCGCGGGTGCCGATAATCTGACCCTCTGTGATACCAACGGCGGCTGTCTTCCTGGACGCATCACGGAAGGCGTCCGTGCCGTTCGTCGCGAATTTCCAAGCGTCGAGTTGGGCATCCACGCGCACAACGATTCCGGCTGCGCCGTGGCCAATACCCTGGCAGCGGTCGATGCAGGGTGTGTGCTCGTGCAAGGAACAATGAACGGTATTGGTGAACGCTGCGGCAATGCCGATCTCACCGTGGTTCTCCCTAATTTGCAGCTCAAGATGGGTTTTAAAGTCATGACCGATGCCCAGTTGCATGCGCTTACGGAAACATCGCGCTTAATTGCGGAACTCGCGAACCTGGCGCCGAACGACCGTCAGCCCTACGTTGGGAATTCGGCCTTTGCGCATAAAGGTGGCATCCACGTCTCGGCGGTGGCGCGTCTGGCATCGACCTACGAACACATCAAACCTGAACTGGTGGGCAACAAACACCGCATCCTGATCTCCGAACTCTCCGGTAAGAGCAATGTCCTGCTCAAAGGAGAGGAGATGAAGAAGGCCTGGGCCAAGGACGATGCCGCAGGCAAAGCCATTTTGGCTGCTGTGAAGAAAAAAGAAGCGGAAGGCTACCACTTTGAAGGCGCCGAGGCCTCGTTTGAACTGCTGGTGCAGAAAGCACTGGGCCACTACAAACCTTATTTTGATTTGGTGAGTTATCACGTGGTGGTGGAAAAAGATCCCAGCCGACCACTTGCCTGCGAAGTGACCGTAAAAATCAAAGTCAACGGCAAAGAACAACATACGGTCGCCGAAGGGGACGGGCCGGTGAACGCTCTGGATAATGGCCTTCGTAAAGCGCTCGAAAAATTTTATCCAGTTCTTACTGACATGTCTCTGATGGACTATAAAGTCCGTGTGGTGAATGCGGCGGCGGGCACAGCTGCGATGGTGCGTGTCATGATCGAGTCCCGTGATAAACAGGGCCATGAATGGGCAACGATGGGTGTTTCGACCAATGTCATCGATGCCTCGTGGCTGGCACTTGTCGATGCACTCGAATACAAACTTTTAAAGTACTCGAATAGCCGCGCCAAGCGGCGTGGAAAATAGCGCGTGATTCGTGGGTTCACCTTCCCCCGCGCGGCCTTTCTTCTTTCTCTTCTCTGTATGTCCTCCTACGCGGGGGACTCGGTTCATCTCGGAATCGACGTTCTTGAATCCCAAAACTTCGCTCCGTTGCAGGGCAAACAAGTCGGTCTGATCACCAACCAAACCGGTAAAGATTCCGTGGGGCGTAGTACGGCCGATGTGCTGGCCAAAGCCCGAGGCGTCAAGCTGGTAGCGCTCTTTTCTCCCGAACACGGTATTCGTGGGAATGTTGAAGGCGGACTCCAGATCAAAGACGGCCTGGATACCCGAACCCATCTACCGGTGTACAGCCTTTACGGCGCTACACAAACACCGACCTCCGAAATGCTCAATGCCATCGATGTTCTGGTGTTTGATATGCAGGACGTCGGAGCGCGCTACTACACCTTTCTCACTACCATGGGTCTGGCCATGGAAGCCGCGGCACAGCGAAAGATTGAATTTATGGTGCTTGACCGGCCCAATCCCGTCAGCGGTTCCATCGTGGAGGGACCGGTGTTGAATCCGAAGTACCGGCATTTCACGGCATACTACGAAGTCCCCGTCCGGCACGGATTAACAGCCGGGGAACTCGCCGGCTGGTACAACCAGACCGCCAACGTGCGTGCCAATTTGATTGTAATTCCGATGCTGAACTGGAAGCGGGACATGTTCTGGGAAAATACCGATCTCACATTTACACCGCCTTCTCCCAACATCCAGACGCCCCGCCAGGCCTTGCTGTATTCGGGGATTGGCATGTTTGAAGCAACCAATCTCTCCGTGGGAAGAGGAACAGAGACCCCTTTTGAGGTGATCGGGGCGCCCTGGATCGACAGTAAAGCGCTCCTGGAAATTCTGGAAGCGGCGCGTCTGCCGGGTGTGACGTTTAAAAAAGTGGCTTTTACGCCTACCAAAGACATTTACCAAGGCCAACTTTGTCATGGCGTGCGCTTTAAAGTTTCCCGTAAACGTCACGAACTGCGGACATCCGATCTCTTCATCACGTTCTCCTGTGCCCTGCGCCATCTTCATGAAAAACAATTTGAACTGCGCTGGGACGAAGTGGCGCGCGTGACGGGCACACGAGATTTCGAAGAGATGTATAAGTCCGGCAAAACACCCGCCGAGATTATGGCCATGTTTCACAAAAGCGCCGAAGAATTCACCAAAGACCGCGGGAAGTACCTTTTATATCCGTAAAGCGTGAGCGTAGTTTGATAGGGCGATCGAGGGAAATACCCCGACTCGCGACCCAGCAGGCGATATTTTTTATGAGCTTATACCTAAAACAAATCGAAGTCGGACCGATGCAGAATTATGCCTACCTGGTGGGCGATCCGGCGTCCAAAGAAGCCATTGTGGTCGACCCGGCGTGGAATCCCAAGGTGCTTCTGGCCCAAGCCAAGGAAGACGGCTACAAAATTACGCACATTTTCTTGACCCATGGCCATTACGACCATATCAACGGCACCGAGGACATCGTGGGGGCGACGGGCGCGGTCGTTTGCTGTGAAAAAAAAGAATGGGATGATTTTATTGCCGAAGGAATGGGTGGTTTTGTCATTCCAAAAGGCAAAGTCACAAACGTATTTACGGGGGATCGCATCAAAATCGGTGCTTTGGACGTCGAGTTCATCCCGATTCCAGGGCATACGCCCGGTTCCCGCTTTATGAAAGTGCAGTTTCAGGGCCAAACGGTCATTTTTACAGGGGATACGCTATTTGTGGGAACGATTGGCCGTGCAGATTTTCCGTATTCCGACCCCAAAGCGCTTTTTGAAAGCTTGAACAAAATTAAAAAACTCGACGGGTCTACGGTGTTCTATCCCGGACATGATTACGGGGCGACCTCTTGTAATACCATCGAAAAAGAACGCAAGACCAATCCGTTTCTCTTATGCGACAGCGTGCATCAATTCCTGCAGATGGTCCGACACTAAAACGCGATATCACCGCTTACGCACAGTCCCTAGGGTTTTCGCGTGTGGGTGTGACGACTGCTCTCCCGTTTGAAAAAGAAGGCGTTCATCTCGAAACATGGTTGGCCGGCGGTCACCATGGCGAGATGGACTACCTGTCCGCCGACCCCGCGAAACGCTCGGACCCTAAAAAAATCCTCCCCAATGCCCGCAGTGTCATTGCCTTGGCGATGAATTATTACAACGAAGGCCAAGCGCAGCCGCGCGTCGCCCGATACGCCTGGGGAAAGGATTACCACAAGCTCATTCGCAAACGCTTGGAGTCTCTGACACGTTACATGGAAGCGCTCGCACCAGGCGTCGAATGCCGCAGCATGGTGGACACGGGACCGTTTTTAGAGCGAGCGGCCGCTCAGCGCGCAGGGCTGGGTTTTGTGGGGAAAAATACGATGGTGATCACGAAGGGGCTGGGGTCGTGGGTGTTTCTGGCCAGTGTCGTTACCAGTCTTGAACTTCCCACAGATGCGCCTGATGTGCGCACGTGCGGGACCTGCCGTTTGTGTCTCGATGCCTGTCCGACACAGGCGTTCAAAGCTCCCTATGAGCTTGATGCGCGCAAGTGCATTGCCTACCTCACCATTGAATCGGATAAACCGGTCGACCCTGCACTCGCAGACAAAACGCAAGACTGGCTTTTTGGATGCGATGTCTGTCAGGAGGTCTGCCCTCATAACACGCGTGTGCCGCCGACCCCTGTCCCAGACCTTGTTGCACGGCC
Source organism: uncultured Elusimicrobia bacterium (assembly GCA_964506645.1). Taxonomy (GTDB): domain Bacteria; phylum Elusimicrobiota; class Elusimicrobia; order 2-01-FULL-59-12; family 2-01-FULL-59-12; genus CAZDML01. The sequence continues at coordinate 263 of CAZDML010000081.1, read as the reverse complement.
ACCGCTCATTTCATTGGAACAGCTTTTAGCGATGCAGACGGATGAAGAGTTTGCGGCTCAATTTTCGGGTACGCCGTTTATGCGGGCAGGACGGGCAGGCATGCAGCGCAATGCGAAGGGAGTTGAAGCGTATTTCTCTATGCAGAAGCGACCAGGCGGTCCGCTTCGCGAGTCACATCGTTGAGTTTGCCTTTCATGAGTTCGGCCATGTCCACGAGATTGTCTCCTGCCTTGACGTAGACGGGCTCCCCATACACGACGGA
>CAZDML010000080.1:0-9545 GCA_964506645.1 uncultured Elusimicrobia bacterium | reverse complement strand
TCAGCCATTGTGGGCATTATGGAAATTGTTCGAGAGGCCTACCCTGACCCGAGCCAGTTTGACCCGAAGAGCGACCAGTATGATCCGGGGTCGCCGAAGGACAATCCACGATGGTCGCAAGTGGACGTGAAGTACGTGACGATATTTCCGAAGCCGCTGTCGTTGGAAGAGGTAAAAAGGGTAGGAGCTCTATCGAAAATGGTGCTTTTGCACCGGGGGCGTTTATCCGTTCAGCCAGTTACGCCCGGAGAATGGGCCACGCTTGTGGACTTGTGTGCCCCGGGACAGCCCAAGTTCGCCTAAAATTTTCACCGTCGGGTCGTTTTCATATTTCGGCAGAGATTGATTGTATCGGTCGTACCAGGCTTTCGCCTCGGTTTCATTTTTTTCAAAACCCAGTTCGCCTTCTTCATACGCCAGCCCCAACCGACCCATCGCCTTGCTGTATCCCTGTTCCGCGGAGTATCGGTACCAGTTTACGGCCTGTAGAATACTGTGAATGGAGGGAATTCCACTCATACGGATCACTTCCTGCGTTTGTTCATAAAGCTTGGCATTCATGAAGGCGCGTTTCGCGTAGGTGCAGCGCGGCATCGTCAGCGCGTTATACCGTGCGTACCATTCCTGTGCCAGCTCGGGATTGGGCGGAAAATCCTTCCCGCCAAACTCATAGAGATGCCCCAGAAATTCTAGAGCGTCTTCGTTCTTCGCATCCACCGCCTTCATCAGCCAGTATCGAACCTTGAGGAGAGCGTGCTGCGCGGTGGGCAACGTTTTCATCATCACCGACAAGCGAAAGACAGACGGCAGGTGAGAAAAATGCGCTGCGCGTAAAAACCACTCAAAGGCGTCCGTCTGGTTTTTGGTGACCCCGGTTCCCAGGTAGTATTTCATGCCCATGGCGTGGTAGAGCTCCGGCAGCTCTTTTTGCGCGCTAGTGTTTCCTGTGCGTGCCATTTCTTCACACTGCTCGACCTGGAGCATCATTTTGCTTAGGGTTGAGGTATGAATACCAGGGGTTGACCGAGAGGCGCTTAAATGAGGGGCCATCGAGGTCGAGGATTTGAGCACAAAGGGAGCCGGCGCTTTCGCGGCAGAAGACTTCTCTGCTGCGGGAGCGCTGTCGGTACCCATCCAATGCTTCAAAGAGTTCAAGAGACCCATACACTTATATGTACCTCTTCAGTATTACGGGAGTGTTACAAAAAGAGGGGGGTGGGGAGGCCAGGTTTACCGTCTCAAAAGGGGGGGTGGGGAACCGTTGACCGGGCTGGTTCGCCTTTGATATCATCGCCGTGCCTCCGAAAATGCGCAATACCCAATCGAATGTCTGGCAGCACCTCTACGCGGGCACAACGCTTGCGGTGACCATTCTGGTGTGCGTCTTTGTTGGAATTTGGGCGGATAAAAAGTGGGATTGTAAGCCCTGGGGAACGCTCATCGGAGCGACCGTCGGCATTGGTGTCGGCCTCTATAATTTTTTACAGGAATTTCTCAGCGATGAGCCCCCTCCTTCTAAAGGGACTTAGTGCTTTAACTGCAGTTAGTTTGGTTCTAGTCGCGGCGGCCTCTCTCGTTCCAATTCCTATACGAATATGGGTGCAGGGCATGATCCTGGTGGCAAGTCTGGAAGGGCTTGCTGGATTTTGGTCGTTGTATATCGCTCTCAGTAAGTCGAATAAGGTCTTTTACACGGTGTTTGCAGGCGGGATGTTCGTGCGGTTGGTGATGGTAGGCCTTGCCGCAGCGGTGTTGATGCACTGGGCCCCGTCCGTTACATGGCCGCTCTTAGCATTGGTCGGAACATTTTTTGTGTTGTCGATGGTTCAGCTTCCCTTTCTAATAAGGAAACCAGTATGGATTTCATAGAAATTCTCGAGCATCACTTGCTCGACCATAAGATTAAGTACCTCCTGAACATTGGAGGCACACCGATTTACCTCACCACCCATGGACTGATGATGGCCATTGCGGGCGTGCTCCTGCTCATTTTGGGAGTCGTCGCCCGTCGCCGAGACGGCCTCGTTCCGCAGGGATTTGGAAATGCGATCGAGGCCTTTGTGATCTACATCCGCGATGAAATTGTGCGCCCGAACCTCGGTGAAGCCGGCGATACCTACCTTCCTTATTTCCTCACCCTCTTCTTTTTTATTCTGACCTGCAACTTGATTGGCTTGGTTCCGTATGGCGCTACAGCGACCGGGAATATTTCTGTGGCCGCGACCTTGGCCCTCTGCACCTTCTTCATGATTAATTTTGCCGGCATTAAAGAGCACGGCGTTATTCACTATCTCCAGACGTATATCCCGCACGGCCTACCGTTCTGGCTGGTGCCTCTCATGTTTACCATCGAAATCCTCGGTCTCTTTACGAAAGCTTTCGCGCTCTGCATTCGATTGTTTGCCAACATGATTGCGGGCCATATTGTGATTCTCGGTTTTATCAGCCTTATTTTTATTTTCAAAAGTATTTTCGTGGCGCCGGTGTCGGTGGGTGCTGCCGTCGGGCTCGGTTTGCTGGAGCTCTTCGTGGCATTTCTTCAGGCGTATGTCTTTACCCTTTTGACAGCCGTGTTTGTTGGCGGCTCCGTCAATCCGCAGCACTAGTTGTTACCCCGCAAGGGAGGTCGTACCGTAGACATCGTTGTGTGATGTTTCTGCGAATAAATAAAGGAGACACACCATGTTGCATATCGGATTAGGTTATTTGGCCGCAGGATTGGGTACAGGAATTGTGATGCTCGCCGCCGCACTCGGCATCAGCAAATTGGCCGCTGCCGCTCTTGAGGGCACAGCACGTCAACCGGAAGCCGCAGGAAACTTGCGAACCTCCATGCTGATCCCGGCCGCGCTGATCGAAGGTCTTGGATTCTTCGCGCTCGTTATCTGCATGCTCGTGGCGCTCGCCTTAAACGGCGCTATCGCAAAGGGTGGAGCAGAAGCAGAACCCGCTGCCCGCACCGCGACGCACTAGTTTTAGTGGATGGTCGTCCCGGCCTCCGGTGAAACCGGAGGCCGGGGAATCTGTTCATTACTTTCTCTAGGAGCTAGTTATGGAAAACCTACTAACACCCGATAAGGGGTTGATGATTTGGACCGTGGTCACATTCGCGGTGCTCGTATTTGTTCTGGGCAAATTTGCCTGGGGGCCGATTATTGCAAGTTTGAAGGAACGCGAGGACAGCATTCGTAAAGCCATCGGTGATGCCGAGCTGGCGAAGAAAGCCTCCGAAGAGATGAAAGTACGCTATGAAAAAGATTTGGCGGAAGCCCAGGCCAAAGCGCAGGCGATGGTCGTTCAGGCGCAGGCAGAATCGCAGAAGCTGCGTGAGAAGCTCGTGAAAGAAGCGGAAGCCGAAGCTCAGCGCTTGACGGATCAGACCAAGCGTCAGCTCGAAGAAGAAAAGGCGAAGTTGGTCCGAGAATTGCGAACAGAAGTGGCAAAACTTTCTGTGATGGCTGCGGAAAAGCTCGTGCGCCATCAGATGACCCCCAAAGTGCAGGAAGAACTGCTCGGCCAATTTTTTACAGATTTGGATAAACAATCGAAGAACTAAGCATGAAAGACAACAGCGCTGCACGAAAATACGCTAAAGCCTTCTTTGAGCAAGCCCTCGCCAAGAGCGAGCTGCGCGCTTGTCAGCAAGGTCTTGAGCAGATGGCGCGTGTGGCGAGTCAGAAAGTGTCTCTGGCTCGCGTGCTCGGACACCCGTTCATCTCTCTCGATGAGAAAAGGAAAATGATTCAGACGGCCTTGGGCGAGTTCGCCACACCGGCGCTAGAGCGGTTCTTGTTACTCCTCGTTCAAAAGAAACGATTTGATGTGATTCAGGGAATCGCCACGGGCTTTCAAGATCTCGTGGACCAGCACCAGAATGTGCAGCCGGTGCGCGTGAAGACAGCGCTTCCGATGTCGGAAGCACAGCAGCAGCAGCTTCAGAAGAAATTGTCCACGTGGCTTGGTTCGACCGTGCGCATGGATGTGCAGGTTGACCCGCAGCTCATCGGGGGCATTGTGATTCAAACCCGGGACCGCGAATCGGACCAAAGTCTACGCGGTCAGCTTCGGAAATTGCAACACACTTTGTCGAAGTAGCAGTCGCCCCGGCGTAGGCCGGGGCCCAGAACTGGATCCCGGCTTTCGCCGGGAAGACACCTAAAAATAGGAGCCTTTTATGGCCATTAGAAGCGAAGAAATTACCAGTGTGATTCAAAAACAACTTGAAGGATTCGAGTCGAAGCTCGAGCTTTCGGAAGTCGGCTATGTCCTCCAAGCCGGCGACGGGATTGCTCGCGTCTACGGTCTGCGTCAGGCGCTGGCCGGCGAATTGCTTGAACTTCCGAACGGCCTCTACGGCATGGTCATGAATTTGGAAACCGACAGCGTCGGTGTGGTGCTCCTCGGAGATGATCGTCTCATTAAGGAAGGCGACCCGGTGAAACGCACCGGCCGCGTCATGGAAGTTCCCGTGGGCCCTGAAATGGTTGGACGCGTGGTGAACCCGCTGGGTCAGCCCGTAGACGGCAAGGGTCCGATCAAAACGTCCAAAAAGCGCCCGATTGAAGTGATTGCCCCGGGGGTTGTGGAACGCTCTCCCGTAAAAGAGCCCCTTCAGACGGGCTTGAAAGCTATTGACGCGATGATTCCCATTGGCCGCGGTCAGCGCGAATTGATTATCGGTGACCGTCAGACCGGTAAAACAGCGGTGGGTATCGACGCCATTATCAATCAGAAAAATGAACCGGCGGCGAGCCGCCCGATCTGTATTTATGTGGCCATTGGACAGAAACAATCCAACGTGGCTCAGGTCGTACAAAAGTTGACCGACATGGGTGCGATGGACTATTCCATCGTCGTCGTTGCGACCGCTTCCGATCCGGCGCCTTTGCAGTATCTGGCGCCTTATACGGGCTGCACAATCGGTGAAGATTTTATGTGGGCCGGCAAACACGTGCTCTGCGTGTACGATGACTTGTCAAAACATGCGCAAGCGTACCGTCAACTTTCGCTGCTTCTGCGCCGTCCGCCGGGACGAGAAGCGTATCCGGGAGACGTGTTCTATCTGCATTCTCGTTTGTTGGAACGTGCTTGTAAGTTGTCTGAAAAGAATGGCTTTGGCTCACTCACGGCGTTGCCGATTATTGAAACACAGGCCGGTGACGTCTCGGCCTACATTCCGACCAACGTCATCTCCATTACAGACGGCCAGATTTATCTGGAATCCAACCTGTTCTACGCCGGAGTTCGCCCTGCCGTGAACGTCGGTCTTTCTGTGTCGCGCGTGGGTGGTAACGCTCAGATCAAAGCGATGCGTCAGGTGGCCGGTCGTCTTCGCTTGGACCTTGCGCAGTACAACGAGCTCGCGGCCTTTGCGCAGTTCGGTTCCGACCTCGATAAGTCTTCGCAGGCGCAGCTCGCCCGTGGGGAGCGCATGGTCGAGCTGTTGAAGCAAGATCAGTATGTGCCGCTGACCGTGGAAAAACAGGTCGCGATTCTTTTTGCCGGCGCCAACGGGCTGCTGGATGATATTCCGACCGCCTCGGTCCGCCGTTTTGAAAGCGAGTTTTTCGCGTTCATGGAACGCCGCCATGCGGACATGCTTAAAACAATCCGTGAAAAGAAAGTGATCGATGATGCGCTCAAACCCCAGCTCGAAGCGGCTGTCAAAGAATTCAAAGGAACCTTCAAAGCCTAATGGCCTCTCTTCGCGAACTCCGACGGAAAATTAAGTCCGTCAAATCGACGCAGCAGATCACCAAAGCCATGAAAATGGTGGCGGCGGCACGTTTGCGTAAAGCCCAGAGCTCGATTCTGGCGGCGCGCCCTTTCGCCCAGAAAATGGAGGAGATGGTGACCGACCTCTTGGTGCGTATTGATGGGGAGGAAAAACACCCGCTCTTTGTGAAGCGTCCTGGCCAGCGTCGTGCGCTACTTTTGGTGACGTCGGACAAAGGGCTCTGCGGCGCCTTCAATACCAATCTTGTTCGTGCGACGCTCAACTACCTGAAGCAGCATGGGGCACAGAACGTTGACCTTTTTGTGATCGGTCGTAAGGGTCGCGATTATTTCCGCCGTATGGGGTCGGTTGCAATTGGGAAAGAATATACGGGGCTCTTTAATCATCTCACGTTTGCGCAGGCGGAAATCGTGACCAAAGACCTCGTCGATGCCTATACGGCCAAGGGCTCTCCCTACGTTGCGGTCGACATGCTCTATAACGAATTTAAATCGGTGATTCAGCAAAAGCTCGTCGTGAAGACGTTGTTGCCGCTCACGCCTATTGAACACGTGGAAGTGCGCAACTGGCCGGACTTTATTTACGAACCGGGCAAAGAAGCGCTCTTGGAATCCTTAATTCCGCGCTTCTTGAAAGCCCAGGTGTATCGCGTGCTGATGGAATCCTATGCCGCTGAGCTTGGGGCGCGCATGAGTGCCATGGACAATGCCACGCGCAATGCCCGCGACCTCATGAGCTCGATGACGCTCCTCATGAACCGGACGCGTCAGGCCTCTATCACGAATCAAATTTTGGAAGTGGTCAGCGGGGCGGAAGCACTCAAGTGATCAGCGATCTCCTTGAGATGTGGCGGGCGCGTGCCCAGTCTCAGGATATCTGGAGCCCGGCGCAGGCGCAGCAAGGCCAGGACCGGCGTATTTTTAGACGGGTGCCGGTACGTATGACGCTTCGCATGGATAACCGGGTGTTCGGCAATCAGGCCGATGGGTCACTCATGGATTTAAGCTTAGGCGGCGCAGGGCTAGTGGCGGCAGTCAATTGGCCGGAAGGGTCGCATGTGCGCGTGATCATTGAAGATGTGCACTTTGAAGCGGACGGCCTCGTGGTGTTTCGCCACGATGTTTCGAAAGAGCATACGAGGCAGTATCGGTATGGCGTGAAGTTTCAGAATATCGGCTTCCGAAAGCTGTTTAAACTGCGAAAGATTTTGAAAGCCCATTATCAAGGCCCATTGGCCATCTAACGAAGGAGTCGTTTATGAGTTCAGGAAAAATTGTGCAAGTCATCGGTCCGGTTGTGGACGTGGAGTTCTCTGGCGGAAAATTGCCAGCGATCTATAACGCGCTGCATATTCCGCTGCCGAAAGAAATCGCGGGGGAAGCAGGCAAAAAACTGACGGTGGAAGTTGCCTCTCACTTGGGCGACAACCAGGTGCGTACCATCGCGCTCGGGCCGACCGAAGGACTTCAGCGCGGGATGGATGCCAATGATACCGGCGCGCCTATTACGGTGCCGGTGGGCCGTGCGTGTTTGGGTCGTCTCATGGACGTTCTAGGTGAGACCAAGGACTATAAGGGGCCAATCGATACGAAGACGTTTGCGCCGATTCATAAGCCGGCTCCAGCGTTTGTGGACCAGGAAACCAAGCCACAGATTTTTGAAACGGGCATCAAGGTCATCGACCTGCTCGAGCCGTACATGAAAGGCGGAAAGGTGGGACTCTTCGGCGGCGCCGGCGTAGGCAAGACCGTCATCATTCAGGAGCTCATCAACAATGTCGCCAAGCAGCACGGCGGTGTGTCGGTGTTCGGTGGCGTGGGGGAGCGTAGCCGCGAAGGAAACGATTTGTGGTTGGAAATGGGAGAGACCAAGTTGTCCGACGGCGCCCCGGTGCTTTCGAAGACCGTGCTGGTGTATGGACAGATGAATGAGCCTCCCGGGTCGCGTGCGCGCGTGGCCATGACCGCTTTAACGCAGGCCGAATATTTTCGCGATCAGGAAGGCGCGGATACGTTGCTTTTTATCGACAACGTGTTTCGGTTCGTGCTCGCGGGCGCCGAAGTGTCTGCGCTGCTTGGCCGTATGCCGTCCGCTGTTGGTTATCAGCCGACGCTTGGGACCGAAGTCGGGATGTTGCAAGAACGTATTACCTCGACCAAGAAAGGATCGATTACCTCGATTCAGGCCGTGTACGTCCCAGCTGACGACTTAACCGACCCTGGTGTGGCCACAACCTTTACGCACTTGGACGCGACAACCGTGCTTTCCCGTTCAATTGCTGAGCTCGGGATTTATCCGGCGGTCGATCCACTGGAATCGACCTCACGAATTCTCGATCCACAGATTGTGGGGGAAGAGCATTACGCTGTGGCGCGTTCTGTGCAGAAGATTCTGCAGAAGTATAAGGATATGCAGGATATCATCGCCATCTTGGGTGTTGATGAATTGTCAGAAGATGACAAACTCCTGGTCGCGCGTGCGCGTAAGATCCAGAAGTTCCTGTCACAGCCGTTCTTTGTGGCGCAAACCTTCACCGGTCGTCCGGGACGTTATGTCACCTTGAAGGATACGATCCGCAGCTTCAAAGAAATCGTGGAAGGAAAGCACGATCATCTTCCGGAGCAGGCGTTCTATATGGCTGGCAGTATTGATGAAGTTATTGAAAACGCAAAACAGCTTGCAAAGGCGAACGCGTAATGTCGATTGTTGTTGAACTGATTACCCCTGAGAGGGTGGTGAAGCAAGTCCAAGCCGACGCCGTGGTGATTCCTGCTGTCGACGGCGAACTGGGTATTTTGGAACACCATCTTCCGCTGGTCGCTCAGCTCAAAGCCGGTGAAGTCCGGCTCCGTCAGGGCGATGCCATCGAGCACTTTGCGGTGTCCGGTGGATTTGTAGAAGTTCAGAACAATACGGTCAAGGTCTTTGCTGAGACCGCAGAAATGGCGCAGGACATCGATTTGGAGCGCGCGCGTCAAGCGGCCCAACGCGCCAAGGAAGCGTTGAAAGCAACACGTCACGAAATGGATCTCGCGCAAGCCGAAGCCGCGCTGCGCCGAGCGCTCGTGCGACTTCATGTGGCAGAAAATCTCCGTCGGAAAAGAAATGTATAAAATTTTCTTGACACACAGTAGGGGAAGTAGTAATATCTTCCCAGCTTCGCAACTCACGAATAAGAGTTGCGCTGGCTTTTTTTCTGTTCTTTGACACAGCCTATATAGAAGAAATTAAGCGCAAGCCGATAAACGCCCCACATAAATTTCGAAATGGAATTCATGTAAGGGGCAACCAAGGGCCCAAAATGACTTTGGTGAAAACACGGACGCGAAACGCGTCCGTTTCGGTATGAGAGCCAATAAACAAATCTCTCTCTTACTTTGCTCATTTCGTGGTTAGTTCCTCGGAATGAACACAATTTAATGGAGAGTTTGATCCTGGCTCAGAGTGAACGCTGGCGGCGTGCTTAACACATGCAAGTCGAGCGAATTTCTGCAGCGTATCGCAGAAGTTAGCGGCAGACGGGTGAGTAATACTTAGGCAATCTACCCTCGAAAGGAAAACAACCGGCCGAAAGGCTGGCTAATGTTCCGTAAGACCACAGGATGGCATCATCCAGGGGTCATAGCTCCGCAAGGGGCGTTTGAGGAGGAGCCTAAGGCCTATCATGGTAGTTGGCGGGGTAACGGCCCACCAAGCCTTTGACGGGTAGCCGGCCTGAAAGGGTGATCGGCCACACTGGCACTGCGACACGGGCCAGACTCCTACGGGAGGCAGCAGTGGGGAATTTTGGACAATGGGGGAAACCCTG
>CAZDML010000079.1:0-9617 GCA_964506645.1 uncultured Elusimicrobia bacterium | reverse complement strand
TTCCAAAGCCAAAGCACTGCCATCGATGAACGGCCAGGACCTGGCCCGTATCGTGACCTGCGAAAAACCCTATCAATGGCTACGAGAAGGCGGGCGCTGGATTCGCCGAAATGTCGATAAAGTGCCGGCGCTAGCGGCGAATGAAAAACATCGTGTGGTCGTGATGGATTTTGGCATCAAGTTTAATACCCTTCGTAATTTAAATCAGCGGGGGGCGCAGGTCCTTGTGGTTCCGGCAAAGACCTCTGCCAATGATATTCTCGGTCTTGAGCCACATGGGATTATGGTCTCCAATGGTCCCGGTGATCCGGCCGCTGTGACGTACGGCATTCAAACCCTCCGACAGCTTGTGGATACGCAGTCGAAACGCGCCGGCAAAGACCAATTTACGATTATGGGGATTTGCCTGGGTCATCAGTTGCTGGGCCTTGCACTGGGTGGGAAAACCTACAAGCTGAAGTTCGGTCATCGCGGCGGGAATCATCCTGTGAAAGATTTGACCACAGGAAAGATCGAAATCACTTCTCAAAACCACGGATTTGCCGTTGATGCAGCTTCGTTGCCTTCCAAAGACGTTGAAATGAGTCATGTGAATTTGAACGACAACACCTGCGAAGGCATCCGCCATAAATCACTCCCGCTTTTTGCCGTACAGTACCATCCTGAAGCGGCCCCTGGCCCTCACGATGCGGCCTACCTTTTTGATCGTTTCACGAAGATCATGTCGGAGCGCACATAATGCCCAAACGTACAGACATTAAAACGATTTTGATTATCGGCTCCGGCCCGATCGTGATCGGTCAGGCCTGTGAGTTCGACTACAGCGGTACGCAGGCGATTAAAGCCCTGATGAAGGAAGGCTACCGTATCGTTTTAGTGAACTCGAACCCGGCAACGATCATGACCGACCCCGAGCTCGCTCATGCGACCTACGTTGAACCCCTTACCCCAGAAGTGCTGGAACAAGTGATCGCGAAAGAAAAACCGGAAGCGATTCTCCCAACCCTGGGTGGTCAAACCGCTTTGAACCTCGCTGTGGCGCTCTCTGAGCGCGGCATTCTCGCCAAATACAACGTCGAGCTCATCGGCGCAAAACTTGAAGCCATTAAAAAAGGCGAAGACCGCAAACTCTTTAAGAAAACGATGCAGGAAATTGGGCTCCGCGTGCCCAAGAGCGGTTATGCGCGTTCCATTTCCGAAGCGGAAGAAATTTCTCGCGGTATCGGTTTCCCTCTGATCATTCGTCCGTCTTTCACGCTCGGCGGTGTTGGCTCGGGCACGGTGTATGCCAAAGATGAGCTTCTCGAGCTTGTCCGCCGTGGTTTGGACGCGAGCCCGGTGGGGGAAGTTCTGATTGAAGAGTCCGTGCTCGGTTGGAAAGAGTACGAGATGGAAGTCATGCGTGACACAGCCGACAACTGCGTTATCATCTGTTCGATCGAAAATTTTGACCCGATGGGTGTACACACCGGCGACTCGATCACCGTCGCGCCCGCGCAAACGCTCACCGACCGTGAACTCCAGGAAATGCGTGACGATTCCTTTGCGGTTATCCGCGCCATCGGCGTGGAAACGGGCGGATCCAACATTCAATTTGCTGTGAATCCGAAAAACGGCGACCGCGTGGTTATTGAAATGAATCCCCGCGTGTCGCGCAGTTCGGCCCTGGCTTCGAAGGCGACGGGTTTTCCGATTGCGAAGATCGCCGCGCTCTTAGCGGTCGGTTATCGCCTCGATGAGCTCCCCAACGACATTACGAAGAAGACCCCGGCTTCTTTTGAACCCAGCATCGATTACACCGTTGTTAAAATCCCTCGTTTTGCTTTTGAGAAATTCACGGCAGCTGACCAGACACTGAACACGGCGATGAAATCGGTCGGAGAAGTCATGGCGCTCGGCCGTACCTTTAAAGAAGCGCTCCAGAAAGCACTGCGTGGTCTGGAAATTGGCGCTCAGGGCCTGGGCTCTGATCTTCGCAGCCCAGCGGCTTACCTCAAGAAAATGAAATTTGAAACCCCGGCGGATAAAGAAAAGCTGCAAGCGCTTTTCAGAGACCGTATCCGCATACCCAACTGCGATCGTATTTTCTTCATCAAGGCAGCGCTCGAGAATGGAGTGTCGGCGCAACAAATTATTGAATGGTCCAAGATCGATCCGTGGTTTATTCAGCAGATTGAGGAAATTAATGAGATGGAGCAACGCATCAAGGCCGCTCCTTCGAATCCGCTCTCCGCGGAATTCCTTAAAGAAATTAAGCGCCTCGGTTTTTCCGACTGGCAGATCGCCAATGCCCGCGGCGTCAAAGACAAAGACATCCGCGAATGGCGCAAACAAGGCGGCGTGCTCCCGACCTATAAGTCCGTGGATACCTGTGCAGCCGAGTTCCAGGCCTATACCCCCTATTACTATTCGACTTACGAAGATGAAGACGAAGTCACTTTCACCAATAAGAAGAAAGTCATGATCCTGGGTGGCGGTCCAAACCGTATCGGTCAGGGCATTGAGTTTGATTATTGCTGCGTGCATGCCGTTATGGCGCTCAAAGGGGAAAACTTTGAGACGATTATGGTGAACTGCAACCCGGAAACCGTGTCGACCGACTACGATACGTCCGATAAACTCTATTTTGAACCGCTGACACTCGAAGACGTCTTAAATATCGTGGAGAAGGAAAAGCCAGAAGGTGTGATAGTCCAGTTTGGTGGTCAAACACCGCTCAATCTGGCCATTCCCCTGGAGAAAAATGGCGTGAAGATTTTAGGAACCTCGCCAGACTCGATTGATTTAGCCGAAGACCGGGAACGATTTGGAGCGCTTTTGACCAAACTCGGCATTCCTCAGGCGCCCGCGGGTACCGCGCGTTCTTTCCAGGAAGCCAAGTCGACCGCTGAGCGGATTGGGTATCCCGTCATGGTGCGACCGAGCTATGTTCTTGGTGGCCGCGCGATGGAAGTTGTTTATGACGAAGTGATGCTGGCGGACTACATTGAGCGCGCCACCAAAGTATCACCAGAACACCCTATTTTGATCGATAAATTCCTCGATAACGCCCTCGAACTCGATGTCGATGTGCTCTGTGACGGCACGGACGTTTATATCGGGGGGATTATGGAACATATCGAGGAAGCCGGCATTCATTCCGGGGACTCCGCCTGCATGCTTCCGCCGCGAACACTCGCGCCGAAGGATTTAGCGACCCTCAAACAGTACGCAGAATCACTCGCTAAAGGGCTGAATGTGCGCGGACTCATGAATATTCAATTTGCGGTTCGAGAAGGAATAATTTATATTCTGGAGGCCAACCCGCGAGCCAGCCGTACGGTGCCGTTCGTTTCCAAAGCAACCGGGGTTCCTCTCGCGAAGCTCGCAGCCCAAGTGATGGTGGGCCGCAAGCTAAAAGATTTATTGTCTGAAAAGCTTTTGAAGGAAGGACCGCAGATGGGATGGGTCGCGGTCAAAGAAGCCGTCCTTCCCTGGTCGCGTTTTCCCGGTGTTGATGCCGTGCTTGGACCGGAAATGCGTTCAACGGGCGAAGTGATGGGCATCGATTCCGATTTCAGCCGAGCTTTTGCCAAGTCACAGTCGGCCGCCGGAGCGCAATTGCCGAAATCCGGGGGGGTTCTTTTTAGCCTGGCAGACCGCGACAAGAAAGAGGGCTGTCAAATTGCCAAAGAACTCTCGAAAGCCGGGTTTGAGCTTTTTGCCACAGGCTCTACCGCTGATCTCCTGCGTAGTCAGGGGCTAGAAGTTCGAACCGTTTTGAAACTCGCGGAAGGTCGTCCAAATGTCACGGACGTCATCAAGAACCGTGATGTGGTGCTGGTGGTCAATACGCCTTCCGGCAAACGAACCCGTACCGACGGATTTACCATTCGTCAGGCCGCTTTGTTGTACAACGTACCGATCGTGACGACCCTGGCCGCTGCCCGGGCCGCACTCGCTGGCATTCGTGCGATGCGGACAGAAGAAACGACGGTGTGTTCTTTGCAGGATTATTACGCACGTTCGGGGTCGCTAAAGAAAGTGTCTTCAGCCGCATCTTGAGGTTCACAAGACATGGCTAACGTCATCCTTCGTAACGTTGTCAAAAAGATCAACGAGACCGTTATCGTTGATCGTATCAGCCTGGAGATTCAGGACAAGGAGTTTTGCGTCCTGGTGGGTCCTTCCGGCTGTGGTAAAAGTACAACGTTGCGCATGATTGCCGGCCTCGAAGAGATTACCGCTGGCGAAATTTGGATTGGGAATCGCCTCGTCAACAATATCCCGCCTAAAGATCGCGATATCGCCATGGTATTCCAGAACTACGCGCTGTATCCGCACATGACTGTGTATGAAAACATGGCTTTTGCGCTCAAGCTCCGCAAATATTCCAAAAAAGAAATCGATATTCGCGTGCGTGAAGCGGCAGAAATCCTCAATCTGACCCATTTGCTTGCTCGCCGACCGAAAGAAATGTCGGGAGGGCAGCGTCAGCGTGTGGCGGTGGGGCGAGCGATTGTCCGAAAACCCAAAGTCTTTCTCTTTGATGAACCTCTTTCCAACTTGGATGCAAAACTCCGCGTGCAGATGCGTGCGGAGCTCTCCAAACTGCACGACCGCTTGCAAACCACCATGATTTACGTTACGCATGACCAGATCGAAGCCATGACCATGGGCGACCGTATCTGCGTGATGAAAGATGGCGTGATTCAACAGGTCGCTGAACCCTTAAACCTCTATAACAATCCGGATAATAAATTTGTCGCCAGTTTTATCGGTAGTCCGCCGATGAATTTCATGGAAGTGGAAGTCCAGAAGCGCAACGACCGGGTGTGGTTGGACGAAGGGAAGTTTAGTCTTCAGGTGTTGCCGTCTTTGGAAGATACCTTAGATGATTACGTGGGAAAGACAGTCATTATGGGAATTCGACCGGAAGATATCTACGACCGAGTGTACGCCAACAACGGGACGACCCAGGGACACACCGCGCAATCCACTGTAGAAGTTGTGGAGCCGATGGGTAGCGAAATTTTGCTGTATTTAAACACTGGGAAGAACACGCTCGTCGCCCGTGTGGAACCCCAGAGCGAAGCCAAGGTCAATCAGGAAATTGAGCTCGTGTTCAACATGGAAAAGATCCACCTCTTCGAAAAGGACACCCTCGACCGCATCGGTTAATTACTTAATAATCGCCAGCTTGCCCTTCGCCGTTTGCCCCTGACCATTCGTTACCAGATACAAATACAACCCTGACGCCACCAGCTCCCCGGACTCATTCTTCATATCCCACGTCACCGATCCATTCGGCGCATCCAGCGTTCGGATCCAATGGCCTGCCAGCGTATAGATCTTGATGCTACTGTGCAGCGTCAACTGGTCAAAGGTGATGGATTGTCCTGCATGCTGATTAGCCCTCCAGGGATTCGGATAGGTGCGCATTTCCCTGAAATCATTCACGACAACGCTGCCATCGGGTGGCCCCGAGAGTTCATAGACTCGGACTCCGTAGGCTTCTAGGGAATCCGAAAACGTATGGGCTGGCTTTATCGGGAGGGATTGTTGGGTGAACATCTCTTGAATATGTGTGATCGTCATCGGTGTGGTCAACGTAAACGACACCTGTTCGGCATTGTTCATCGTATTGACGGCGATTAGGTAGAGCTTCCCTTCATACGATCGGATTTGATGATGGATGTTGACAGAATCCGAGACGATCGCATTCGATAGGCTGCCGTCATGCAGAATGGGGGACAAGGCATCCAATTCCTGATTCAGTGTACGGAAGGATTCCCATAAGGCGGGATGGGCGATGGGGAGGGGGATCCCTATCGTCTGGTTCGGATTATTGGGATTGACGACTAACTTCGATCGGGCGAAACTGTAGTACCCCAGTCCGGTGGAACCGTGTATGAGGGCGAGGTACGTCATCGCTCGGCTTTCCTGGGGGGTCGGTGCTCGCGTCCAGTTGGGCCATTGACCCAGCGCGCCTTCACCGAAGGCTTGAAGCGTTGTAAAAACAGGTTTTTCAAAGGAACGTACGGCGTTCACGGTTTGATCGGTAAAATCGGAAACCAAGGTCAGTGGTGTGTAGGGAACCGGATAGGGATCGCTCATGGCGATATCGATACCGTCTGCGAGTTCGCGAAGTCCCTGCGGATCGTTGAAGGACGTCAATACCGGATGCACGGGGTCTTCGGATCGAAAAATGGAGTAGCTCTCCAGAAAATTGTCCTGCCACGCCGTTGAAGGCTCATCCAGGGTATACCAGGCCAGAAGTGCTGGATCGTTTTTATATTGTCCAATGAGCGCCGGAAGTTCCGCGTTCGTTGTTAGTCCCGTAAATATGATGACCTTCAAACCTAACGCGGCAGCCTTCTGCATATAGGCGGGTGTTAATTTACTTTTGGGTACTTCCACGGCATTAAATCCTTGGGATTTGATCGCCTCCAGAGCGTTAGCGAAATCCGCCGTATCATAGCTGTCATAAATAAATCGAAGTACGGAAGGAACCCCAAACGTTTTGAAATTTCCATTCGTGAAATTCTGCGGTCGTGGCGCAAAGACAGAGAGCGTCGATTGATCGCGCCAGACGGGCTCCGCCTTGACGGGGGTTTTGAGTTCCGCTGAAACGGAATAGGGTCCTTCCGCTAAACCCGGGATCTCGATCTGGAGGCGTGCGTCTGGGGATAAGATCGTTGTCGAGAACGCGGCGTTCTGGGTCTGCGTATGGATGACGCGAATGTGTAGCTCTGCCTGCGTGCGAATGGCGTCCGGAAGGGAAAGCCGAAGGGTTGCTCTCGTCGGCTGATTTTTGTTTTGTATGCGGCGGTCTAATGTGAGACGGCTGGATTTCTTGAAAGAGATATTGTCCCACCAAACGGTTCCTGCCGCCTTGGAGGGGCCGATGAGAATAATTTGAACAAAGCGCGTATCCGGATGTGGCTTCTGCATGCGCTGGTAGGTCGTCCACGCGGTAGAGGGCACCGTTTGATGATCGAGGATAAAGTAGACTGGGCTGGCATGGACAGGCTGGTGATTGGCGTCAAATTCTTTCCATCCCGCATAGCAAAGTTCTTTTCCAGTGAGTGATTTTACATCGGCGGAGAGGAAATAATCGGACTGTGGATCTACGGGGATAAAATCGCTGCGGATCCCCATATAAATGTTGCCAGGATTAGGGGTCGAGGGGAGCTCCATTTGCCAGGACGAGGTGCCGCAGGTGGATTGGTTCTGGGTGACCTGTTTCGAAGCGTCTGAACCTGAATAGTGAAACCAGTCCTGCGCCATGCCGGCGGGACTCGAACCTTCCTCAAAACTGGCGTTGCGCAGTAGGTTTTCCGGGCGCAGGGACACCGCGTCCCACCAGACCGTTCCCGTGGATTCATAAGGTCCGAAGAGTCGGATTTTTACAAAGCGGGCATTCGCGCTTGTCCACTGCGATCCTTGGTAAGCCGCCCATGTTTTCGTCACTGGACTTCGGTAAAGAACAAAATAATTCATGGTCAGCGGCAGCTGATTCACATCGTATTCCTGCCAGCCGATATAGACGAGTTCTGTCCCCTTGAGAGATCGAACATGCGCGGAGAGGACATACTCCATCTCAGGGGTTACGGGGATCAGGTCGGATACCATTCCGCGCCAACTGCCGGTGCTTCCATCGGTATTCGATAATTCCACCGCCTGAAGACCACTATAGACATTGGCTGGAATGGTCGTGATCCCCTGGGCACCTGCTTTGCTGGAAACATAAGTCCAATTCGTGGGATTACTGGATTGATCGAGTATTTCAAAGCCAGGGTTGGACGGTTGGATGGGGGAACAGGGAAACGCGGCCCAACTGGAGGTGCCAAGAAAGAGAAGGAGAGCCCCCGCTCGGTTCACAACTGATAAAGTGTTCATTGCGATTTGAGTATAAAGCACCTGTGTTACGGTTTGGGTGTTTTTAAGTAAACATCCTGTTACTGGGCCCGTCGAGGATATGGGTCCTTAGGCCCTCATTTTTTAGTCATTTTGACTATTTTCCCACCGATGAGAACACCCTAAAATATGTGGGTATGTTTCGAGCTCTCGTCCGTGGTATCGCCGTTCTCATTGTTTTCAGCTTTGTGGCTGAACCGGCGGCGGCTGTTGCCGTTCCATTCAGAACTCAGCACTCAATACTCAGTGAGTTCTCTGAGCACAGAGTTCTGAGTTCTGAGTTTGCTTCCCATGCCCTCTCCCTTCCCGTCATTTGGAAAAATCTCGGTGCCTTGCCACAGGGTTTTCAACGCCTACGCCGACAGATTCCTCTACCGACCGTCTCCCTCCTCGAGCTCGTCTATTTCTCTCCGCTCAAGAAGGTCCTGCCGTATATGTCTTTTCGCCCCTCGAAAAACGACCTCCCCGGCCATTATGAGGACCGGATTTATGCCCGTGATAAAGCGAGAGGCAAGATAGTGCCCTATTCTCTTGTGGAGATTCAGAAACTGACTCCTCAGCATGTTGTTGAGTTAAGGAGATTGTCGAGTATCGACCCATCAAAAAAGTCCATGCTTCATAGCATCATCCATGAGGCACTTCAGCAATTGGATGAGAAGTCGGGGTGGGTGCCACATGATTATTTATTTGTATTCACACCTGAGGGCCACTGTGTGGCGAGTGCGCAGTATCGAGTGGCGTCACGAGTGCTTGACCAACTTGGCGTCGATGAAGAATTTACCCGGTTAGGGATAGGCTCGGAATTGTTCGTGGCGAGGCTCTCCCGAATCCTAAAGGATAATTCTGCGAGACTCATTTATACGACGGTTATTATTTCTCGGGAATTAGTGGCGATGCTGGCAGATCTCCATATCATTTCTTTTCTAGGGGTAGAGAAGTTTTTTACGGCTCAGGAAGCTCAGGACATAGTTGACTTTCAGCGCGCGCGGGTGCAACAGCGACTGCGTGAAAAAGGTTTAGTCTCTTGGGTGGCCTTGTTTCGGAAAATCGTGAAAATGGACGGAGTGCAACTATGGACGGCGTGTGTCGTTGTTCCTCTCCATGAGACGATGGAATGCTTTTATGCTCCCGCGTTGGTGGCGCTCGTAGATGGGACGGTGTCCACCTTTACAGAGACCGCCTCTTTGCGTTTTGCAAAGAGACATATCGATTCTGGGGCTTACTTTACCGGGTCTTCTGCACGTCCTCTGCCCATTACTGACGAAAATCGCGACTCTTTGACAAAAGAATTTCTGAGCGCCGGTGTGAGATATTCGAATCTAATTTCAGCGGCACTCCGCATCGCTCAAGGGCAACATCGGTTTGTTGGGCAAGTTCTGATTTTCTCTGCGATGGTCATCGTGGCTCTTCGACATGGGGCTCATAATCTCATGCGCTATGTGTTGGATGGCGGAATTTTGCATATGGCGGGCATGTCCGAAGGATTTCCCCTGAAGGTTCAGAGGTATGAGGATCCCAGCGACACCGCTTTCCTCGTTGGTAACCCAGGCCGGCCACTCTCTACCACTACCTTGGCTGTTCTTTTAAAAGAGGGGGTGTCTGTCCCTGAAGCAGAAATAGAGTTCAGAGACGAAAGAGAACGTATAAGGTTGCTAGCAAAACAAGTGAGTCTCTTGCGTCATGCGATGGATGCCCTTTCTGGCGGTCGTTATCGGAAT
>CAZDML010000078.1:1380-9722 GCA_964506645.1 uncultured Elusimicrobia bacterium | reverse complement strand
CCACAAGGACGAGCACCGCCAGCGCTGCACAACCACCTAGAATTTTGAAAAACAGTTTCATGGCGCTATTGTAGCACCGCAAACTGGGATCGACGTTTAGTAATTGACGATGAGCGCGATGCTGGTCGTTGTGTCATCCTTCACAACGCCCGGCGTTGGTTTGCCGTTGCGTTTCCAAAGGAAAGATGTTTTCAGCGATAAATGCGTTGAAAGCGCTGTGATAAGCGCTGTTTCGGCGTTAAACCGATAGCCGTCGCTGTCTTTGAAGTTATGCAGGTATTCAAAGTCCTGCGAGAACTTCGTGCTCTCATTAAAGATGTGCTGATACTTCGTATACGCACGGCCCGCAGCAAATTCATTGCGCGGCGCATTGGTACGTTCTTCATTGATATACCCGCCACCGAGCTCGGAGTCGAGTTTATCCGCCGCTAAATCCAGCAGCTTATAGCCCAGACCGGTTGAGGCATCGTAGCGGTTGCGGATTCCGGCGAAGCGGTCTTTATCCCAACCAAAACGTTCGTACACCGATAGCCGATCGGTCAGCTTATGGGACACCTTTTCGCTGGCATTGTATTGCTCTGCCGTTACCGTCCCTTTACTCGAGGAACCCAAGCCACCGCCAATAAGGTCTAGCGAGGTCCGCGGTGTAAAAGCATAGCTAAAGGTGTTTTTTGCAGAAGTCGTTGTGGTTTTGCTGTTTCCGTTGGTCGTCACCAGCGAAAACTCACCCGTGTCTTTCCAGGCTTTAGTGGTTTCCGCATGCACGGCAGACACACTGTTCATAAGAACGGCCACGGCAATGAAACGTCGAAGCAATGTAAACATGAGAGTCACTCCTTTTTGATAGAAGGGCCTGGCCTCGTATCGAGACCAGGCCCCGGGGTTCGTACGTATCTAAAAACTACTTCTGTGCTGTGATCGTCGCGACCACGCGGCGGTTCTTAGCGCGCGTTTCTGCGGTATCGTTGGACGCCACTGGACGATCGGGACCGTAGCCCTTCGCACTTAAGCGGGAAGCGCTGACCCCGAACTTATCGATCAGCACCTGCTTCACGGCATCGGCGCGGCGCTGGGAAAGGCCGACGTTGTAGTCATGGTTGCCCAGGCTGTCCGTATGGCCTTCGATTTCTGCCGAAGTATTCGGATAGCTGCGCATAAAGTCCGCCACCTGCTTAATTTCATCGTTGTACTGCGGCTTCACATCCGATTTCGCCGTATCAAACAAGACTTTGAGCTCGATGCTGACTTTCTCAGGTGCTTTTTCCGGACAGCCATTGCCATCGACTTTTGCACCGCGTGGGGTGTTGGGACAGCGGTCTCGGTCATCGATGACTCCATCACCATCGGAATCCACCGGAGCCTTCTTTTCTACAACCGGCGCAGGTTTCGGAGCCGGCGCCGGAGCGCCGTCTTTGCCAAAGTAATAGGTGAGGTTGGCGCCCGGCACAATCGCGTGCGCTACACGGGTTGCATCTCCGGTCTCAGAGACAAAATGATAGACCGCCTGCAGACCAACCGACCAATCAGAGTTCAAGAAGTAATCCACTCCCAGTCCCGCTTTGGCCGCGAAGTCGTTAAAATCACGATTGCCAATCCCGGCGCCCAATCCTGCACCCACCAGAGCGGTCGGCGTCCAACGCTTTTCCGGCATGAACGAATAAATCCCTGAGAGCAGGACATTGTCCACTTTGAGATTATTATCGAACGACAGATTTTCGTATCCGAGCGCAGCCCCCCAATGGGAGCTAAATCCATGGCGAAGAAACACGCCGGCGGCTGGACCGACATCGCCGTTATCTCGAACAAACGCTCCGCCTACCGGGATCGCAGCCCCGGCATCGACACCAATCCCACAACGGCCTGTTAAATCTTCTGCTTTGACCCCTGGCGCCACAAAGGCACAGAGGATCCCAATAACCATTCCTTTAATCACACGATTCATATGAGTCTCCTTTTATATGTATGCAAATCTTACGCAATAGACGAGGTACAGTGGCCGCATTTCTTCGCCGCAATGGGAATCAGCATGAGGCACTGCGGGCACGCTTTCTCGGAAGGCGCCGGCGCGGGTGCTTCCTTTTTAAAGCTGTTGGCCATTTTCACAACCATAAACACACAGAAGGACACAATGAGGAAATCAATGGTGTGATTAATGAACACCCCATAATTGAGCGTCACGGCCTTGGAAGCGCCATCGGCGGCTTTCAGCGTCACGGCCAAATTGCTGAAATCAATCCCGCCGACAACCAATCCGATCGGCGGCATCAAGACATCGCTGACCAGAGAAGAGACGATCTTTCCGAACGCCGCTCCGATAATGACACCGACCGCCATATCCACGACATTGCCGCGCATAATAAAGGCTTTAAAGTCTTTCAGCATGTGAGCCTCCTTGTATTTTGGGATGGGGGTGATTATAACCGGGGTTCTACAGCCAAGTCTATAGGGCCAGCGGAGAGAGTGGGATTCGAACCCACGAGGAGCTTACGCCCCTGCCGCTTTTCGAGAGCGGTACCTTCAACCACTCGGTCATCTCTCCGCTGGTCTTACAAGTGCCTTATTCTACCTAAAACTTTGCACGTCCTCTGAACTCCCTGCGGGTCTCACGCTCGATATCCCGCCGCTTAAGATCGTCGCGCTTATCCGGGCCTTTCTTGCCCTTGGCGATGGCTAAATTGATCTTCACATGCCCTTTCACTGTGAAATAAGCATCCAGGGGGATGAGGGTGAGGCCCTTTTCCTGCACGCGACCCTCTAACTTATGAATCTGAGAACGGTGCAAGAGAAGCTTCCGGGTCCGAGTGGGAGACAGGTCCTCGTGATGGGTATAGGTATAGGGGGTGATGTGCATGTTATAGAGGAAGACCTCTCCGCGTTCAACCCGCGCAAAACTGTCCTGCAGACTGGCTTTCCCAGCCCGGAGCGACTTCACTTCCGGACCTTTCAGGGCGATCCCGGCCTCAAAACTCTCGAGAATGTGATACGCATGCCGAGCTTCACGGTTGGAAATCTTGGGCGGTACTGGTTTCTCGGGTTTCGTCATGGAGAGGAGTACAAAGTGGTGGTCGGTGGGGGAGTTGAACCCCCAAAGCCTTGCGGCCATACGGCCCTGAACCGTACGCGTCTGCCAATTCCGCCAACCGACCAAAAAATCGTTTAGACATCTTATATAATTTTGCCCTGTGAAATCATTCGACAAGCTCGTGAAGGTCATGGCCAAGCTCAGGTCGCCCAAGGGGTGCCCCTGGGACCGAAAGCAGACCCATGCCTCGCTTCTGAAGTACCTTTTTGAAGAAGCCCATGAGTTTAAGTCGGCCGTCCGGAAAAAGGATATCCCCAATATGGAAGAAGAGCTGGGGGATCTCCTTCTCCAAGTGGTCTTCCACGCACAATTGGCCCAGGAAAAGGGCCGGTTTGATATCGATGACGTCATCCGCCACCTCACCCGCAAGCTGACCCTCCGTCACCCCCATGTCTTTGGCTATACCCGGGAACATCGCCGCCTCCTGGGAAAGAGGTCTATGAAAACCTCCAAGGATGTATTGGCCAACTGGGACACCCTCAAAAAACTCTCCGCTCGTCGATAATCTGTAAATTTTTCTTACGTTACGTGTAATTTACCCTACCGTAACACCTCCGTAACATAGGTCGGATAGACTAGGTGTGTCGAGGGAAGCATAGGTCGTGTGAAGGAGAGGGTCCTATGTGGAGTGTGAAAAAACTCGTAACCGCCGTTGGCGATCCCATCAAAGCAGAAGCCGTTCTTTTACAACATTACGCTGCCAAACAGCAGATCCGGCGCCGATGGGACCGCCGTTATGCCGCGATGGACTTCGTCATGCGCTATGCCCCGGCATTTCGAAGACACCTTAACGAGGAGGCCAAAGCCGCATGAAGATCTTTGGCGCTTGCGTTCGTTGCCAAGGCCGTCTGGCCATTCTAGACATCCTGATGGAAGGCTACGACTTGATCTGTACCCGATGCGGCGAGCGCCAGCAGGTGATTCACCGGCTCATCGAACCCCCGCCCTGTTTGCAGTAGCTCTTTAACCTTTGAAATGTTCGCTTTGCGGTTTGACGTAAGACCTCAAATCCAGCACTTCAAACTTCAAAATTAACCGCTTTAACCCAGAGAGAACCCCCTCCCCTCTCTGGGTTTTTTTATGTCCAACCACATCTCAAACCGCAAATCGAACATTTCAAACCGCAAAGCTATCTTTGCTACTTACGGTGTTGGGCTTGCGGTTTGAGGTACCGTTCCACCAAAAAATACCCGTTTGGAAGCCCCCTCCACAGGAGACCTTCAAACGGGTATTTCCCCCACCCGAAACAACCAACTCAGAACTCTGAACTCAGAACTCCGTGAGTTCTCTGAGCACTGAGCTCAGAGTTGTGAGATTAGTTCGTTGGTGCTTCTTCTGCGCCTCGGCGCAAAAGACTTTTTAAACGTGCAACGAAATAGACCGGATCAAACGGTTTGGCAAAGAATTCATCCGCACCCAGATCAAATCCCTGGACACGATCGGCGGGTTCTGTAAAACGACCCGTAATCATGACCACTGGAATCTGCCGTAGCACGGGATCTTTCTTGAGCATCTGACAGAGTTGAAATCCCGACATGTCCGGCAGCTGCAAATCGACAACAATCAGCTGCGGCTGTTCTGATTTCACCATCGCCAAACCTTTCTTCCCGGTTTCCGCCGACACGCATTCATAGTGTTCCAGAGACAGCAAGTCTTTAAGCGACTCGCACATCCCCGCGTCATCGTCGATGACCAAGACATTCGCTCCCATGAGCGCCCCTCCTGCATTATGCAACAGTGTACTGTTCAACATAGTTATATTGTGCGCGAAAGCTCGCAGTGGAACAATGCGACCTAAGGCTAAATCTGAAAGGCCCATAGGCCTACGTTATATTTGGGTCTCGATACCTATTGATTTATCGCTCAAAAAGTGAGCAATTCCACGAAAATCGTGGTGGAATAGACTTGGCGGGTGCCATTTCGGAAGTTGGCGGCGACGAAGAGATATTCACTGACGGTTCCATCGCCTCCAGGGGTGGGCTGTGCACGCTGGTTCGGGGCTTCTCCCCATTTCCAGCCGTTTTGATTGAGTGGAACGGCGTAATCAAAATTGTCAGTCCAATCGGACGACTCAATACCATTCACTAATTTACGGTCGCCTTTATCCAAAAAGTAAAACCAATTGCAAGTGACAAAATTACAGGGAGGATTGGGGTTTTCCGTAATTCCATTCGGTACTTGTCCCAAGACATCGGACATCGCCCATATAAGGGGTAAGCGGCTTTCCCCATCGGCTGAAACAAGCCCGGCTTTCTGAACATGCCGTACATTATTCCCATCGACGTAGGCCGCATGGCCTTTATACAGCGGGGTCAGCGGTCCCTGAACGGTGCCTCCTGCGTGGTAGACGTGATTAGCGTCATACCAGTCGGGCAGGTTAAAAGTGCCTCTGGCCGTCGAGCTGGAGGTATTATCGGTAAACACCTGGATAGCCCAGTTGCCGGTGTGATACTGCAAATCGGTTTGAAGGATTAAAAACTGATTGGCCGCCACCCATGAGGCGGTACTGCCCTGAATCGTTGAAGATGACCATTGAATATAAGGAGACGTGTTGCGGTAGGACAAATTACTACGTTCGATGGAGAAGACCCGCAAGAAAACAGCATGAGCCCGGATAGGGCAGAGAATGGAAACCCCCAGGATTGCGCCGATGAGCCAATGTCGCGTTGATTTTTTCATGCCCAATCCAGTGTAGCTCTTCCCGCCCAGAGGATCAATATGTCCAGTGGCTAAATCGCGGTTCCCAAAGGACCTAAAACACTCTAGGCCCTAGGCCGCCATGGCCATCCGGCGAACACCGGGATGGCGAATCTGCCCGTCATCAGCCGCTGTAAAACCCATCCAAGCGCCCAAACATGCGAGCGGGTCCACAAAAGGCGCTAAGATGAAGTCCCCCACCCAACCCGGCATCCATGGATGCACCAGCGCTTCATGCAGTCGAACCCGTGCTTCCCGCCATGCGCTAAGACCCGAAACCGTCCAAAGGCTGCCATCGGCGCGTCGGCCCGCCACTTGCGTGTGACCGATGGAACGCAGCCACAACAATTCTTCTCCAAAAAGAAGGGTCGACAGGGTGAAGAGCCCCAGCGCCTGCAAGGCCGTGGGTTGATGCGTAAGAAGTCCTGCAGCCAAGATAAGTGCGGCCCACGTCAACCCACCCATCGCTGCCCACACTACCGTTTTCTGCGACTTGGCTGAACCACGAGCTTCCTTCACCTTCGTAGCAATATAAGGCCCCGCATTAAAGCGGCGACGCTGTGCGAAATTGCCGTCCCCGGCCATGGGGATACGATACCGCCAGAAACGGCGAGACGGGACGTTGGGATCTTGCGCTTTAATCACGTCGGTGTCACCCCACCAATCGCCGATCGTTAAGAGAATGGGCGTCCCCGCCGCTTTGGCCGCCAGTGCCGTATCGAAAGCCTTCGTAAAATCGGCTTCTGTGGGAAAAAAACGGGCGGCATCATCGTGCATGCTGAGGCGATGTGCTCCTTCCGTAGAAATAAATCCGTATTTCCCTACGACGGGGCTTTTGCCGTCAAACGCTTCAGCCATAGGGAACGCATCACGCTCACGGACCACGCGTGAAAGCAGTGCAATCAATAATTCGCCCGGAGGCCCGCCGCGGTCGAGTTGACCGTGAATATCCGAAAAGAGGAGATGGGATCCATCCACACGGATGCCGTGAATTAACCGTTTACCGGACACCTGGAAATCCAACCAGTACTGGTATGCAGACAAGAATTTCTCAAACTGCGTCTCCCGCAGCGCTGACCAGTTCCACAAGGCCAATTCTTCCCAGGTTTCATACACACGTTGACCTTCGGGGAGTGTTTCCCAACGCTGGGGATGCATTTCGCGCAAGATCCCGGGATGTTTTTTGGGGTCACGGACATCCACAAAAAATTGAGGAGCATTGTAAACTTCCACACTGTCTTTGTTGCGATAGAGCGGAATGTCGATCACCGGGTGCCCGCCCGCATCCACCACCGCTTCCAGAGCCGCCGTTGCCTGCTGCTGCGTCAGCCACTGCATGTATTGGTGACGGAGGATGCGGCGATTTAATTCGTCCGCACGATCGCGCTCTAAGGCCTCCAGGTCACCGGCTGTCCAAGCCAAAGAAGATTTACTGAGAAGCTCATGTCGCGCCATAAACTGTGCATAGTCGAAAATGTCTGTACGTTGTTCGATGAAGCGCTTAAAATCCTGCGCTCTTGGGGAATTTCGAGCCAAGTGTGTTTCTTCAAAAACTCCAAGAGCCTTCCATGAAATTTGTTCTTCTCGTGCGTGAACATCGGCAAAATCAATTTGACTCTGAGGTGCCGCTGGAGTCAGAAGGGAACGAAATTCGCTTGAACGTGGACGCACGTCATCCACAACACACCAATCCAGATAGCGTGTATTCCAGGCAGACATACTGACCGGCGCATAGGGGCTTTCGTTTTCCGGAAGGGTCGCAAAGAACGGCAGTAAATGGAAGGCATTCATCCCATACCGTTTGAGTTCAGACTCAAAGAATCGAGGGACATCCGTCCATTTTCCAATCCCGGGGTCATTCTTTTTACGACGCAAGGCAGAAACAGACACCGTTGGGATCACATTGAGCTGCTCCGGGTCCTGCCACCAAGCGCCCGGAAGCGACGAATCAAATTTTTCCAACTTGAGCACCTGAATCCCTGGCACACCCATCCAAAGTGCTGCATTCTCTTGGGCACGACCCATGCGTTGCGCTTCCTGGGCTAGCGATTCCTTGGAATGGACGCGATACGTAACACGACGAATAAGATCGCGCACGCGGAATCGGGGATGACTCTGCTTAAAAAATCCTTGTCCCAGCAATAAATCGAAGGCCTCGGTTCCGTACAGATGTGTAGTGGTCTTGTCCAATTCCACATCAATGACGTTTTTGTCCGACACATCAATGGCCACCAGCACGGTTCCTTCTGTGTTATCGGATACCGCGAAAAGCCGAACCCGCGGCGTTGTGGAGGGAAGTTCCTGTGCTAAATCCGTGCGCCGCTGCAACTCTGCGGCGAAATTTTGTCGATACCGAGGATTGGCTAAATATTTTTGTAACTCAGAATCGGGCTTCCCTTGGACCAAGCCCAAAAGCTCATGGACCGGATTTCCCTGGTGTTCTTCCATGAGTTCAATGTGCTTTAAATGATGCACCAATCCATCGACCATCCCTAAAGCTTGCCGCACCAAAGCCTGTCTCTCTTGGGACGATGCCGCGTGCGCATGAGCGCTGGCCATTTTT
>CAZDML010000078.1:0-1370 GCA_964506645.1 uncultured Elusimicrobia bacterium | reverse complement strand
GACCACAACAGGGGCAAGGGGACTCCATGGACGAAGCTGTGTAATGAGATAAGACAAAATATCACCTTCGGGTTGATTGTTTTCATGATACGCCAAACACCACAGCCCTACCGAACCCAGTGTCAAGATGCGATGAAAATCCGAACTAAACGTTTCAAGCCCGGGCTGTCCACGCCAGATTTCAACATCTTCCTGTTGATCCTTCTTAAATTTCCAGATAAATCCTGGAATTTGTGAAAGACCTCCCAAAACCAACTCGGCTGTCGTCCCTGCCAAGGAAGATTCACCCAGAATCTTCGCGACGCGTTCTCGGCCTTCGCGATACGACTCCCGTCGCTGCTGCGAGGTTAAGACAACTCCTTCAAAAAACTGAAGCATCTCTTGGGCCGTGCGGCGAACGCTCAGCCACGAGGTCTTCTGCAACGCATGGCGCATCATTTGCCCATACCGAAGCGGGTTATCATACGCAACGCGGAACGCCTGGAACGCTCTCAAAAGCCCTTCGGCGGTGGGGGTATGCACCCATTTATCACCTTCTTGTTTCCACACATAGGGGACATTGAATCCGTTGGCCCCCTGATTTAGGCTATCTGGATCGTCGGGGTTATAAAAGACCACCGATTCCGGAACAGCCCCATCATCACTGCCGAGAATCAGTGCCCCGTTCATCTGTGCTTTCTGAAATCCGGTCGCAGAGGCTTCCAAACCATCATCGGCCAGCATGACAGAGAAATCAGCGCCCTGGAACAGTTTTGGAGCTTCCCAAATGTTGTAGTTCTCAAAGAAAATGACACGTTCGCGCAAGCGGGGGTCTAAGGCCAGCAGCTGCTGAATTAAATCGAACTCACGGAATCCGTAGGTATCGTCCTGATGGATACGCCCCCCGACGATAAAAATAATACCGCTGGCCAAAAATTCTTCACGCATCGTAGCGTCTTGAATCATTTCCCGAAAACGCTCCAAGCGTTTGTACTGCACCACACGCCGCGTCCAAATGCCGACGGGGCGGTTTTCGCGAATGGCTTCTTCGGCCCAGGCCTCCCCCAATCCCTGACGCTGAGCAATCCAGCGAATCAGCTCCTGTCGCTTCTGTTTTTTTCGTTTCAATAAGGTCGCATCTTTCAGCCGATGATAGGCTTCAAAAAGCCCCGTGGGCCAATATCGCGGGCTCACGCCGTTTGTCACATGCTTAATTTTTTCGGAAAACTGCTGTAGTAGCGGCATCGCCCGCATCACACGGCCATGCTTGGCAGCCACTCCATACACACCATCGGCCGCATTAATGAGGAGCGCCGTACCATCCACAACATCGACTCCATCATGATTTTTGTGCCAAATGGGAATTCCTTTGTAATAGCGGGGATCCACGC
>CAZDML010000077.1:0-9774 GCA_964506645.1 uncultured Elusimicrobia bacterium | reverse complement strand
CTGAAATAAATATGGTCATCGCAGGCGTTCACGAGCGGCTCGGGATCGAGCTGCATGCCGGGCCGGGAGAGCGTTTCTTTCTCCCAGGGTTTGACGCTGGCACAACCGGCCAGTCCCAGCCCGACCGCCAGAAGAAGGAGAATAATTTTTATTCGGGAGCCCATAATCCGATGAGGTTGCCTTCGCGGTCGCGCAGCCACTGGTAACAACCGCGGTTCTTGCCCAGCTCGACACGTTCGCCGACGAGGCGCGCGCCGAGTTCCTTGGCGCGCGCGACCTTGGGGGCGAGTTTTTCGACGGTAAAGTAAACGAGGGGCACCGCGTCGGTGGTGGGGGGTGCGGTTTTCACCTGGCGCAGTCCGCCGATGAGCGTACCGCCGGCCTCGATCATGACGTAGTCAGCCACGGGCGAATTTTCCATTTGTCGGTACGTCCATCCCAGAAGCCCTTCGTAAAACGACATGGCATCCGAGAGATGGACCACGGGGAGATCAAACCAGAACGTCTGGCCTGGAGTGCGACGGTCGTTGGAATTCAGAGGAGGACCTCTCGCTTAGAACTGCAGTCCGACCATCACACGTGGACGAATGTGCGGCACGGTGGTCGCACGCTGGGCATCGGCATAGGTGTAGGTGTAGCCGGCGCCGTTGTTGCGGGCGTTAATGGCGCTGCCGTCTGGATAGTAGGTCGCATCGTGTCCGTAAATCGAGCTGCGGGGATAATAATCCACGCTCAGCTGCAGCACCGCGTTGGCTTTTTTGCCGAGCGGCAAGATGCCGCGCAATCCACCGCCGACGCCCCAAACGTGCGAGACCACGTCAAAGTCTTCGTTGTTGTTGGTGTATTGATGACGCACGGCCCAGCGGGCATAACGGGGGCCGCCCAGCACATAAAACTTCACGGGTCCATACGCTTGTTTCAGGGGGTACAGAGCATTGATCCCAAAGTCCAGAACGCCGCCTGAGCTTTGCGTGTCATTTTGACCGACTTGTGCCTGGTTAATAAAAACCTGGCTGGCGAGAATCGCATCGCCTTTATGGGTCCAGCTGTAGCCCAGCTCCAGCTCAAAATCCAAGGGCACTTTTTCAAAGAGTTCTCTGACGCCGACAGTACCCGAAATACTCGGGCCGTCAAAATAGCCGGCCATCAGCATATCGTAGCGTTCGTAGGCGTGTGCGGGCGCCGTGAGTACGGCGGCGGCCAGTGTGGCGAGGAGCAGATTGCGTGTCTTCATGGTGAGACCTCCTTCATTGAAGCACTTAACAGTTCTTTGCTTGTTCTAATATGTATAGACGAAACAGCTCAATATTACAATAGGTATTTTGCTGCCCCTGTTTTCTCTTTGTGTCACTTAAATTTAAATTAACACTTCGAAGTTACGGCCATGTGTCGCGGGGGTTACATTTCGGTTAACTTTTGGCTTGTTGATCCTGGTACAACAGAGCAACGTAGTGATTTGTTGTACCAGGATCAATGGACTTGTTTATTGCGTATTTGCAGTGTAAAAGAATCCTATGGAACCGCTGCACAAACAGCCGCCGTTTTCGGAGGAGCTCATTGCCCTTGAAAAGCAATGGGGCACGAACAACTATTGGCCGCTGGATATCGTGATCGAAAAAGCCTCTGGCGCCTGGGTGTACGATACCGAAGGTCGCAAATATCTGGACTGTTTAAGTTCGTATTCCGCGCTCAACCAGGGCCACTGCCATCCGCGCATTCTGCAGGCGCTGCTCGACCAGGCCAAAAAGGTCACGCTCACCTCGCGCGCCTTCCGCAACGATCAACTTCCACTATTCTGCAAAGAACTCGCCGAACTCTGTCGCATGGAGCGCGTGCTGCCCATGAACACCGGCGCCGAAGCCGTCGAGACTGCTATCAAAACGGCGCGCCGCTGGGGTTACCGCAAAAAAGGCATCGCCGAGGGCAAAGCGGAGATCATCACCTGTAAAAACAATTTTCATGGACGAACAACGACCATCGTCGGGTTCTCTTCCGAAGAAGCTTATCGTGCCGGCTTCGGGCCGTTCACGCCGGGGTTTGTCTCCATTTCGTTTGGCGATTTGAAAGCGCTGGAAGCCGCCATCACCCCCAACACCTGCGCGCTGCTGATCGAACCGATTCAGTGCGAAGCGGGGATTCTCATTCCGCCGGCCGGCTATTTGCGCGATGCAGCGGCGCTGTGCAAACGCAAAAACATTTTGTTCATGGCGGATGAAGTGCAGACGGGGCTCGGCCGTGCGGGCACGCTATTTGCCTCGTGGGCGGAAGACGTTCAGCCGGATCTGTTTATTTTAGGCAAGGCGCTCTCGGGCGGATTCTATCCGGTCTCGGCGGTGGTCTCGCGTGCGGAGATTTTAGACGTCTTTGAACCGGGCAGTCATGGCAGTACCTATGGCGGCAACCCGCTGGCCTGCGCGGTGGCGCGCGAAGCGCTGCGCGTCATTCAAGACGAAAATTTGGTCGACAACGCCAAAACGCTGGGCGCCCTCCTGATCGAGGAACTTCGCAAAATGAAAAACCCCATCATCCGCGAGATCCGCGGACGCGGACTCTTGGTCGGCATCGAGCTGACAGAAAAAGCGAGGCCGACGTGTGAAAGGCTCATGGAGTTGGGAGTCCTCTGCAAAGAAACCCACGACAAAGTCATCCGACTGGCGCCGCCGCTCGTCATTTCCAAAGACGACCTTCTCTGGGCCGCCGCTCAAATCAAAACGGTCTTTGCGAAGTAATGCGACGCATTCCACCCTCCGCTAAAAGTTAAAATCCTGCGATGAAACGCGTCCTTTTTTATAGCGTCCTCTTATTGCTGGGGATGGTGGCAGCTCAAGTGTTTGATTTCAGCCCTTGGTACTCGCCGCTGCATTGGATCACCATGGTGTGTCTGGGGTACATCATGATCGAGGTGGGACTCGAATTTTCCGCTGACATGAAGCACCCCTCCACGTATGCCATAGACAGTATCGTGGCGCTTTCGGCATCGAGTTTGCCGTGGATTCTCTGTGCGATCTATTTTGTCACCGTGCTGAAGATGCCGTGGAACGAGTCGCTGCTAGTCGCGTGTTTTTCGGCGCCCACGTCGGCCGGCGTGCTCTTTACATTGCTTGCTGCGGCCGGCCTCGGCTCCACGTGGGTGTTTAAGAAAGCGCGCGTGCTGGCCATATTTGATGATCTGTCCACCATCCTTCTCCTCATTCCACTTCAGATGATGTGGGTGGGGTGGAAACCAGAACTGTTGGTCGTGATTGTCCTGACATTTATATTTTTGATCATTGGGTATCGATGGATGAATCAATCGGACTGGCCGGTGAATAAAGCGTGGGTGCTTCTCTATGCGTTTGTGGTTGTTTTTTTGTGTTGGGAATCGGACCGTTTGGCGCACATTCACCTGGAGGTGTTATTGCCGGCGTTTGTTCTAGGGTGTGTCCTGCGGCATCATTCCATTGAAGCCGGAGACGATCCGCATTCGTGGATCGACCAGGTGGTGAAAGCGGTGTTTATGCTGCTTGTGGGGTGTTCATTGCCCAAAGTAGTGATGGGCTCGATGAGTGTCGCCATGGTGGGGATTCATGTGTTTGTGCTGACGCTGATTTCCAATCTCGGGAAATGTATTCCACTCTTGTTCTACCGGAACGAAGCCACCCCTCGGGAACGCTTAGCGCTCAGTGTGGCCATGTTTCCGCGCGGGGAAGTCGGCGTTGGGGTGTTGCTGATGGCATTGGGGTATGGGATCACAGGCATGCCCATTCTCATTGGAAGTCTGAGCCTGGCGTTTAATCTTTTGTTGACGGGATTGTTTATTGTTGCGGTAAAAAAGTTTCTTCTCTAAAGCAGGACCGAAGACGCGTTACAGCGCGACGCAGACGGCTTGTCCGACTTGCTCGGTCGTGGCGGGTTTTCCGGCGGGTTTTAAATCAGCAGTGACTTTTCCGCTTTCGAGTACTTGCTCGATCGCTTTGTTCACCGCAGCGGCTTCTTTCATCAATCCAAAACTGTATTCCAGCATTGCAGCGACCGACCCGATAGCACCCAAGGGGTTGGCTTTGTTCTGTCCTGCGATATCCGGCGCCGAGCCGTGCACGGGTTCGTAAAGACCAACCCAGATGCCGGAGGGTTTCTTGTCGCCGATCGAGGCCGAGGGCAGCATGCCGATCGATCCGGCGAGCACCGAACCTTCATCACTTAATATATCCCCGAACATATTTTCCATCAGAACCACATCAAAACGTTTGGGGTTTAGTACGAGCTGCATAGCGCAGTTGTCGACTAATAGGTGTTCGAGCGTGACGTCTTTGTAATCGGCCGATACTTCGACTACGACCTTGCGCCAGAGCTGGGAGACTTCGAGGACGTTCGACTTGTCGACGCTGGTCACTTTCTTGCGCCGTTTGCGCGCCAGTTCAAAGGCCATGCGCGTGACGCGTTCAATTTCCGCGCGGGTGTAGGCCATGGTGTTGACACCGCGTTCGGTGGGACCCGAGCCGGAGATGCCGCGCGGTGTGCCGTAGTAAAGCCCACCGGTTAGCTCGCGGACGATGATCATGTCGGTCCCTTCCACCAAGTGATTCTTCAGGGGGGAAGAGTTTAATAAGGAAGGATACGTGCGGACCGGTCGCAGGTTCGCATACACGCCCAGGGTTTTGCGGATGCCCAGGAGCCCTTTCTCGGGGCGCTTCTCGGGCGGGGCGTTATCAAATTCGGGAAGACCCACCGCGCCCATAAGTGTGGCGTCAGCTTCGAGCGCGAGCTTTTCGGTTTCCGGGGGGAATGGGTTGCCCGTTTTGTGGATGGCAATACCGCCCAGGAGTGCTTCTTTGTGGGAGAGGGTGTGGTTAAATTTTTTGGCAACGGCTTCGAGCACGCGCACCGCTTCGCGCGTGACTTCGATACCAATCCCGTCTCCGGGCAAGATGAGGACTTTGAGTTCCATAGGTTTTTCTAAGAGGCGGTATTATAACTTGTAGGGATTAGCGGAGTCGAAGCTCGATCTGAACGTCGTAGCGGGTCTGACAGGACGTGAGACTCTCCGGGACTTCCAGGTCGCCCTCTTGGCCCGTGCAAAAACAGGTGCCGATATAGTCCGGTTGGCGGCTGGCGATCATCTCGCGCAGGATGTCGCCCAGCGAGAACCCGCCCTTTTGACAGAGTGGGTTGTGGCAGTCGATATACTCTCGCACGGCGTCACGTTGGCCAATGAGGAGCTCGTCCTTCCAGGCCTGGCGGCCCTTCTCCTGAACACGCACGGATATCCGCGCGACGTGGTTCATCGTGCCGTCGATGGCCACGAGGTTCCGGCGCGCGGGGGCTTTGGGCTTGGGTTTGGAGGGAGGCAGACTCATAGCCTCATTGTAGTGATTTGTTGATCCTTGGGCTATTCCGTGCAGGGTGTTTTAGGCTAAACTTTTGCATGGTTTCCCGCGTCTAACCTATGAGCACCCCTGAAGATCAGTCTCGCTGGATTGCACACGCTCAAGCCGGAGATCCGGAGAGTTTCAGCCGATTGGTCCATGCACACCAGAAAGTGGTATATGCCTTTTTGATGGGGTGGGTCAGAGATACAACCGTGGCCGATGAGTTGACCCAGGACACCTTTGTGCGGGCGTGGAAGGCGATTGCCAAGTTTCGAGGGGAAAGCGCATTTCAAAGTTGGCTTTTGCAAATCGCGCTCAACAACGCGCGGAGTTGGGGGCGGTGGCGCAGTGTTCGCCTGCGGCGCGACGTCCCACTTTCGGATCCCGAAGCGGACGAACCTGCCGCGATGCCTACGCCTCGGGCCCCCTTGGCAAACGATCCGGCCCAGGCCCTGGATACGCAGGAGCTCGGAAGACATATTCGTCGTGCTGTGGAACTCTTGCCGCCCCGGGAAAAAACGGTTTTTGTGCTGCGTCACGACAATGAATTACCGTTGAAGGAGATCGCCACCGTGATGGGAATTGCCGAAGGATCGGTCAAAGCGCACCTCTCCCACGCGTTAGACAAAATCCGTAAGATTCTTAAGGAAGCCGATGCCTTGTAATCGAAATTCACTTCATCTTCTCGAGCTTTTCACGGGGACTCTGGATGCCGCGGCCCGCGCGGATCTGGAGACGCATCTTCCGTCGTGCTCCGACTGTTCGGCGCGTTTGCGCGATTGGAAAGCCATTCAATCGGCTGCGGGCTCTGTCCCCCTCCCTACCAACGAATCGTTTTGGATTCAACAACGGCATCACATTATGGAGAAAATCACAGCGCCCCCCGCCCCTGGCTGGCGTCTGCGCTGGGTGGGCCCCGTGGTCCTGGCCGGTGTGATGGCGGGACTATTTTGGTTACGCCCTACCTCCCGGGACGATGTCGCCGTGGCTCAGCAGGTCGGTTTCCTGCAGGACATGGAGTTGATGAAGGACCTCGATGTCTTGGAAGCTTGGGATGGAAAGACTCACGCATGAAGCGTCTTCCACTTATTTTATTTTTGGCCTGCAGCACGGTTGTTCTGGCGGTGGAAGAGCCGCCGGCGGAACTGTTAGAAAATTTGGATTTTTTTAAATCGATGGACTTGATGGAACACGAT
The DNA here is from genome assembly GCA_964506645.1 of uncultured Elusimicrobia bacterium. Classification (GTDB taxonomy): domain Bacteria; phylum Elusimicrobiota; class Elusimicrobia; order 2-01-FULL-59-12; family 2-01-FULL-59-12; genus CAZDML01. Next base: position 3,230 of record CAZDML010000077.1, on the reverse strand, counting down.
GAGGTCATGGCTCCGCTGACGTCGGCGTCTTTTAACGTAAAGCCGTCGAGCCCGTCCGCGACCTTGGAGGAACCCCGATGAGATATCGCTGGCTATTGATTGTCATGGTGACTTGTACGGCCCCCTGGGCGCATGCCGAAGAGCGCCCGGCACGAGAGCACTGGCAATCCATGCCGGAGGCGGATCGCCAGCGGGCGCTCGATAATTATCGCCGCTGGAAGGAAATCCCAGAGCCCCGCCGTGAAGAGCTGCGGCAGCGCTGGAATGATTTCCAACGCCACTCCCCAGAAGAACGCCAAGAATTGCGCGGTCGGTGGGAACGGTTTCAGTCGCTTCCTCCGGCCGAAAAAGCGGCGCTGCGCGAGCGCTGGGAAAAGTGGAAAAAGCTTCCCTCCGAGGAACGCCAGCGGATCCGTGACCGTGAACGCGGACGTTCCCATGAGGAGCGCCGTGAAAGGCGGTCGGAGTCCCGTTCAGAGCGGCGTGATGACCACCGCGAGCGCAGGGACCGTCGTGAAGAAAATCATCACGGGCGAGATCATTGACTAAACCTTGCAGGGGGTCCGCGCGTCTTATAAAGGCAAGACAACTTACGAGGAGGTTTTTATGAAACATTGGTCTATAGGTTTGGTTGTCGGTATGGCTCTGATCGCCCCCGGGGTGGCTGTTGCGAAAGAGGGAGCGGAAAAGCAAGACATTCGCGCTGAGCGTATGGAAAAGCGCGAACATCGACAAGAAATTCGCGAAAAGCGTCGTGAAGAACGACGTGAAGAACGACGCAAACGCCGTGAAGATCGCGCAGACCGCCGAGAAGACCGTCGTGAAGACCGGAGAGAAGACCGTCAAGAGGACGGAGCCTCCTCCTCCGAAGGACTTCACCACGGTGGCACAGCTCCCGAGCACGACGCCAATCATCACTAATCCAAAACTCTCTCCGCTGCAGGCTGAAGAGCGCTGTAGCGGAGAGACCTTTTATCCTTCTTAAGGAACCCTTATGAAAAAATATTTTCTCTGGATTGCTCTTTGTCTGAGTTTGTTGACGACTTCCGCCCAAGCGGGCGTCGATTCCAGCGTCCGATCGCTGTGGGGTCCCCATGGATACTCCGAACAAGAAGTCGGTGCCACGCTGACATTCCCCTGGGTTGCCTTGGGGGAATCTCTTTATCAACGCCCTGTGTCGGCGTGGTGGACGGGCGCCAGCGGTTCCACGTTTAAACAAGATAATTTAAGCCAATCCTATCGCGGGGAGTTGTCCGGAGGGATGGAATTTTGGGGACGGAGTTCGCTCGACCTCGCGATTTGGATGATGCCGCGGCCGAACAATAACGTGGGGGCGTATCGCGCCGAAGGGCTGCAAGCGACGTTTTCCATATGGGGCCCTGGATGGCTGCCGAATGTAGCGCGGGCCGAAGAAACCGATCGTCCGATCCGCAGCGAACTCGCGCTCTTTGTGGGGTATACCCAGCATGAAGAGTCGTTGGGAGTGCCAGGATCCGAGAATCCGTTTGATGACAATCCCGGTCGTCGTGGCCGTGGGAGCGGAGCGCCAGGCGTCACGACGCGGGTCTCGGCGTTTAGCGGGGGTGCGGATGATCCTGGAGGCAGCGGTGGGACGGGAACTGCGGGGACAGGACTATCCAATCGCGATCTTCGCATTCATGAAACGCGGGTCGGAACGACGTTAACAGAACGGTTTGGTAAGAAAACCTCCGCACGCGTCAGTGTGGAAAAGCACTTTTATGACCAGGATTTGGAAGCGCTAGCCTCTCAGCTGGATATTTTTACCTTGTTAAACGCCGAAAATGCGTCCTCCCTGGATTTGCTGAACGGGTTTACAGAGTACGCGTGGGGGCTTGGTGCGGATCAGCAGCTCTTTCCCTGGCTCAAAGCGGGTGTTGATTATCGCCGCGCCAATTATGTCCTGGGAATTGCGTCGTGGGCGGAATCCTATACGGGCCGCATCACGGTGTATGCCGGACGATTTTCGGTTCGGCCGACCTATGAATATTTCAAACTTCGCGGACGTTCTGGGTCCAGCTACTATGGATTTTCGGTAGACCTGGATATTTAGAGCGATTTTTTTAGTACCGTATCGCCATGGCTTGGCTTAATTTAATTATTGGATTTATCGCGGGTGGCTCGGCCCGCTACGCCGTCACGCGACTCTTCCAGCATACGTTTACCGGCAGTGTCTTCCCCGTGGGGACGTTTGTCGTTAACCTCACCGGATGTCTTCTCATCGGACTCTTCGATACGCTGGCCGAAGAACGCCTGCATATCGGCCCCCACGCGCGGCTGTTGCTCATGACGGGATTCTGCGGAGCCTATACCACCTTCTCCACGTTTATTCTCGAGACGTCGTCGCTCTTTCGCCACGGCCACATCAGCCTGGGTCTGGGGTATGTTCTCTCCAGCGTTGTCCTGGGCCTGGTGGTGTTTGAAGCCGGGGTCCTCCTCGCCCGCACCGTCTAATCCCGCCCGAATCCCGCGTGTTTTGTGTTATAATTCACTCCTGACGGGAACACCTGCCTAGATCGCTGTAATAAGGAAGCACTGCAGGACGCACCCCCGAACCCAAACAACTTATGAACTCGTGCCCTCATAAACAGGGTCTCTACGACCCTCAATATGAAAAAGACGCTTGCGGCGTTGGATTTGTTGTCGATATCCAAGGCCGAAAGTCCCATAAGATCGTTTCTGATGCGCTCACTATTCTGCGCAACTTGGAACACCGCGGCGCTTGCGGTTGCGAAGCCAACACGGGCGACGGCGCGGGCATTCTCCTGCAGGTCCCTCATAATTTCTTAAAGACGGCTGGTAAAAAAGCCGGTCTCACCCTCCCCGGCGCCGGCGAATACGGTGTGGGCATGGTGTTTCTCCCCAAAGACGCCAAAGACCGCGGCGACTGCCAGAAGAAAGTGCAGGAACTCGTGGAAGCCGAAGGCCAGGCGTTCCTCGGCTGGCGCGATGTCCCCACGAATAATGCGAGCCTGGGCGACACCGCCAAATCCACCGAGCCGCTGATCAAACAATTCTTTGTCGGCCGCAGCGCCAAACTCAAAGATGACCAGGCCTTTGAGCGCAAACTCTTTATCATCCGCAAACGCATCCAGAAAGAAATTCGCTATTCGGGTTGGAAAGGCGGCTGGAGCTTCTACATTTGCAGCTTGTCCGCACGCACGATCGTTTACAAAGGCCAGTTGATGTGCGAGCAGGTGCCGGCGTATTTT
>CAZDML010000076.1:0-9834 GCA_964506645.1 uncultured Elusimicrobia bacterium | reverse complement strand
ATTTGGGAAAATAGCCTCGTAGCAAATGGTGATCCCATAGGAAATACCATTCATACGAATAAGCGGAGCACCTGAAGTTGCCGCAAAAGTTCCGATAGCATTGAGCGCTGGAATCCAGTCGCCAATGAGAGATCGTAGGGGTACGTATTCGCCAAAAGGAACCAGGTGCTGTTTGTCATATTCTCCGAGAATATTTCCCTCTGGACCCAAACCAATAGCGGTATTGTAAAACCGTTCTGTAGCCCCTTCGTAACGAAGTAGAGCGCTGCCAACCAATTGGAAAGTCGCTGCAGTTTTAACGACCCGTTCAACCCAGGCATACGTCTCAGGATCAGGTAAGAAGAAGCCCGGAACTGCTGATTCTGGCCAGACAATAAGATCTGGTTTTTCACTTTTGACAGAAGTGACTAGGGATTCATAGGTCGCACGAACTTCTTTGACATAGGAGGGGTCCCACTTTTTGTACTGATCAATATTCCCCTGTAGCAGCGCCGCAGTATAGGCTCGAGGACCATCAACAGGTTGGCGAAGACGATACACTCCGAAGACGAATGCGCTCAGACAGATCAACCCCGTGATCCAGAGAGCCCGTGTGCGGCGGGTCTGAATGATGAGAAATAGGGTGGCGTTGACCAGAACGATGAGGAACGAAACGCCGTATACGCCAACAAGGGATGCGATTTGAATCACTGGCAGACGGTTCCACTGCGTATCTCCCAGAAGTGTCCAAGGAAATCCAGAAAGGCAATACGTTCGAACCCATTCCAGGACTCCCCAAAGTGCGGCAGCCGTGACTGGAAAGTATGGTCCGGTAAGATTCTTTCGTTTAAGAATCCATGCCCAGATTCCCCAAAAAAGACCCAAGTAGGAACTCAAAAGAAATAATGCGCAGATCCCGAGAACGGGTGATACGCCCCCCATGTGGAGAGTTTCGATAATCCAATACAAGAGCCCAAAATATGCAACGGTGCCGCTCCCCCAGACAAGAAAAAACGCTTTTTTATGATGTTCTTGGTAAAAGATAAAAAAGAGAGGGACTAAGGCTCCCCAACTCAGAAAATTAAAGTTCCATTTTGGAAAACTAAGAATGTAAAGGGTGGCGGAAGCTAAACTAAGTAGGAAGGGATGTTGAAAGAGCCGTTTTATTGCCCGTGGCATTTCTTGTACTTTTTTCCGCTGCCGCAAGGACAGGGATCATTGCGCCCAATCTTGTCCGGGGCATTGACGGACGGCTTGGTAGATTCGGCATCACCGGATGAGTCCCAGGGTGCTTTCGAAGACGGGGGTGTGTTAGGCATCGGCCCTAGAACCTGTTCTGGTGAAATACTGGGAGCAATAAACTCTGGCTTTTCTGCTTTGGCCCTTGCGAATACCGAACGATTGGCAAAGGGCAGTGCAATGGAGGGCTGAGCCTCCTCTGCGCTTCCAGCGGGTGCGGTCACGGGAGCCGCCAGATGAAGTTTAAAGAGATATTCAATGGTTTGCTCGCGAATACGGGTCATCATTTGTTGAAACATAGTGAACCCTTCATGCTGAAACTCAATAAGCGGATCTTTCTGGGCATAGGCACGCAGGCTGATGCTCTTTTTGAGCTGATCTAAATCATAGAGGTGGTCTTTCCATGCGACATCCATTGTCTGCAGCAAGACCATCCTCTGGAGTTGCAAGAAGATTTCTTCTCCTATTTCCTCTCTGCGTTTCTGTGTCGCCAGTTCAATAATTTCTCCAGCCTTTTCATGGACTTCATCGCGAGACATGTGCGCCCATGCCGATGCTTCGATGGATCCTTCCGCATTAAACGTATGAGATAGCCAGTTGTGGAAAGCGACCGTATCCCAGTTTTCTGGAATTTCTTTGGCCAAAATCCAGAGGCCTAATTTCTCCTCAAGCGATTCTTCTATCATGCTTTTTAGGGTGGCACTAACATCCTGACCATCTAAGATCTCATTGCGCATGCGATAGACCATTTCGCGCTGCTTGTTCATAACGTTGTCGTATTCCAAAAGTTGTTTTCGTATATCAAAGTTCATGGCTTCGACTTTGCGTTGGGCGTTTTCGATAGCACGGGTTAAGAGGGGATGCTGGATATCTTCTCCTTCCTGCATGCCCAGGCGACCCATAACGCCAGAGAGTCGGTCGGTACCAAATAAGCGCATCAGTTCATCGTCGAGTGCTAAGAAGAAGCGTGAGGAGCCGGGATCGCCCTGACGTCCTGTTCGACCTCGGAGTTGGTTGTCAATGCGGCGGGATTCGTGGCGTTCTGTCCCGAGGACGTGTAGGCCTCCGAGTTTTTTAATTTCCTCGGAGAGTTGTGGATTGGGCGGATTTCCGCTCAGGATGATGTCGGTTCCGCGCCCGGCCATGTTGGTGGCGATGGTGACAGCTCCCTTGGCTCCGGCTTGAGAGATAATTTGCGCTTCCATTTCGTGGTATTTGGCATTGAGGACCTGGTGTGGGACGCCTTTTTGCCGAAGCATGGCGGAGAGTTTTTCTGACTTTTCAATCGACCGAGTTCCCACCAGGACGGGGCGGCCGGTCTTCCAGAGTTGCATAATTTCTTCGACAATAGCATTATTTTTTTCGCGCTCCGTCCGGTAGATTACATCGGCATAATCAATACGGATCATCGAGCGGTTGGTCGGGATTTCAACAACATCCAGTTTGTAAATTTCCCAGAATTCGCTAGCTTCGGTCATGGCTGTACCGGTCATGCCAGCGATCTTGTTGTAGAGGCGGAAGAAATTTTGGAAGGTGATGGTCGCGAGAGTCTGGTTCTCTTCAGCGATGCGGATATTTTCCTTCGCTTCAACGGCCTGGTGAAGCCCTTCTGACCAGCGCCGGCCTGGCATTAATCGGCCGGTAAATTCATCCACAATGATGACTTCCCCATCTTTGACGACGTAATCCACATCGCGATGGTAGAGGTGGTGCGCGCGTAGGGCCTGGTTGATGTGGTGAATCCACTCTCCCTGGACGTCATCGTATAGGCTCTCGATCTGAAGAATCTTCTCGCATTTGGCGATTCCTTCATCTGTGAGCGTGGCATTATGGGCTTTTTCATCAATGATAAAATCAAAGCCTTTGCCGAGATCTTCGCCTGAATATTTGGAGTCGATTTCTTCTTTTTCAGTGACCGTGCGTCCCTTTAAGTGCGGGATAAGCTTGTTCACGATGGCATATTTCTCGGTTGATTCTTCCGCCGGTCCAGAAATGATGAGCGGCGTTCTGGCTTCATCCACAAGAATCGAGTCAACTTCGTCGACAATGGCAAATGGAAGGCGGCGCATAAGGCCATCACGCTCAAGAGGTGTCGGCAAATAACGAAGGACACGGTCTTCTCGACGGACAACCATGTTGTCACGCAGATAGTCGAAGCCAATTTCGTTATTGGTGACGAACGTAATATCACAAGCGTATGCAGCACGATGATCCTGAGGGGACATATCATGCTGGACATAGCCGACGCTCATGCCAAGAAATTCATAGATCGGACCCATCCACTGGCGGTCACGCTTGGCTAAGTAATCGTTCACAGTAATCACGTGGACGCCGCGCCCTAAGAGTGCATTTAAATAAACGGGTGCTACAGCGACGAGCGTTTTTCCTTCCCCTGTTCTCATTTCTGCGATTTTGCCCTGATGTAGAATCATTCCGCCCATGAGTTGGACATCAAATTGGCGTAGACCAATAGCTCGTTTTGATGCTTCACGGACAACAGCATACGCTTCAGGTAAAAGCGAGTCCAAGGTTTCGTTTTTGGCGAGACGCTCTTTGAATTCCGCTGTCTTGCCGCGCAGGGCCTCATCAGAGAGCTTTTGAATCTCAGGTTCAAGGCTGTTGATCTGTTCAACGAGCGGGCGCAATTTTTTTATCGTGCGCTCGTTCTGTGAGCCAAATATTTTGCTTAGGAATTTAATGTTCATTTTGAGGGGGCTATTTTAACAAAACGCGGGTCTCTTCTGCGGATAAAGCACCTTCTTTACGCAACATTTCCCTTTTCATTGTAATGCCGCCGGGTCCGGAATATCCCGTCATTTGGCCGTTAGTGCCTACAACACGGTGGCAGGGAATAGTTGGGGCAAAAGGATTGGCGCCAAGCGCACGCCCCACCGCTCGCGCAGACTGCGGTCTGCCTATTTTCTTCGCAATCCAACCATATGTCCGCACTTCCCCCCTCGGGATTTTTGCGCAGATAGCCCAGACCTGCTGATAAAAAGTGGGGTACTCTTTCATCTTCTTTCGGATAGATGCTGGGATCACCATCGCGTATCCTCCATCAGAATGGGCTGTAATTTTACTTCTTTAACGCGACCGAACATGGATAGAGGTTTACGGAAGGTGCTGAGATCTCCAATGACCAGAAGCGTCGATTGATCCGGCTTCAGATAACGACTGGCGACCCGAGCCAGTTCGGTTGTTGTAATGGCGCTGATTTTATTTGGATAGGTGTCGAGATAATTCTCCGGAAAGCCATAAAATTCCATCGTCATTCGTTCCCCAGCAATTTGAGCACTCGATGTGAAATTTTGAATATAGCGGTTCATAATGGCTTGCTTCGCGCGAGAGATCTCCATAGGAGAAAATGGCGCTCGTGTCATTTCCTGATTAATCTGCTGGATCAAACGAATGGCTTCCGTTGTTTCGGGACCGCGCGTTTGGCAAATCGTGACGATAAGTCCGAGGTTTGCGGGTTCTGAATAAGCGCTGGCCACAGCATACGCTAGACCTTTTTCAGTGCGGACCGTCTTAAAAAGACGCGATGTGCTGTCTCCACCCCAGAGCTCGTTAAAAACTTCCCAGGCGAAATGGTCCGGATTGTGGCGAGCGAAGCCCAGGTGTCCCATGCGAATTTGGCTTTGCGGCAGCGATTTAGAGATGTAGTAGACACCTTTATCGACGGAAGAGGAGACCTCTGGTATTCTTAAATCGGCAAGGGTCCCGCGCGGCCAATCTCCAAACACTTTTTTAATTTTCTGCTTCATGATGGAACTTTCAAAGTCGCCTGAAATGGCCAGAATCGTAGCGTTGGGCAAGATATAACGGGTCTTATAAGCATCAAGATCGCTACGTTTGATGGCCTTCAGACTCAAAGGGGACGGAATACGGGCGTAGGGATGAGCGGGGCCGTAAATGAGCTTTCGAAATTCTCGACGTGCCATATCATCGGGCTCGTCATAGACACGCCGGAGTGCTTCCATTTGTTTGGCTTTTTCTAAATTCACAAATTTAGAATCAAAGGACGGATTTCGCAATAAATCCGCAAAAATCTCAAAGACCGTGTCGAAATCCTGCGTTCGGCAGTTCATAGATCCCGAATATTCTTCCAGGGCTACGTTGAAACCAATGTTCGCGCCGGTCCGCGCGAGAATTTTCTCGATCGTATCGGGTGAACGTGTTGCGCTTCCCCCCTGTTCCATGGCGGCGGCAAAAACCGCGGCAAGTCCTACTTTGTCGGCTGGATCATACTGCGTGCCGCCTTTGATCATGATTTGCGTCCGGATCAGCGGTAGTTCCCGGTCTTCCAACAGGAGGACGGTGAGGCCATTGTCTAGGACATAACGTTCAGGTTTCGGCGGATGAAACTGGAGTGTTGGAAAAACGGGAAGCACGGGAGCGTTTGCCTGAGCCGGTAGAGACTGTGCCAAGAGACATCCGATGATGAGAAGTCGTTTCATGGTTTTTGGAGGGGTACGAGAACAGCCGTTGTTTCATTGTCTCGGGTTAAATAGGTTTTCGCTACCCGCTGCACATCCTCGCTCGTGATACGGTTAATGGCCTCTTGTATTTTTTGGATATAACGCCAGTCGCCAAATATGGTCTGTGTGTAAGCCAGTGTTCCTGCCATTCCCCCATTGGTTTGCAATATATTTAAGAGCGATATATCCAGGTTGGCACGTACTTTTTCGAGTTCCCAGGATTCAATGGGTTCATTTTTGAGGCGGTCGATTTCCGCATGAATAGCGGCCTCAAGATCGTTGACGGTGCGTGGAAAGCGCGTTTGTGCGTCAATTGTGAAAAGAGATGCATAGCGTTCGCCGGGAGTATCTTGTCCAACAGATACGCTGGCTGCAACACCCTTTTTCTCTACTAAATTTTTATAGAGGCGAGAGGTCGTCCCAGAACCTAGAAGTTGAGCCAGCACGTAGAGTGCCGCATGGTCCGGGTGCGGATAGGTCGGTATGTGATAGCCAATAAAAACCCGGGGTTGTGCATCAAACTTCACTTCTGTCCGCCGGGGCCCTGTTTGTGGGGGTTCATTGCTGATCGGCCATGGAACACCCTGTGAGGACGCTTTCCAGGAGCCAAAATATTTATCAACCATAGCAATCACGGCATCCGCCTTCACATCTCCAACAATCACGATAGTGAGGCGCTCGGGCGTATAGTGCCGACGGTAGAAATCTTCTAAATCCTGCATGTTTAAGCGATCTAAATCGGATTCCCAACCAATGGTGGGGTGTGCGTAGGGATGTGCGGAGTAAGCCGTGGCCAGGAAGTTTTCATACAGTTTCCCGTCAGGATTGCTGTCGACTCGCATACGCCGCTCTTCCTTGACGACCTCACGCTCTTGATAGAACTGACGAAAAACGGGATTGCGTAGACGATCGGAATCGAGGAGAGCCCACAGTTCAAGCTTATTCGATGGAAGGTCAACCACATATTGCGTAAAGTCGCTGGAGGTCGCCGCATTGAGCCCGCTGGCTCCTTCCTGCGTATACAGTTCCCAAAGTTCGTTTTCTTTGATAAGCGGAGCAGCTTTTTCTTCGATTTGGCGAATACGGTCCAGGAGGTGAGAAATTCTGGGTTGATCTGCTTTTTCGTTCTTTGCCTTCTCTTTGTCGAGTTGTTCGTGCAGGGTGGAAAGTTCTTTTAATAGCGGCGCTTCTGCCGCAAAGTTTTTGGTTCCCAGGGTTCGCGTTCCTTTAAACATCATATGCTCAAACATGTGTGCCAGGCCCGTTTTTCCGGAGACTTCATCCACAGAGCCAGTCCGGAACATCATCCGAATAGCGACAGTTGGAGAAAAATGGCGTTCAAGTATTAAAAGTTTAATGCCGTTGGCGCAGGTGTGCTCCACCACACGCTCTTGCAGGGGCTTTGAGGCTGCGATGAGAGGGGAAGCGCTTAGAAGGAAAAGAAGAATGGCATGTGCTGATTTCACGAAGTGATTTTACGAAGAAAGCGCTACTGAAAGGAAGCCTTTGCGCGTCTTTTGCGGTGGAAGGTAATCGCGAATCGATGCGCTTCATCCCGGATATGTTGCACCAGATGCAGCGCGGCCGAGTCTTTGGGTAGGCAGATCGAGTTGGAGCGCTCAGGGACAAAGAGTTCTTCATGCTGTTTCGCCAACGAGGCGATTTCGGGTATTCGGCGCCTCGGCTGAGCCTCTTTGAAAACCTCTTTCAAGGCTTTAGCAGCAGAGGAAAGTTGACCTTTTCCCCCATCGATTAAAATTAAATCAGGCAATGGGGCTTTTTCAGCAAGTAGGCGACGGTAGCGCCGTCCGACAACCTCTGCCATACTGGCGAAATCATCAATACCTACAACTGTTTTAATTTTGAACGTACGGTATCCGGATTTCATTGGTTTGCCGCGATCAAAAATAACCATGGATGCTACGGGTTCGGTGCCTTGTATGTGGGAGATATCAAAACATTCCATACGCTGCGGAGGATAATGGAGGTCAAGGGCTTTCTGTAAATCGGTTACGGCACGTGACATATCCACAAATCCAGCGACATCTGCGATGTCGATCTGACGCAAAGTGACGCGCTCATCCATGTGTTGGAGTGCTCCCAGGTTGTCACGCAGCTGAGCGGCTCGCTCATAATTTTGCTTCTTGGAGGCCTCTTTCATTTCCTGTTCCCACTGTATCATCAAGGGTTTGTAGTGCCCTTCGAAAAAATGTTTGACGTTTGCCGTGATGTGGTTGTACTGCTCTTTGCTGACGCGCCCAACGCAGGGCGCTGGACACTCGCGGGTGTGGTAGTAGAGACATTGTTTTGCTTTTTCAAGAGGCAACGGCTGTGCTACTGAAAACTCATATTTACACGGGCGTAGCGGAAAAAATTTATGTTTCCAGAGATACACAAGGAGCTTGCGCATGCTGTGGACTTGGGGATAGGGCCCGAAATACAGAGCCCCATCTCTGATTTTTTTGCGCGTGATATAGAGCCGTGGAAAATCTTCTTGGACCGTGAGTTTGATGTATGGGTAGCTTTTATCATCGCGCCACATCGTGTTGTAATGCGGCTGGATTTGTCGGATGAGACGTTGTTCTACGATCAGAGCTTCGCGTTCACTGGCTGTCGGAATATAGTCAATATGATGAATCGCTGTGACAAGAATATTGATTTTAGGTGCATGGTCGCTTTTGTTTACAAAGTAGGAGGCGACTCGCTTGGCCAAGTCGCGCGCTTTCCCAACGTAAAGAATAGTGCCTGCGCTGTCGCGCATTAAGTACACCCCCGGGGCATGAGGCAGCATGCTCAGATCCATAGTTTGAGTATAACACGGGTTTTTAGAAGGCTTGTGTGAAGGACAGCGCTGTAGTATCCTAAAAAGATGAATCGTCGGTATTCTCTTCCGCTGTTTAATGTGGGTGGTTGTTTACTCTATACAGGCCTGGCGGTCCTTCAAACCTCGCAAAGCGATGCGTTGCCCCTTCAATGCGCTACCCTACTTTTTGCTTTGTTGACAGGTGTATTCGTGTTTGAAAATGCACGCTTACGTGCCCCGTTGCCGCGAGCCGGGTGGGGCGGAGGCGTAGCGGTCTTTTTTTGGTTTATGAACCCGTGGACGATGAGACCGACCGCCTATCAAGAGATGGATGCCCTGTGGTTTGCCTTACTGGCCGGCCTATGGATATGGCTCTGGGTCGAAACCTATTCCTGGTCGACGTTCATGCGGGGAGGGCTGTTGACGTTAGCGGCCGTTTTTCTTTTAAAACAACATACGGGTGGAGCGCTGCTCTTCTTTGCTGCAATGCTTCTCTGGTCGCGCTGGAATCGCCGGCCGAATTATTCGTTGGCGGTGTGTGCAGGCGTTATCGGGTTCAGTAGTGTCATGTATTGGAGTGCCTGCTTGGCATATGCGCGTTTCTCTGGGACGTATGAGCCGTGGTGGGGCCCCTGGGGCCATGCCCGTGGATTTTATTCAGCCTGGCAGGACCAAATGAGTTTATGGGTGCATCCCGATTTTATAAATGACAGATGGGGATACCTCATTAAGACCGTTTTTGCCTTCTCCCCTTTCTTTTTTATTCTCGGCCTGGAATCGCTCATGCTGTCAATAAAAGAGATGACTCAAACACGCCGTGCCAATGGGCTTCATTATGGTGCTATTGCAGCACTGCTTCTTTTAATGATTCAGCTTGGGGACTCTCTGGTATGGAATGCGGTTTGGAGTATCTGGATACCTGTGACGTTGCAGCCATGGCTTCAGCAAAATCAGTGGTGGGGCGTTCATGCAACGCAGCGTGAACATTTACGAACGGGTCTTGTCGCTTCTTCAGCGCTCTATTTTCTGGCGGCGCGCGGATGGCTGATTATTCGATAGGGAAAAGCCGTTCGAGGAACGAAGTTTTTTTAGGGTAGGCATCTTCAACACACCGTAGCGATTCCACAATCTCTTGTATTGAACGTAGAATACGTCGACCTGCTTCAAACTGCAGTGCATCTGACAAAATATTTTCTCTCAGTTGATACACCTTTTCCCGCAACGGAACTAATCGCGACGTAAAAACATTTTTTTGCAATACCAGTGAAATGACATGGCCTGAAGCGCGCTGCTCAAGCGCATGAAAGGTCCGCTGTAGACGGCTCAACTGTAGAT
>CAZDML010000075.1:0-9889 GCA_964506645.1 uncultured Elusimicrobia bacterium | reverse complement strand
GGTTTCCGCCCACCGGGAAGACACAGTGTCCCGTGCGCTGCACGATCGTCGCGTGCGCACGATTGTTCAAAATCGATTGGAACGTTTTGTGGAGGGGAATCCCGGACATTGGCGATGGGTAGGGCAGGGGGTTTTTGAGCTGAAGATTTACTTTGGGCCTGGCTATCGTGTGTATTTTGGTTATGACGGGCCTTATATGATTATTTTGTTATGCGGAGGCGTAAAAGATGAACAAACGTCGGATATCCAAGCAGCGCGTGACTACTGGAAAGATTATCAAAGGAGAACCTTTGGAACCGAGCGTTAGTTATCACGATGAACTTGTAAAACAATTAAAAGACCCTCTCGAAGCATGCGCTTATTTAAACGCGGCTATTGAAGAAGAGGACCGCCATCATTTTCTAATCGCGCTTCGGAATGTCGCAGAAGCTCAAGGGGGACTGCTGGCGCTCTCCAAACGCTTGCGTCGAAACCGGGGACACCTTTATCAGATGTTATCCCCTAACGGAAATCCGGAAATCGACAGTCTTCATGCTATTCTGCGCGCTTTTGGGTTTGATTTGGCCGTTGTTCCTCGAAAACCTAAACGCCGCGCAGCATGAACACCCACACTCTCCTGAATCGACTTGTGCATTCCTCCCATGTAATCCAGGGACAGAGGGTCGTTCTTGATAAAGAAGTGGCCTCCTTGTATGGAGTATCCACGGGACGCTTAAAACAGGCTGTCCGAAGGAACCTCTACCGATTCCCACCGGACGCCCTTATCAAAACATCTTCGTTCTATGCCTTCACCGAAGAGGGGGTACTTCTCCTGTCCAGCATCTTAAAGACCCCTCAAGCAATCCAAATCAGCATCGACGTCATTCGTGAACTTTTCAGCTATCCTTTGAACTAGTCGGGAGCACGGGGAACTACGGTGACAGTCACCGAAGTGGTTTGTAAATGCAGTTTGGGTGCCACAGCAAAAGTGCTATTCCTTCTCAAATCCTTTAATTTTCGCGGGTGGTTTTCCAGGCAGGTTTCTTTCGCGCAGGTCTTCTCTTAAGAATCGGACATCCGTTTCAACAAGATGCAGCCTTCCTTCGATGTGTTCCACCTTCACCGCTAGGTCTTTCCGTACTTCCAGCGCATGCCGCATCTTTACGAACGCCCTAACAATAGCGATGCTCACCTGAATCGCTTTGGGACTTCGCAGAAGACTCGACAACATGACAACCCCGTGTTCCGTGAAGGCGAGCGGGCGATATTTCTAATGTTCTCCGCGTCCTTGATTCTTTAAGGTCACAATTTGTGACCTTAAAGAATCCAATTCGTGCCTATCCAACTGAAACATAAAGTCTAACGGAAAATTCTCAATGTTTCGTCTCACAGCCTGATTGAGCACCTTGGTGCGGGTGTCGTAAAGTGTTGCGATGTCCTTATCCAAAATGACCTGCTGTCCTCGGATGCGATAAATCTTCTCCTCAATTTTCTTTTCCATAGAGACCTCCATGTAGTAGGCTTAAACACCACTACTTAGAGCTCCTAAGTGCGAATTTATTCGGTACGGTGTCTGTCACCCGAAGTGGGTTTAAATGGAGTTTGGGTGCCAGAGCAAAGGTAAGCGGTTAACAGTGAAAAAGACGAATTTGGTATTCATATTTTCCGCGCTTGTTTTGATGATGGGGTGCCCGGCCACCGCCGCTGAGCGAGAACTTCGCGAATTCATCGCTTTTCCCGCCACTCTTAGTTTAACGCTCTACCAGCGCTTTATCAGCCCTACAAAAGGAAGTTCCTGCCCCATGAATCCCAGCGACTCGGCCTATTCCCGTCAGGCGATTGAACGTTACGGACTTTCTCGAGGCGTCTTAATGACCGCCGATCGTCTTCATCGCTGCGGGCATGACCTAAGCCACTATCCGATCGTTCGCACCGCCAACGGGCTTAAATACGACGACCCCGTTAATGCAATGGAATGGGAATCCCGCCCGTGAAGTTTCTTCGAATCGTATGCCTTATCACACTTATGGGGAGCCTGGTTTCGAATTCGCTCCATGCCTCAGAGGACGTAGGCGCGGAAGTGCGTTTTGGGGATTCGCTCATGCTGCAGCAGCGCTTTCGCGAGGCGGAAAACGTCTACGAACGGTTGGCGTTTATATATCCGAGTTATAACGACAGGCTTTTCATTGTCCAAAAGATGTTTAGCGCGGCCACGGCCACGGGCGACTACGCCTTTAGTCTGAAACTGGCTCGGGCCTGGCAGAAAGACAAAGCGCATCAAGTCGTTTGTGTGGCGTCCGACACCGTCTTCCAAGCCCTGTATCAATTGATGAATTATGAGGCGGTTTTTCGTGAGGAGATGCCTGATTTTTGCAATTCTGAATGGAAAGACCGCGCGCAGTATGTTCGGGGCTTGAGTCGTTTATGGCTTTCTCAAAACGACGAAGCACGGACAGCGTTTGAGGGTATTCCCGACACATCGCCACTCCAAGAAAAAACGCAAGCGGCTTTGTCGCGATCCAAAGAAATGCAGAATCAGCCAAAGCTTTCACCGCGACTCGCCGCGGGCTTAAATGCTGTTCTTCCGGGAGCAGGGTATGGCTACGCCCATCGTCCCCAAACGGCGGTGGCCTGTTTCATTGTGAACGGCCTATTTATCTGGGGAACCTATGCGGCCGTTCATGCAAAAGAGCCGGGGTTGGCTGTTCCGCTCGCGATGGTTTCATTTGCTTGGTATAGTGGTGGAATCATGGGATCCTACAATGCGGCCAAACGGGAAAACCATTCTCGACAGCAGCGTTGGATTGAACCTTTAGAACTTACACATTAAAAGGAGTTTTCGATGAAACGATGGTTTGCTCTCGCCTTGTCATTGAGCGTATTCTTCCAGGGGATCTCTCCTGTCCAAGCGGAACGCTTAACGCTTCCGAAAGATTCGGCAGTCATCGTCAAACTTGCTGAAACCGTGAGTTCGGGGACGCATAAAAAAGGAGACAAAATTAGTCTATTCGTAGTCACCGATGTCATTCAAAATGGCAAAACGGTGATTAAAGCGAATACGCCGGTTACTGGGACAGTAGAAAGTGCAGCAAAACGTTTCTTAGCCGGAATTGGCGGCCAATTGGAAATTAGTGTAGATCAGGTGGCCGCGGTCGATGGAACAATTGTGCCGCTGAAGTTTACCAAGGAAACGCACAACGGAAGCTCGTTGATGAGTATTATTCTGACCTATTGTTGCTGTATTCTTTTTGTGTTTATTCCGGGAAAGAACGTTTCAATTGAGAAAGATACGATCTTTAATGCTGTGACACTCTCGCCGATGGAAATTAATGTTCCCTAGATGTTTTGATCCTGGTACAAAGAAACAACGTAGTGGCTCTTTGTACCAGGATCAATAACGTAGAATACCCTCATGATCGACGAACAACCCGTATTTAGCGAAGAGCGTTCCAAAGGCTACGACGCCCGCGTACTTCAGGGCGTGCCGGGGTACCGCGTGCTGCACGACCTCGCGGGGACGATTCTCTCTGCCGAGCTCGCCGCGGATGCATCTGTTCTCATCGTCGGCGCCGGCACGGGTATGGAAGTTTTGGAATGGGGAAAAGAACACCCCGGTTGGCGCTTTACCGCTAGCGACCCGTCCGAAGCGATGCTCTCCCTTGCCAAGCAGAAACTTGCCCAGGCGGCGATGCTCGACCGCGTGACGCTGCACACCGGAACGGCCGACCAACTTCCCGAAGACGCCGTGTTTGATGCGGCGACGCTCCTGCTCGTGCTGCACTTTCTTTCTACAGATGAGCAGCGCCATACTGTGCTCGAAGCGATCGCCAATCGCCTTGCTCCCGGCGCGCCGTTTTTAATCGCCACGCTTTTTGGCGATACCGATTCCACGCGCTACAAGAAACTCGCGGCCTGGAACAAAGCTTGGTCGATCCGCCAAGGCATGGACCCGAAACAGGCCGAAGAACATTTTTCCTCCACGCGAAAAGACCTCTGCGTGATTCCCGAAGAACGGGTGAAAGGCTTACTGCGCGACGCCGGATTTATCGATATTCAGCGCTTTTTCCAGGCGGCTGGCTTCGGCGCCTGGGTCTGCCGATCTCCCCGATAGGTCCTTTTTCCCCTTCCCTTTTCAGTTCCAACCTAGAAATCAGCCTAAATAGGCCTTTGTGAAATTAACACCAGATTAACATTGGCGACATCTTCCTGTAATACTCATCCGCTACACTCCAAGTATGAAAATGATGATGACAGGCGGGCATATCGAGATGGCGCCAGTAAACGAAGAACGACACAACAGCGTTCTTTACAAATCGTTTAACTCATCAAAAACTGATCTAAATAAAGATCTGTTTTCATCTCGTAAATTAACTAAAGTTAACATTCCCCTTGTAGGAACAACGACAACGGGGTATTTAAGCGCTATGGAGCTTATGAAAAGCACATTTAAAACGACCCTGGCTCTTGTCTTTGCGACCCTCCTTTCTTCTTCCTATCTCTATGCATCCTCGGGCACTGAAGGCGCTGCGTTCCTGGATATTCCGGTCGGTGGTGCGCCGGCGGCAATGGGCGGTGCCTATACTTCGCAAGCAACGGACGTGTATGCGCCGGTGTGGAACGCGGGCGGTTTGGGGTTTGCCGAAGGCACGCAGCTCTCCGGTATGTATCTCTCGTACCTGGAATCGATTCACTATCAATTTATCAGCTTCTCACACCAGCTCAATGCGCACAACGGCATCGGCTTTGCCGTTCAGAATTTAAGCTCGGGCGATATCGGCGCGACCGATCAGACCGGTGCGAGCATCGGCACGTTTGATGTGCGCTACAGTGCGTATTCATTGGCCTATGGTCATTCCTTTAATGACAAGCTCTCGCTGGGCGCCACAGGAAAAATGATTCAGGCGCGCTTAAGCGATGTCTCTGCTAGTGCTTATGCGGCGGACCTGGGCGCCATCTACAAAGCCAACAGCAAGCTGACGCTGGGTCTCTCGGCGGTGAACCTAGGCTCAAAACTTAAATTTATCAGCGAAGGCGACGACCTGCCGATGGCCGTTCGCGCCGGTGCCACCTACGAGATGTTCCCGAGCGTGAAAGTGTCGATGGAAGGCGCGTATCGCAAAACCGGTTTGGGCAGCATGCACATGGGCGTGGAATGGTCGCCGATCACAGTGATCTCGCTGCGTGGCGGCTATCGCACCGATACCTTGAAAGAGCTTTCGGCCCTGGCCGGGATGAGTGTGGGTCTTGGGCTGCACGTGATGGGTCAGGAATTTGACTATGCCTGGGTGCCGCTGGGTGACCTTGGCAACACGCAGTACTTCTCGCTCGTGCTCCGCTTCGGTGGCGCTGCGCAGCAGAAACGCAATTTGATCTATTACGAAAAGAACCGTCGCATCGCGAAAAAGATTACGGAGGAAGATCCGGAATACAAATCGCTCCAGGAAATGCTCTCAAGCTCAGAGCGCAAAGCCGCCGTGGCACAGCTCGATAACGGCAGCCGCGAAGAGGATCAATACTAATGCAACGGCTTCAGCCCCGCATCGTTTTCTTGTTCGCACTCGGTGTGATCACTTCGGGTAGCGCGTTTCTGCCCAGTGTCGTGCCGCTGTTTGCCGCCGTGCGCTCTTCGGCGACGGCGTCGTTTCGTCCGCGTGTGTTCCCGAACCCGTGGAAAGTCGATAAAGACAATGCGGTCGGCATGACCTTTGATCAATTTCCGACAGGATCCACGGTGAAGATATTCACCATTGCTGCGGAGAAGGTGCGCGTGCTGCACACCTCGGCTGCTGATGTCGTCTGGGATCTCAAAAACGACGACGGCGACACGGTCGCTTCCGGCGTGTATCTTTACACCGTGACGGCCCCGTCGGGCGATATGGCCCGCGGTAAGCTCGTCGTGATCCGCTGATCTCCCCAAACACCCAACGCAAAATTCCAAGATCCAAATAAACGGCAATAACCAAACTGATAAGATAACGACGTGATGAAACCCTCTGTTATTCTCCGGCGGCAGGATCCCCGAATTAAACACCTCATTGATCTTCGTGATGACAAGCACAGTGCCCTGCTGCTGCTGGAAGGACCGCGTTTGCTGCGCGAAGCGCTGCAGTCGAGTCTTGCGCTGGATGTGCTCGTGATCTGCCAGTCGCGTTGTGAGAAGGCGGCGGCAGAAGAGATTCAGCTGGTGGAAGCGGCCCGGGCCCGCGCCAAAGAAACCCTGTTTGTGAACGACCCGGTCTTTCATGCGCTCTCGGATGTGGAAGAGCCGCAGGGGATCGCGGCGTTCTGCGTGCGTCCGCAGTGGACGTGGAACGATCTGCTTTCGAAGGCCCCGCGTCCGATCGTTGTACTTGACGGCATTCAAAACCCGGGCAACGTCGCGGCCATCTGCCGTACGGCGGAAGCGGCCGGCGCGGCCGGTGTTATCACTACCGCGGGAACATCCCATCTTTTTTCACCCAAGGCTGTCCGCGGCGCGATGGGCTCGACCTTTCGCCTGCCCAGCCTCGAACATCTGCCGTATTCCGATATCGCTCAACAGCTGAGCGCCGCGGGGTACAAGCTTGCCGGTGCGGAAGCCTCGCCCATCGCCATTCCTTATACGCAGCTTGATTGGAAAGAGCCCTGGGCGATTGTGCTGGGGCAGGAAGGCGCCGGACTTCACCGCGAATGGCAGCCGCTCTTGCAGCAGCGCATCAAAATTCCCATGGCCTCGCCTGTGGAGTCGCTCAATGTTGGCGCCTCGGCGGCCGTTCTTCTCTACGAATCCTCCCGTCAAAGAAATTAACAAGAATAAACAATACACATATAAAACGCATCTAAATATAGATGTGTTTAATTTTCACATTTTATTCATGTGAATTTTTTCAGAATTGGGTGTATATAGGGAGCAAGAGACCCTATGAAACCCCCGCGCTTCTGGATCATGCAGGATCACCACTTAAAAGGTCCCTACGACATGGAGACCTTGTCGCAGATGCCGGGCTTCACGCTGACCACGCTCTTGTGCCGCGAAGGGGAAGATGTTTGGCAGCCCGCCGCACAGGCGTTTCAAATTCGAGTGCGTCAGCCGGCCTGGTCGGAGCGAATGGCGCCGACCACAACGCCGGTTAAAGAGCGCCAATTGTTTTCAACCGATCCGGTAATCCCTTTCGAAAAAATAGAGATCAAAACCATGCCCGCTCCGGAGTCGGTGTCTTACCTGAGCGGTGATTTCTCGCCGCGGGAACCCCGGCTTGCTTATGCGGCGCCCTCAGCGCGTGTGTGGACATTGTTTCTCTGTTTGTCGATCGTGAATTCACTGTACTGGGCCAGCGGCTATCGGTCAACTCCGATCGTCTTCACGTTGCCCATCCCGGTGGGCTATATTCCGCCCGCCTCTCCTGAGCGTCATACCATCAAGAAAGCGCCTGAGCCGACGGCGGAGAACAATAAAAAACCTCCTTTCCAGAAGAAAGGAGGTCGTCATAAAACAAAACGGTAATTCCGTTACCGACCGAGCTGCCAGGACCCCGCCAGCGCTAGCACCGTCAACAACCACCAGGGCAATTTGGTTTTCATTTCCATAGGGACATGAGTTTGCCCGAAATCCTGCCGATTACAAGGGGAAAATTTTGTGTAAGAGAAAGGGAGTCTGTGCTGTTGTTAAGAACCGTGCGGTTTTTCGGGAGTTTCGCCGAGGAGCCCCAGGGCTTCTTTGAGTTCGGCATCGTGGGTATGGCTTTCGAAGCGGGAAAGCACACTGTAGGCGGCGGGAACGACAAAGAGAGTCAGAAGCGTGGATAAGAGAACACCGCCAAGAACGACGAGGGCCATCGGTGTGCGTGTTTCCGATCCCGCTCCTGTGGCCAGCGCGGTGGGAATCGCCGCCGCCATCGTGGCCACCGAGGTCATGATGATCGGTCGCAGTCGGACGGGACAGGCTTCGAGCAGCGCTTCGCGAACGCCCAATCCCTGTTTGCGCCGCTCATTCGTAAAATCGACCAGCAAAATCGAGTTTTTCTTGACGATGCCCATCAGGAGAATCAACCCGATGGCGCTGTAGAGGTTTAATGTTTTATCCCCGAGATAGAGCGCCCAGAAAGCGCCGGTAATACTAAACGGCAGGGCCAGAAGCACTGTGAACGGGTGAATGAAGCTGTTGTATTGTGACGCCAGAACGAGATAGGCCGTGAACAGTCCCAGAATAAAAACAAAGAGCATCCCTTGATTGGACTCCCCGTAGGTCGCCGCACTGCCGGAAAAAATCATTCGGTAGTTGGGGGGCATGAGGTCTTTGCCAATGCGGGTCATGGCGGCCAGCGCTTCGCCTTGTGATTTTCCGGGAGCTACGTTGGCATAGAGGCGGATGGCACGCTGGCGGTCTTTGCGTGTGATGGACACGAGCGTCGGTTCTTCTTTTAACTCCACGACATCGGCGAGTGAAATCAGTTCCCCCCGGTTATTGCGTACAAAAATATCGCGAATGTCTTTGGGTTGCTGCCGGTCTTTTTCGACAAGACGAATACGGATGTCGTAGCGCCGCCCGCCGCGCGTGTACTTGCCGATGCGCACGCCGCCGACCATGGCATTGACGGCATTGCCGATGGTCGAGATGCTCACCCCGCGCGCGGCTGCCGTTTTCCGGTTCGGCACCACGCGAATTTCCGGTTGACCCAACCGGTAGTCGGTATCGACATCCGCCATCAGTCCCGTTGCTTTCATGCGCTCCTGAAATTGATCCGAGAGGTTTGCCAGCGTGTCCCAATCGCGTCCCAAGAGACTAACTTCCACGGGGAAACCGCGCTGTGCGGAAAATCCCTGCTGAGACAAGTCCTGCGCAACCGCGCGGCGGACACCGGGAAGCGCGCCAAGTTCCTTGCGCGCCCAGGCCATCAGGTCTGCCTGTGTGGGACGGCGCTTTAAGACGGGGTCGATGGGTCTTTCTTTTGGAGCTTTCAACGTAATAAAGAGATTTCCGGTATCGGTTTCGCCGCCGCCAAAGCCGCCGATGGCGGAAAAATAACGTTCGATGGAAGGATGCTGGAGAATTTTATCTTCCGCCAGCCGGCACACGGCATCGGTATGCTGGAGGGACGAACCCACGGGGGTCTGCAGCCGCATGAGAAACCGGCTCTGATCTTGCGAGGGGGTAAATTCCTTTTTAAGGGCTTTCGATAACGGAATCACCGTGAGAAAAATAAGAATGGACAGGATGAGTGTTATGGCCCGGTGATCCAAAACCCAACCCAACATCCGTGCGTACCCGTGGCTTAAACGTTCCATTCCTCGGTCCATGATTTGCCCGACCCGGGTCGTGTGTCCTACCTGCAGAAATTGTGAGCAGCGCATGGGAGCGATGGTGAGCGCTTCCAAAAGTGACAGAGCGACGGCCACGCTCATGGTCATGCCGAACTGGTAGAGAAATTTACCGACAATGCCGGGCATGAAGATGACGGGGATAAAAATCGCCAGGATGGCGATCGTGGCGGCCATGGCAGCAGAAGAAATTTCCCGGGCACCGACCAAGGCCGCGTGCACGCGCGAGAGGCCCTTCTCCCGGTAACGCACAATATTTTCCAACACCATAATGGCATCATCGACGACAATGCCGATGGCCAAGGTCAACCCTAACAACGTGAAGGTATTTAAAGTGAATCCGAGCCCGTGCAGCACCATGAATGCGCCGACGACAGACACCGGGATGGCCAGAAGGACATTGAAAGTCGAGCTCCACGATCCGAGAAAAAACCAGCACACCACACCGGTCAGGAGCGCTGCCAGTGCCAGATGGTGATTGAGTTCCTGCGTGGACTCTTCGATAAATTTCGTGGTATCAAAGACGACATTGAGTTCCATGCCCTCAGGAAGGGTGGCGTTCAGTTCCGTAATACGCTTTTTAACACCCTGTGCCACGGCGACGGCGTTGGCG
>CAZDML010000074.1:0-9911 GCA_964506645.1 uncultured Elusimicrobia bacterium | reverse complement strand
GTCAAAGTGGCACTGAGCGTCTCTGGTCGGGCTGTTCAGGAGAGAAAACCGATCAGCGTGCGCGATGTGACCACGGATCCTCAATATGGGTATCCGGAAATCGCCAAAAAAGAAAATCTTCGTTCGCTCTTGGTCGTTCCCATGATGACGAAAGACAAGCCGATCGGTGTTCTGAATTGTTACACTAGCCAGGGCCGTGAATTTCCGTCGGATGAGATACAGCTCGTACAGGCTGTTGCAAATCAGGCCGCTATTGCTATTGAACACACACGGGCTATTGAAAAAGCGGTCGAGGCGCAGGAAGCCCTGGAAACCCGTAAAATTGTTGAACGCGCCAAAGGTATTCTGATGCTTCAACAGGGACTTTCGGAAGAAGCCTCTTTCCGGTTGATCCAACGCCAGGCGATGGATCGGCGCAAATCCATGAAAGAAGTTGCCGAGGCCGTGGTGTTGTCCGAAGAAATTCAGCGGAATAAGAAATAATCGACATGATTGAATTTTTCCAGAAGCTGTATCATTTTGACGAGCTTATTCGATGGGGCGGTTTGCCCGTTCTTACGGCGATTGTTTTTGCAGAAACCGGCATTATGGCCGGCTTTTTTCTGCCCGGTGATTCGCTCTTAGTGACAGCGGGACTTCTGGCGGCTGCGGGGCTCCTGCCCGTTGGACCGCTTCTCGTTTTGCTGTGCGTCGCAGCGATTTTAGGTGATTCATTGAGCTATGCTATCGGCCGCAGGATTGGTCCGAAGATTTTTACCCGTGAGGATTCCCTTCTCTTTCATCGGAACCATCTATTACGAGCCAAAAAGTTTTATGAGAAGTATGGCTCAAAAACCATTGTGATCGCCCGTTTCGTCCCCATTGTTCGTACCTTTGCACCGGTTGTCGCTGGGGTCGGGGAAATGGATTACAAAAAGTTTGTGTTCTATAACATCGCTGGCGGCATTGGCTGGGTCTGTTCGATGATTCTAGGCGGGTATTTCCTGGGTCGTTCTATTCCGAACATCGATAAACATATCCATAAAATCATTCTGATCGTTATTTTCCTATCTTTTCTTCCGATGGTGTATGAGTGGTGGAAGTCGCGTCGCGAAGAATCTCTCGTCCGTGAGGACTAAGCCCGCCTGGTCGTTGCCTCTTCTTGTTACCGGTTGTTTGCTTCTCCTGCACGCGTATCCTCTCCCGTCCGTGGTTCGTGACGCCGCAACGGGCGCCTGGCTGCCTGAGTATCATTTGGTATTCCCGCGTCTGCACATTCTCTTCAGCCCTTTTTGCGGCGTAGCCGATCTTCTCACCGTCTTCAGTTTGCGTCAGCTGATTCTGACAGGGATTTATCTGATGCTCGCTTTCTGGATGTTCTTGCGCCCGCGCAAGGCCCTTCTCGTGACTCTGTGTTTTTTGGTGTTTCTGGCCTGGGGTTCCTTGGTCCCACGACCTATGGCACGATTGGTGGCCAGCGATCCCGATGTCCTTCTGATTGATTTCCATTCGCATAGCCGCGCGTCCCATGATGGGCGTCCCCGTTTTACAGCGCAGCGAAATATGGACTGGCATGCCAAACAGGGTTTTCATGCTGGATTTATTACAGACCATAATCGCATAGAAACAAGCCAACAGGCCAAGGCGCTCTCCCGCCTGCAATGGAAATCAACGGGATACCGGTCCTTAGAGGGTGAAGAAGTCAGTTTATGGAAGACCCATCTGCTGACACTGGGGGTGCATGAACGCATTGATAATCAGCCGTACGATTCCGATGCGGCCAAGGTTCCACTATTTGTGCGTGATATGCGCAAAAAAAATATCCCCGTGATAGCGTCATTGCCGGAGTACTGGTTTTATCACTGGGGCCAAGGCGTACAGGATTTTGTCAGTTGGGGGGTGGGTGGATTTGAGATTATCAACAGTGCTCCCAAAGCACTCGATTTTCCTCTCGATAAACGCAAAGAGATCGTTTCACTCGCGCAACAGCACAACCTCGTCTTGACAGGCATCACCGATAACCATGGATACGGGTATGCTACGGCGGTGTGGAATGCCATGCGTATGCCGGGGTGGCAGGCGCTCGACCCCGATGCTCTGGAACAGCGCGTACTTCAGGATCTTCAAAGCAAACGCTTTGGCGCCGTTCAGGTCCTCGAACGCGTGGTGTATCGCTCGAGCAGCACGATGGGTCTCTGGGTAAGTCCTTTCATCAATTTGTTCTGGTATTTCCGTCTACTGCAACTTTCCCAGCTTCTGGTTTGGATCGGTTGGATTTGGGTCGTACCCTTATTGTTTAATACAAAGAGATATGGGACTTTTCGATAATTTCAAGCAACAAAAGAGCTCAGCGAAGAAGACAGACGCTTCGCCAGAGCCTTTGTTTTCATCGTTTTTTAATGAAAAACGAATTGTGTTTTTCAATGCCGGGCCTTCGAAGCAACAGGTGTTTGGCAGCTTAATATCTTCCCTGGATCTTCCGGATCCCTCCGCGGGTATGAAGGCATTGCTGGCTCGTGAGGAAGCGGGTTCAACCATTATTACGGAGGGCGTTGCATTTCCACATGCGCGCATTAACGGGATTAGCAAGATTGAAGCGGCACTCGGTATATACCCCGCCGGTTTGGAAGATGCTACAGGGCATACGAAACCTATTCAGCTATTCCTTCTATTTTTGGGCCCGGCAGATAATATGCGTCAGCATTTGTCCTTTTTGGCCACAGCGGCGGCTCTCTTTCAAAACCCCAAGGCCATCGCAACACTGACCAAGCAAACCACGCCCCAGGCCGTATTAAAAAAGCTAAAGGAACTTGAGAGGAAGATTTAGTTCGAGGGGTGGGATTACCCTATTCTGAGGAGAAAGACATGAGCGAATTTACAATTAAAAAATTTCCAATGTGGTCTGTAGAAGTGGATGATGTGTCAGGCTCTCTGACGGGCCTGTATAAAGCGCTTGCCGATGCGGGTGCCGATATCGAATTTTCCTTGTGCCGCCCCTTGGTTGATAAGCCGGGGAAGGCGATTCTTTTTCTCTCTCCCGTTACAGGAAAAAAACAGGAGGACGCCGCAAAACGCGCTTATTTTATTCCTCGGCCTGATGTCGTGGGGGTTCAAATCCAGGGGCCGAGTCGAGTCGGAGGGAATTTCCGATTAACGGCAGCCTTGGCTCATGAAGATCTCACAATTCGCGCCCTAGTCACCACGGTCGACGGGGGACGTTTTACCACTGTGTTTGCTTTGAAGAGTGACAAGGATGCCGATAAAGCCGTTAAAGTCTTGCATAAAGTTCTCGACGAATAACGTCCTAGAACGACAACAGCCATCCCTCCAAATAAACTACCGCTGTCACAAAAATGCTCATCTGCAGGATGACCAACGTCATGGCTTTCATCCATTGGACTGGCGTATAACGAGGACTGATTTCCTTCCGAATGTAGGCGAAGGCCACAACAGATTGTGCGCACCCAATGTGTGTCCAGCATCCTCCAATGGCATATCCCGCTATCTGCGCCATTGAAAACAAATGCAATGTTCCCAGGCTCAGTCCGTGGAGTGCCTTGGATGCGAAATCAGCGACTACATTGTTATCCAGAATGGCTGATAAAAGGCACGCCCCCCAGTATTGAATGTATGCAATATGGGATTCTCCGTATCGCACAATTCCATCTTTAAGAAGTACGGAGAGAGAATCAAAAAACCCCGTTTTCTGTAGCAGGGTGATTGAAAGAAACAACGGGAATAAAAATAAATATTCTTTGTATTCATGGGCTGCTTCGCTGAGTGCCAGGGCACGCATCTTTGGGATTTTGTAAATGCCGATCAGGGCGGTAATAAAACCCAAGCCCGAGGCCAAGAAGAGTGGAACTTCATGATGAAATCCATGAAGAATAAGCAGACCGATAAATGGAACAAACGACAGAGCACCCACATCCTGTGCATAACGCCGCCATTGCGAGACGGATTCGATCGCCTCTCGCACTTTTACTTCGGAAGCATCACGCGGGACATCCTGCTCGTGAATAAGATGTTGGTAATGCGCTTCTAAAGCTTCAGAGAGATCTTCTGATACAAAATGCCCGAGCAGCTCTTTTCGTTTGGCAACGGGTACGTTTTCATGAATGAGCGCTTCGCCAAAGGGTTCACCGCGCAGGACACGTTCATGAACTGGGATGTAATGTCTGCCAAGGGCGTTTTGCTGGTTTTCAACAAATCCCAGAGGGGTAAAGACTTCCCCATGCCGGCTGGCTTGTAAAAACCGAACATCTGCACTGTGTGTATCGAGAATGTCTTGGGCTTGAAGATCGATGTGCTTGCCTTTTAAGCGTTTTCTCAGGTTCCATGCCACAAGGAGATAGCTGCCGAAGGCTATGGGTAAGCAGAAACGCAAAAAGAATACATTGTCTAAGTGGGGGAAAAGGTTCGCCTTCATAATTAAGTTGGGCGGTTCACCGTAGGCCATCCACATTCCGCTCACGGTCGTGATGACGGTGGACACCATGACGGCAAAGATGATATCCCGGTTTTCAGAGCGTCCCAGCGTGAGAATAATAACCAGTGTTCGGATCATCAACCCGATCATCGAAACGCCATCCAAGATGCCGGAGCACAGGGCCACCAGCCCCGAAATGAGAGCTACGGTGGTAAAAACATTTCCTTTTTGTTGAAAGAGAATCATTGTGCTGACGCTTTCAAGGAGACGCGTTTGCGCGATCACCGAAACAAAGTAGGTGAGTCCCAGGATAAAGAGCATTGTATCGGCGTGAACCATATCTTCTAAACCATGCAGAGTGAGGAAATGATGATGAATAAAAGGGAGAAGTGCGTGCCAGCCTGCTTGCGTGACAGCTGCTTTTAGGCCCGATTCTGGCCACCAAAGTGGGAGAAAGGTTGCAATAATGACCCCGCCCATACCGTAGGTTAGGGCATTCTTATCGAGCTGATATCGAAAGGAGCCCAGAAAAAATAATCCAAGAATAGTCAGTCCCAATTCGGTGGCCACCCAGAGCGGGGAGGTGATATGGGCGCGTCCTAAGCAATAAAAGAGAGCGCTGGCGATACCGCAAAGGACTATAAAACCCCGGCGCGAAAGTTGAATAACTTCGTCGTTCGAATCGGACATACATTCCCCTAAAATAAAAAGGAGTTGGCGCGTGCTGCGTGCGCCAACTCCAGTGTTGGACACCTAACGATACAAAAATATGATCCTTTGAATCCAGTAAGGGAAGGGCGGGCTAACTTGACAAGCGCAGTCCTCTTGTGGTATTTTTTTAACGCACCAGCAGAGTTGCTGGTCACTGGACTCCAATGAAGCCTCACTCCGTCCGTCTAGAGTGGGGTATTTTATTGCCCAAAATTTGTTACGATACAAACGGCCCTAGGAGCAGCTCCCTTTCGCCGCAAACTCCAACTAACCGAGGACTACTATGAAAACTGCAATTGCCAATGGTCATGTTTCATTGAATGGACATTCCTCCAAGTGTGCGAATGTTGATGTCGAAGAACTTTTTGGTTCCAACGTATTCAACGACAGCGTGATGAAAAAGCGTCTGCCGAAGGAAACGTACAATGCTCTTCGTAAGGTGATGGATGAGGGCGCAACGCTGACCCTGCCTGTGGCCAACGTTGTGGCGAAAGCCATGATGGAATGGGCGATCGAAAAAGGCGCAACGCATTACACTCACCTTTTCCAGCCTCTGACAGGGAAAACAGCTGAAAAGCATGATTCTTTCATTGAGCCGCGCGGTGACGGCACCGTAGAGATGAAGTTCTCCGGTAAAACCCTCATTAAAGGGGAGCCGGACGCTTCCTCGTTCCCCAGCGGCGGTATCCGTGCAACCTTTGAAGCGCGCGGCTATACGGCGTGGGACTGTACCTCTCCGGCGTTCTTGAAACAGGATGATGCCGGCAACGTCACGCTCTGCATCCCGACGGCTTTCGTGTCCTATACCGGCGAAGCCCTCGATAAGAAAACTCCGCTCCTTCGCTCCATGGACGCTGTGTCTAAACAAGCCCTTCGTACGCTGCGTGCTCTCGGTAACAAGAAATCCAAGCGCGTAACATCGACAGTGGGTCCTGAGCAGGAGTATTTCCTGATTGATAAAAAATATTTTGATCAGCGCGAAGACTTGATCATGTCCGGCCGTACGCTTTTTGGCGCGGCCTCCTCCAAAGGTCAGGAGCTCGAAGATCAATACTTCGGTGCTATCAAAGATCGCATTTCCAAATTCATGCGGGATCTGGATATTGAACTCTGGAAGATGGGCATTGCTTCAAAAACAAAGCATAACGAAGTGGCCCCGGCCCAGTTCGAAATGGCGCCGATTTTCTCAACGACCAACATCGCCACGGATCATAACCAACTGGTCATGGAGACCATGGGCAAAGTCGCACTCCGCCATGGCTTGGTGTGCCTGCTCTACGAAAAGCCTTTCGCGGGCGTGAATGGTTCAGGGAAACATAACAACTGGTCGCTGGCGACCGATGATGGGATTAATCTTCTTGAACCCGGTCATACGCCGCACGACAATGAAGTGTTCCTCACGTTCCTGGCGGCAACGATCCAAGCCGTGGACCGCCATGCGGACAAACTCCGTGCGGCCGCCGCAAACCCGGGGAACGATCTTCGCTTAGGTGCTAACGAAGCACCTCCGGCGATCATCTCCATCTTCATGGGGTCTGAGCTTTCCGCCATTCTTGAAGGGATTCGCGACGGTAAACCCGTAAAGAGTCGTGGCGAAACGTTTATGACGATCGGTGTCGATACTCTGCCGGCCCTGCCGATGGATAACACCGACCGTAACCGGACATCGCCCTTTGCCTTCACGGGGAACAAGTTCGAATTCCGAATGGTGCCGTCTTCTGCTTCCATTGCTGGGCCGAACCTTGTTCTCAATACCATCGTCGCCGAATCGCTTGATGAAATTGCGTCCCGTCTCGAGAAAGCCAAAGATGCCGATAAAGAAGTCCAGGCCATCGTGAAAGAAGTCATGCAAAAGCATGGCCGCGTGATTTTTAACGGGAATGGCTACTCTGAAGATTGGGTTCAAGAAGCCAAGAAACGTGGGCTTCCAAACATTCGCTCCATGGTGGATTCGCTCCAGTACATGAACAACAAGAGCGCCCATCAGCTCTTTGAGAAATACAAAGTGCTCAATGAACGCGAATTGGAATCCCGCTATGAAATTCTTCTGGAACAGTATGCGAAGCACATCAACATCGAAGCCCGAGCCGCTATCAACATGGTGAAAACCCAGTATATCCCGGCCGTGATTTCTTATACCGGTAAGCTGGCTGCTACCGTGAATGAACTCAAGAGCGCAGGCGCCTCCACGGATGTACAGTCATCGCTGCTCAGCAAGATCAATGAACTGCTGAAGTCCGCCTCGAAGAAATTGGCAACCTTGGAAGCCGAACGTTCCAAAGCGGAAGGCACCTCGAATGCCAAGGAGCGTGCTGAAGCTTATCGTGACAAGGTGTTTACGGCGCAGGCCGATCTGCGCGCAGACATTGATGCCCTGGAGACGATCGTCAGCAAGTGCGCGTGGCCGGTTCCGTCGTACGGCGACATGTTGTTCGATCTTTAATTCCGAACGTAACGATTCACCCAAGAAGCCCCTCCTTCAAGGAGGGGCTTCTTATTTTTGTAATAAAATTTCTGAAAAAATGTTGACATTCAATTTCAAGGTTTTGTACTATTAATCATCGCACCAGAGTTGGTACGATACCAATATAAAGGCATTGAAGCCCCGACCTGAATTTAGCAGACGGGGTTTTATTTTTTTTACAGACGTATTTATACGAAAAGAGCTGGTCCCAAAGGGGGGGCTAGCTTTTAAGAACGAAGGCGTTCTCTGGCATGTTGTTTGCAGAGAGCGCTTTTTTATTTGCCAAAAACTAAGGAGGAGTGTATGGGAACAACGAGTACGTCAGGATGGGCCGTGTTTCTGTTCTTGCTGGGATTCACCCTGGCATGGACGCCGGCTGTTGGCGGAGGCTTCATGGGTGGTTTAGCAGGGCTCGCTCTTATCGGAGTGTCGCTGTACTTATTTAAAGGTGTTCGCGCAAAGGAGGAACTATGAGAATCGCAGGATTAGGCATTATTTTAGGCGGTTGGGTGATTGCCATGTCAGGGCTGTTTGTGACCAGCTCTAATTCGGTACGCATTATTCTGGCCTGCACGGGTATTGCGGTATCGGTATTTGGAAACCTGGGGGTGCTCAACAAGTACTACTTGGAACGCGCCATCTGGAAGAAATAATAAATTATTAAGGAGATTATTATGAGATCGTTACAAAGACGTTGTCGAGTTCTCCTGGCGCTTGTCGGCCTCTGCGGAATGATGAGTTTCGCAGGTGTTTCTCACGCGGCAGAAGAAACCTCGCTGTCAGCCACTGCCGCTCTTTCAGGAAAAGAGTTGGCCGATGCAGCAAAAGCCAAATCTGACGTCCTGACAGAGAAAGGGGACGCCGGGGCGGAATTCGTAGGATCTGCAACCGACATTACGGTAGCCGATGCCTCTAAAGGTATTACACTTTTGGACATCGCTAATCAGGTGGGGCAGAACAAAATTGCCATTAACTTCACCTGGACGCTCATCTGTGGGTTCATCATTATGTTTATGCAGCCCGGCTTCGCTATTGTGGAGACAGGTCTGTGCCGCGCTAAAAATGCGAACCATACCATGATGATGAACTTTATGGTGTATGGTCTAGGGCTATTCGCGTATTGGGTCTGTGGCTATGCCATTCAAATGGGCGGTGCCGGAACCATTGCCAACTTGGGTGGTGGATCCTCTATGAACGCAGAACATGTCGTGACGCTCTTTGGAAAACCCTGGGGATTGTTTGGTACCAAAGGTTTTTTCCTGAGCGGTTCTGCGTATGACGTTACTGTCATGGTGGTGTTCTTGTTCCAAATGGTCTTTATGGATACAACAACGACCATTGTTACGGGAACCTGTGCGGAGCGCTGGAAATTTTCCGCATTTGCTGTTTCGACGGTTTTACTGGGTGCGTTTATTTATCCGCTCTTCGCAAACTGGGCATGGGGCTGCGGATGGCTCTCTCAGTTGGGCGTGAACTTTGGTCTCGGTCACGGGTATGTGGATTTTGCCGGATCGGGCGTTGTTCATGCTGTGGGTGGATTGACAGCTTGCGCCGTAGGAATGCAGATCGGTCCCCGTATTGGAAAATACAATCGCGATGGCTCTCCCAATGCGATTCCCGGGCATGATATGGTTCTTGTCCTTCTGGGTTGCTTCATTCTGGCCTTCGGGTGGTTTGGATTTAACCCCGGGAGTACACTCGGTATGTCCGGAAACGGAGCCATGCGTGCATCCAGCGTAGCTGTGAATACCATGTTGGCAGGAATGACAGGCTCCTTTTCGTCCATCCTGTATATGTGGATTCGTTACGGAAAACCGGATGCCTCGATGACAGGAAACGGATTCCTCGCCGGCTTAGTTGCCATTACGGCGCCGAGCGGCTTTGTAGGAATTCTGGCTTCCATTGTTATTGGCTGGATTGCGGGTCTCCTGGTATGTCTGTCGGTCGAATTCTTCGATCGAGTCCCGAAAATTGATGACCCTGTGGGTGCGATGTCTGTTCACGGTGTCAACGGGATCTTCGGAGTGATTGCGACGGGCCTCTTTGCCGATGGTCGCAGTAACTACGGGGGGAGCTGGAACGGTGTGGCAGGCTCTGTGAAAGGGCTCTTCTACGGTGATTCCGGACAGCTTGTAGCCCAGCTCATCGGGGTTGCAACGCTTGTGGGCGTGGTTTTCACGCTTTCCTTTGTCGTGAACTGGATCGTGGATGTCATTGTCGGCCAGCGTGTGGGTGCGAAAGCGGAATTGCAGGGCTTGGATATTCCAGAAATGGGCGCCCTCTGCTATCCGGACTTCGTTCTCAAGAAAGAAGACAAATAGGAGGATC
>CAZDML010000073.1:0-9933 GCA_964506645.1 uncultured Elusimicrobia bacterium | reverse complement strand
GCACGTAGAGCGTCCGGGAAATTTCCTGTTCCATGATGAGGACTTTGCCTTTGGCAGTATCCTGGAGCTCCATGGCCCCCACAATTGCGGTTAATTGAGCGTCAGAAAATCGGGCGAAGAGTAAAAGCGTTTTCAGATCCTTCACGAAATCTGGAATCTGTTCAGGTTTAATTTTCATCGAGTGCTCTCCCTAAAAATCCATCCACATTTTTTAATTGGCTCAACGCATGGGCATAGGATACTTTTTTTCGCGCCATCAAAATGGCGGGTTTGACACGCCTTCGTGCTTGCAGAAAAATGCGTTCGGCTTCTCCGGGCGACACATGACCGATCGTTTGAATGAGGCGAAGTCCGCGCGCTACTAGTTTTTGTGAGCGCGGTTGTAGGTCGACCATCCAGTGGCCATACATTTTTCCCGATTGTGCCATACTGCCTACGGTCAGCATGTTGAGCACCATTTTACAGGCGGTTCCCGACTTCAGTCGGGTCGAGCCCGTCAACACTTCAGGCCCGACACTCAATTTAATGCAAACGTCCAACGAAGCGAATCCTTGGACATCGGGGTTGCAGGTTATAAGAATTGTTTTCGCATTGCGTTTGCGTGCTTCAACCAATGCCGCCCGCACAAAAGGCGTGACCCCGCTGGCGGCAATGCCGATGACCACGTCAGCACGACGAACGCGGGAGCGTACTGCACGGGCACCTTCAGACGCCCGGTCTTCAGCGCCCTCTTTGGAACGGAACACAGAGGAACGTCCACCCGCCATTACCGCTTGAATTTGATCTGGCCGAGTATTAAACGTCGGAGGGCATTCTGCCGCTTCGATCACACCCAAACGACCGCTGGTCCCGGCCCCCACAAATAGAAAACGGTGCCCTGTGTTAAAGGCGTCCGCTAAAAGACGAATGGCTCGGGCAATCGCCGGAGAGGCGCGCCGAATGGCAGAAAGCACAGCGGCGTCTTCCCGGTTCATCAAGGCCACGATCTGCCTTGGAGACAGTCGATCGAGTTTCTGGGACCGAGGATTGGCTTTCTCTGTCGACAAACGCGAATAATCCAGGCGTTTCATGAGGGAAAGGATAGCATTCTCCGAAGAACTGCACAAAATTTCCTCACAAAGGCCTATTCACACATGGGCCAGCTGGCCCGGGGCCAAAAAACACAGCTTTTTGGACCTGTGGAGACACGCTTTCTGGGGATAAGATGGAACATGCAAACGGCATCCATTCTCATCCTGGAAAGCGATCGCCAACTCCGCGCAAGCCTGGTAGAGATCTTCCGTCACTATGGGTTTAAGGCGTGGGGCTGCTCCCGGGAAATGTTAGCGAACCGGTTTCTGAAACGCTTTCACCCAGACTTTTTAATCGCTGACATTACCTTAACCGATCCCCATCGAATGCCTTCGCTTATGACAGAGTGGCACACGGCCTCTCCACAGACACGCGTCATTTTGGAGTCGTCGTTTCAAGATGCCGACTTGCTGAATAGGGCCGTGGCGGCAGGCGCGCTGGCGCTCATCGTAAAACCCTTTTTGATTGGACATGTCTTGCAAATGATTCAGCGCCACAGCTAATCGCCAGGGGTCGGGGAGCGTTACTTCATGGAGAAGGCCTCCGTTCTCATCGTAGAACGCGATATGGCAACCCGTGACCGTCTTGTTCAAGCACTGCAGACCCGAGGGTATGCCGCTTGGGGATGTCCGACATCCTCCATGGCCATCGATTTTCTTCCTGCTGTACAACCGACCATGGTGATTGTGGATATCGACAATGATGCAGAAAAGGGCTGGGAACTCCTGAAGGAAGTGAAGAAAACATCGCTGGTGACACGCGTGATCGTCAATGGAGAAGCAATAAGTGATGAGACAAAGGAACGCGGGGCAGCGGCTGGGGCAGATGCGGTGGTTTTAAAAAATGACGTGCTTCATCCCATTATGGAACTGGCTGTGATCTCGCCGAAAATTCTCGAATAAAATCTTCATGGCGTGCCCCGTTGCTGGCAGCTGTCCAGTGCGGGTGACAATAGTCCCCCGACAAATCGTAGCGTAACGCGTCCCCATTCACGTAGGTAAACGTTCCTCCCGCCTCCGTAAGAACCACTTCCGGTGCCAGCGTATCCCAGTAATGCGATTTGTTCACCACAATGTAGAGGTCAGCCAACTGGCGAACAAGATAGCCAATCTTAATGCCCATGCTGTTAATCTCTGGAAGCCACGGCGACTGGAATTGCGCGATGATGTCACGTTTGACGGCAGGAGGAAAACCGGTCGACGTAATCACAGGCATTTCATTCCACTCCCGCCGCTTAGACACTTGCACCGGTTGTCGTTTTCCCTTGAGCGTGTGAAAAGCACCGTGGCCTTTGACTGCTTCGTAAATGTGTCCTTCCCAGGGGTCGACCAGAATGCCTGCATACGGTTTTCCGTCCTTTAAGAGACCGACGTGCACACAAAAACCGGCGATTCCCTTCGCGTAAGCGCGAGTCCCATCCAGTGGATCGACGACCCACACGTATTCGGCTTCCCGTGAACCATCCAGCCCGCTTTCTTCGGTGAGGATGGCATGCTCGGGAAACGCACGACGAAGGCCCTCGCGAATCATACGATCGGACTCATGATCAGCGTTGGTGACTAGGGAATGATCGGATTTACGTTCTTTGACAAGCGGTGACTGGCGCAAGCGCATCAGACATTCGGCGGCTTGAACAGCGAGCGGAGTTGCGATCTCTAGGAGTTTTCCGGGAGGTGTAGGCCGCATTCTTTCTTTTCGTCTTCGGAATTAAACCAGCGCCAGCGGCCGGCTCGGCGCGCTTCGTAGGGAGAGATAGGCGTCGTGCAGATCACGCAACCCAACGATTCGTAGTAGTAGCCTCCCGGAAGCTTGGCTTCCAGAAGTTTGTGGACAGGCACCTGGTTGGCTTTAAGGTATTCGCGGACCTTGGCTTCAGGCCAATCGGCGAGCGGATTCACTTTTAACATCTGCCGCATATTTTCTTTGGAACCTTTTTGCGGGTGCAGCATGGACTCTAAACGCGCGACTTTGGCTCTATTCGGTGATTGATCCGATCGTAAGCCCGTCACCCAAGCATCAAGCTGATCGAGCATCTTTTGGTTCGGAAACACTTTCCGTACGCGGCAGCACAGTTCCTGTTTTTCTTTAGAATCGAAGAAAAGAAACTCCCCATTGTTTTTAACCATCGGCTCGACATCTTTGGGGTCAGGGGTCAGTCGTTCAATTTTGATGCCGGGATATTTTTTCTCAAGCGCGTCAAAGAGTTCGAGCGTTTCCGGAAATACGCGCAGGGTATCAACCGTATACAAACGGACTTTGGCGCCCGTTTTCACAGCCATATCGACCAGAGCACAATCGGACACCTGACCGGAAAGGGCAACGCCCACTTTCCCTGGGAAGCGCTTTGCCAGTTCCGCTACTAAAGCACCGGGTTCCGTAATTTTTTCGAGTTCGGAGACTAAAGATTCGCTGATCACTCTAAGATTTTATCATCTTTCTTCTTGTGGGTTCTTTCTTTGTCGCGGTCCTTTAAAAGCATCGAGGCCGCGATCGCTTCAAACGGCAGACCCCAGCTTGCCATGGAGGCACGGGCAGCGTAGAGTCGGATCGAACGCCAGAGCGAGGTCCGTGCGCCGATCGGGTTCTTTTTTCGGGGGACGGGGGTCCATTGTTCGTCGTGGATGGAGTCGAGCAGGTTCTTGAGGAACTTTGTCATCCCATTCTCCTATTTAATTTTATTGTTGGGATAGTACCGACTATTTAATTTGAAAGTGAAACGGTACATGGTTAGCCTCGCTGGTTTTTGGGATACCCGCATTATTACTGTATACATACACAGTAGTCAAACAAATTCCGCTTTTTCGTCTGCGTTCGCGGTTTTTCCGCATGTCTGCTATCATGAGACTTATGAAAGTTGCCAGCGGCCTCGATGAGCTTCTGCGTCATATTCCAGCCTCCTGGAAGCAACAGCGGATCGGTGTGATCTGCCATCAAGCCTCGGTCGATGCCCAACTAAACCACATTTTGGATCGCTTCCTGGCACACAACCTGCACGTGACCGCCATTTTTGGGCCCGAGCACGGCCTCTACGGTACGGCCCAGGATCAAATCGAAGTGCCTTCGGATATCCGTCACAACATTCCCATTTACAGCCTCTACGCCGAAACGCGTTATCCCCCCAAAGTCTGGCTCGATTCGGTTGATCTTTTAGTATGCGATCTGCAAGACGTTGGCAGCCGCTATTACACTTTTATCTGGACCATGGCGCTCGCTCTGCAAGCGTGCGCCAAATATGGCAAAAAATTCGTTGTGATTGACCGCCCGAATCCCATTAATGGGGAGTCGCTGGAAGGTCCTGTACTGGATCCCCATTTTGCCTCCTTTGTGGGACTTTATCCGATTCCCGTTCGACATGGCATGACCATCGGTGAGATTGCCCTGTGGCTCAATGAGGGGTGGGGCATCGGCGCCGACCTCGACATTATTCCGATGAAAGGCTGGACGCGTTCGATGTATTTCGATCAAACCGGCCTGCCGTGGGTGATCCCCTCGCCAAACATGCCGACGCTCGACACCGCATTAATTTATCCAGGCGCTTGTTTACTCGAAGGCACCACGCTCTCTGAAGGACGTGGAACAACCCGTCCTTTTGAAATTCTGGGCGCTCCCTACATCCATGAACATCAACTGGCGGAAACGCTCAATGCGCAAAAACTTCCAGGCATCGAATTTCGTGCGTGCCGCTTCGAACCAACGTTTCACAAATACCAGGGACAGTCCTGCGGCGGGGTCCAGCAGCATGTCACCGATCGGCGCCGCCTGCGTTCGTTTTTGACCGGCCTGGTGGTCATTGAAACGATCCGTTCGCTGTATCCCAAAGCGTTTGGGTGGCGACCGCCGCCCTACGAATACGAAACGGAGAAATTACCATTCGATATTTTGTGCGGAACGGACACCATCCGCCTCGCGATGGAAAACGGTCGTTCCGCCCGACGTCTCGACCCGGCATGGACCCTACCACTGCGCGAATTCAGCCGTCAACAAAAACCCTTTCTCCTGTATAATTAGCCGACCAAGGAGCTCCCCCTCATGACACTCGAAGAACGTATAGGCTCACAACTTGTTTTTGGTATTCCGGGCACGACGATCACACCGGAAATTATCCGCCACTTTCAGGACACGCACTGCGGCGGTCTCATTCTTTACCGCATTAACTTTCAATCGCCTGACCAACTCCGCAAACTCATCTCCGATTTAGAAACAGCCCTCGGCCGCAAACTGTTGGTCTGCACCGACCATGAAGGCGGCCGCGTGATTATGTTCCGTGACGGCATTACCGTGTTTCCCTCGAGCCAAGCCATCGGTAAAACCGGCAACACCCAATTTGCACGCGGGCAGGGCGAGCAAGAAGGTCGTGAGCTGCGACGCCTGGGCATCGATGTTAATTTCGCACCGGTCCTTGATGTCTTGACTCCGACCCATAGCCCGAACATCGGCATCCGTGCATACGGAAGCGATCCCGATCTCGTCGCCAAAATGGGTGCCGCACGGCTGTCTGCCATGCAGGTGGAAGGTCTCTCCGCCGTTGCCAAACATTTCCCCGGTCTAGGACCTGCATCGCTGGACCCGCACCTCAAACTTCCCAGCATTGCTGTGACGTGGGAGGAACTGGAAAGCGTTCACCTGACCCCGTTCTACCGCGCGATGCGTACCGCCGTGCACGGCATTATGACCTCCCACCCGCTCTATCCGAACCTCGATAGTACCCCACAGACGCCGGCCACCTTTTCCAAAAAAATTGTGAAAGAATTTCTGCGTGGGAAAACGGGCTACAAAGGCGTTATTTTTACCGACGATCTCGAGATGGGAGCGATCCGTGAAATCTGCCCGATTGGTGAAGCCGCGGTGCGATCGGTGGAAGCAGGACACGACGTGGTCTTGTCGTGCCACGACATGAAAGCACAACGCGAGGTATACGAAGCACTGCTCGCCGCCTACAAGAGTGGCCGGCTGTCCACGCAGGAACTCGAAGCCAGCAACAGACGTATTGCCAATCTCGCCTCCAAACGCATGGACCGCTTCGCCGAACAACCGGGAACCCCGGCACGTGTGCAGCGTGAAACGGAATTGGCACAGGCTCTGGTGAAAGACATCACTTCGCAATCGGTCACGGTTCTTAAAAACGGTCCAGCGCTTGCCGCCTCTGGCTCTACAACGATTATTTTCCCCAAACTCTCGAGTGCATCGGACACCATCATGGTTGAAGAAGCGCTTTGCGATGAAAAGACATTCTTAAGCAAACGTTTCTCGGGAGCGTCTATTCATATCGTGGCTTTGGAGCCTTCGACCCCAGAGATTGATGCCGCCAGGCAAGCAGCGCAGACGACCGACCAAACAGTTTTGTTCCTTTATGACGCGCACATGATCAGCGCCAATCATCAATTGCTCGACGCCGTCCAGGCAGCAGCAAAAAAATTGGTCGTGGTGCTAATGCGTGATGTTTACGATGCCGAATGGGTGAAAGCAGATGTTCTGTGCCTCACCAACTATGGCTACCGCGTGTGCGACCTCGAAGCGGTCATCGGAAAACTCCTCTCGGTTCCTGTTTCCACAAGCTAATGGACGCGCATGCCGTTGGCATCGATCTGGGTGGCACGTGGATTCGTCTACGGGCCATTGATCGTAACGGCCGTGTGCTTCATTCCTATCGCGATCACTCTCCAGCTGTCAAAGAATTACCTCTGCGCCTAAAAAAACTCTGGCACCGCTGGCGCCTCAAACCCCAACATCTCTATGTCGCGTCCCGTGGTATCTGGACTCCTCGAGAACGGGACTTATTAGCGCGAAGACTGCACAGTTTTGCGCGGCATATTGCCGTTATATCCGATGTTGAGGCAGCCTGGCTGGGCGCATTTCGGCATTCAGAGTCCGGTATTTTAATTATCGCGGGGACAGGATCAATTGCCTATGGGCAATATCAGGGCCGAGCACAACGCTCTGGGGGTCTTGGACCCTTTCTAGGGGATGAGGGCTCAGGCTATTGGATTGGAAAACAGTGGCTGACGAGACAGGCCAAAACTCCGCAGGGACTGATCACAACACTTGAGTTCTTACATCACCTCAAAGCCCCGGTCCGTGAGATCGCCGCTTTAGCACCCACTGTTCTTAAACAAGCCGCCCATGGGAACGCGGAGGCACGCGCCATTGTTCACGAAGCACAAGATCTTCTGGCTCAGGAGGTCTTGCACACGGCAAAAGCTCTGCGTTGGCGCGGTCCGCTGGCGGTGAGTTGGGCGGGCAGTCTTCTCGACAACCCACGATTTCGCAAAGGATTTATGCAATCCTTGCGCCGCCGCAGCCGCTCGGTGCGATTCGTAATACCACGCCGAGATCCGATCGACGCATTACTTTATGACAACGACTAAGTCTCCACTACCGCCACTGGAACCCGAACAAACGCTTCCGGACCTCTTGCGTCCGGGACTGGACCTCGTGTTTGTAGGAATTAATCCAGGGTACTACTCCGCACAAGTCGGTCACTATTATGCACGCCCTGGCAACCTGTTTTGGACAGGCCTTTCGAACTCGGGGCTTGTTGATCGGCCCGTCGGACCGGAAGACGACGCCAAACTGCTGGATTACGGGATTGGATTTACGGATGTCGTGAAAAGACCCACTCACAGTTCCGGAGAACTTCGCGCTGATGAGTTTGATGCGGGAGCAACCATTACTTTAAAAAAACTGGAACAGGCTCAGCCCCATACGGTCTGTTTTGTCGGACTTTTGGGAGCGTCCATGTTTTTGCATCGCCAGATTAAGCCCGGACCGCTACCTGAAACCATCGGATCCATCAAGCTTTTTGCCATGCCTTCCCCCAGCCGTCGTAACGCCCATTACGGACGCGACGGTATCCTGCAATTCTTCAAAGACCTGACCGCAACCCTTCGCCGCTAATTAAAGCGGTATCCCAGCCCATGCATGGTTTTAATAGCAGAAGAGTGTTTGCGCCCCATTTTATGTCGAAGCCTTAAAATATGAACATCCAGCGTTCGTGTCGGCACATTGACATCCATCCCCCATCCATGGGCCATCAGCATAGGACGAGTCAGCACACGCCCCGGATTTTTCATAAAAAGATGTAGCAATTTAAATTCCATCGCCGTTAGCTTTAACTCTTTACCGCAAACTTCGGCTGTATATTGTGTGACGTTTAACATAATTCCTTCCCGACGTAAAATCTCCTCTGGCTGAGGCCCCTGGCATGGTCTTAAAATTGTCCTCATACGGGCAATCAATTCTCTCATCTCAAAAGGCTTTGTAAGGTAGTCGTCTGCCCCCATATCCAACGCACGAACTTTGAGACGGGTCTCCTGACAAGCCGAGAGCATCATAAGAGGGATATGTGCGCTGTCTTTAGATTGACGCAAGGTTCGGCAGAGATCAAACCCATTTCCATCAGGCAATTGGCCATCCAAAAGGATAAAGTCTGGCTTATGCCGACTCATAAAATCTATGCCCTCCTTGGCACTTTCTGCTGTATGGAGATCAAACCCTTGGCTGGCAAGCGCTGTTTGCAGCCATTTGTGCGAAAACCGATCGTCATCAATAAGTAGGACATCTCTATCCATGAGAACCTCCGAAATGTTTGGTTTGAAGTATGAGGAGCTACAGCAGCAGGATACTAAGCTCGATGTGACACTCTTGTAAAAGATGTGTTACGGGTATATTACAGATCGAGCTGGGGATGGGATTTATTTCTTCTTTTTAACAAGAAAATAGAGTTTGCCGGGGAACCAAAAGTGAGTGGCAAAACGCTGAGCGTCAGCGCCATGCCCCATGAAGAAGTCGACGCGACCGGGACCTTGGATCGCACCGCCCTCATCCTGACTAAAGACAAAGCGGGTCAACGATTTCGTCCCACTGGAGCGTCCCTGATCATCAAAAACAGTCTGCTGAGTTTCCATCCAGGCCATTGCACCCTTGGGAAAGAGCTTCGGGTCCGTTGCGACGGAACGGCCTGGCGTCAGGGGCTGATCAATATTCCCATAGGCAAACGCCCCCGTACTGCTGGTGTCAATTCGGAAAAAGACATAGCGCTCGTTCACATTTAAAAGAGCCTGACGGTCCTGCGGGTGGGCGTTCAAATAGGCCTGCATGCTGGCATGGCTGAGTTCGGATTTGCTCATGCGTCCCGACCGCAAGAGATGCAGTCCCACCGAACTGTACTTTCGTCCATTAGTCCCGTCATAACGAATACGCAGCATCTTCCCGCCGCCTACATCCAGCCATCCGGAGCCTTCAATCTGCAGATAAAACACTTCCACGGGGTCGCGTGCCCAGGCAATTTCAACATGCTGCCGATTGAGAATCCGTCCCCCATCGATTTCAGCCCGTGAAAAATAGGGAACCAGCGCAGGACCCTCTCGCCGGCCAAAAATCTTAGCCCCTTGGTATTTGGGATCAAACTGCTCAAGACTGACCTCAATTAAATCGTCTGGGCGTCCGTAAATCGGATAGCGATATACATCGGATTCTTTCAGCCGTGCTTCCATCATCGGTTCATAGTAGGAAGAGAAAGTGACTGTTCTTTGCGCATCCGTTCCAGTGGATTGATAGACAAGAAAATCTCGCCGAAGAGCATCCTGGAGCACCTGGCGATTGGGGGAATGATCGAGCAGTTTGATGAAATGTTCTACCGAGGCGGCAAGGTCACGTGCCGTATACACCTGTTCTCCTAATTTCCAGCTTTGAACCCCATCGATCGAGCGATAATACTGAAGACTGTTCCAGGCTGCTGTGCGCAGGGATGTCGTATCGGCCTCATCGGCAAAAGAAGGGTATTGATCGGCTGGCAAGAGAACGGCGGCTGTTGCAGGCGCTTGAACAACGGTGGGGCATGGCGGACACGCGGGGCACGTGGTC
>CAZDML010000072.1:0-10126 GCA_964506645.1 uncultured Elusimicrobia bacterium | reverse complement strand
TTTTCCTGCTGATAGCGTACAGTCCGCAGGCGGTCGTCTTCCTGGACTTTCGAAGTGGCACACAGGTCTTGGAGCTGGTTCATCAGCGAGAGCCATTCTTTACTTTCCCGCGGTACGGGCAATACCGTGACACCGGGAAGCTGCGATTGAACCTCCGCAAGTTCCACGGGGTTGTCATCGACCAGCACCATCGCATCGGTTGACATGTTTAATGTTTTGGCCAACTGGCGCAGGTTGACGGACTTACTCTCCCAATTACAGGCGTAAGAGGCAAAATCGCGTAAATGCAGAGGCATGTTGAGCGTGTCGAACACAGGAACAATATCTTCGGAATTATTTTTCGAACAGAAAAGAAGAAGAATACCTTCAGATTTCAGTTTGAGGAGGAATTTTTGAAAGACATGGAACGGATGGCCCTTCCCTTCTGCACCGTAGGCGATACCGTCTTTTCCGTCTTCTCCCATCGCGCCGGACCACAGCGTGTTATCCAGGTCAACGACCACCGCTTTTTTGCGTTCGAGTGGCGGATAGAGCTGGTCGACTACGTGCTTGGCCAGGAGGTCACAGTCTTGCACAGAGAAGGGGTGTCCTGAGAGGAGGAGATCTCGGTAGTTTAAATCCAAAGGCGGTGTGCGTAGGGCGATGACACCTTGCTGCACGAGTTCAAGAATAGCTTGATGCAGGATGGATTGTGCTGCGAGAGACTTTTCTCCCCAGCTCGCTGATGAGGTGGAGTCGACCAGTGGGAGCCAGGCCTCCGGGGGTGCCATGACAAACGTCGATGAGCCTTGTCGTGCGTGCGCCCAATCCTTTAATCGATGCGTCAAGCGATCACCTTGCTCGATAATGTCTTGTACGGAGACCGTGCTGAAGTCGCCGCGTGTTCGCCATGCCAGGCTCGGGTGCA
Organism: uncultured Elusimicrobia bacterium; assembly: GCA_964506645.1. Taxonomy (GTDB): domain Bacteria; phylum Elusimicrobiota; class Elusimicrobia; order 2-01-FULL-59-12; family 2-01-FULL-59-12; genus CAZDML01. The sequence goes on along the minus strand of CAZDML010000072.1, from coordinate 9,219 downwards.
GGTCGGACCACTGCAGAATTAAAATGGCTGGGCTGTGGCGATCATCGCTCTGAGTGCGCGCGAGTCCTGAGGCCAACTGATCAAATCCAAATGTGGTGAGTGCAGGGGTTTCGTTGGGACAACGGAGCGAAAGATAGGCCTGAAGGTAGGTCTTTAAATGGAGCGGTTCAAACGAGCAAACGAGTGCCACCCGGCGCTCGGCGCTTAGATGGGCTTGGTTCTCACGTTGGACGGCTTCACGAAACTGCACGCGCGCCCTCCCTTTTTCCCACCACCCGTCCGGGATTGCCGGCAATGATGGAATAGGCCGGGTAACGACCCGAGACAATGCTTCCGGCAGAGACAATGCAGCCCTTTTCCAGATGCGTATTCGGCAGGATGCAGACGTGCGCCCCCAACCAGACGTCGTCTTCCAAAATGATCGTGCCCGGTTTATGCCCTTGCTCGATCAGCGGTTTATGAATGTCATCAAAGTTGTGGTTGCTGCTGCGCAGATAACACCCCGGTCCGATCCAGACGCGATCACCGAAGGTGATGACGCCTTTCTCCCCAGCGTCAACGATACAACCACGCCGAATGAGTACTTTGTCCCCCATCTGAATACGGCCGTCGCCGTTCGCATCGACGACACAGTCTGGTCCGATTTCGCAGGCATTCCCGATAAAAATGTTTTTGGGAGATAGCCAGGTCACCGCATTAAATACCCAGAGTTTGCGGCCGCATTGTCCGAGAAGCAGCTTAAGACAGGGTCGGCGCAACAGCGCGCCCCAACGTGTCAGCAGGGTCGAACCGACACCAAACACTTTTTGCGTTAGACTTTTTACAAGAGACATTGCACTATCCTTTTTTCTCTGCAGACCATAAACGACTTACTACTGTCACGGCTTGTTTGATGTCTGAGGCTTCGAGACCCGCCAAGCGGGGCTGATAGAAAATCAACGCGGCGATGCCTGAAAAATAGAGTACAGAAAGTGACGCCAGGCGTTGCACCAGGTAGGGTGTTCCTGCCGACCAGGAGGATACTGGCCAGTGAAAGAGGAGTCCCGCGATGACCGCCAGGAACAGAGCGATCCCGCCTTGCTCCAGAAATAAACGCGTAAATGAAAATTTCAGGTAGCGGGCATTTAAGTAGACGTACACCTGTACGCTGAGGAGTCCGTAGAGGGTCATTTTGATCGCGATGCCTAAGGCTCCCAGTTCGAGCCCGGGAATCCGGGAATCGGCCGGAGCGAGTAAAAAATAAGTTAAAAGCAAGGACGGCACTGAAAGCGCCACATTCAACATGCGGTACTGCGTGTTGCGCTCCGCCGCAAAGAAGACCAGGCTGCTGAGCTGACCGAACGTCTGCTGCAGCGGATAGAAAGCCATGATTTGTAGGACCGGAACGGCTTTCAGATAAGCCTCGCCTGCAAACACGCGAATGATCGTCTGGGCGTTAAAAAACAGCCAGAAGCTGAGCATCGTCGTTAAGAAAAAAAGAAGTCGATTGAAACGGAGATAGATATAGGAGGCTGTCGCCACATTGTGCGCACCGATGTGATGCGTAATCTCCCTCCAATAAATAGAAAGCGCCGAAGATGTGAAAATTAGGACGAACGAGGAAAAGCGAGTGGCGACGGCTAGGAACCCTTGCTCCTTTGAACCATACAAGAGTTGAATCAGGTAACTATCCAGATAGGTGAATGCCGTGCCATAAATCGCGTAGAGCGCTAGTGGTTTGGCATAGGTGCTCCAGTAGGGCGTAAATTGGGATAACGGAAAGAGGGGTCCTTTCCAGGTTCTTTCCCCATGCATGCGGAGTAGATACACGGCGAGTCCTGCCGTCGACAAGAGGGAGGTTGCATAGAGCAGTCCAACGTAGGTTTTTAAATTCAGAAGGTGCGTGGCATACAGGCACACCAGCCCCAATGCTGTTAAGAAAGCCGCAGCAAGTGAGATCGACTGGGAACGAATGGTGAGACCCTTGCTATCGCCCAGCTGCTTTAGCGTCAGAGAGATTCCAATCACCCACTCCAAAACGGTGACCCAAAAGATGAGACGAACAGACAGATGGGGCCAGATCCACTCCTGAACGCCAAAGACATGACTTAGTCCGACCACTGCAATTCCGATGAATAGTTGAAGAATCAGCAACGTACTGTAGAGCTTGGTTAATGACCCCGTTTTTTCTGATTTGGAAGACAGAGTAAAAAAGCTGATTTTGGAGCCGAGGTCGGTCAATCCGCGGAAGGTGCTGGCCGTGTTCAGAATGAAGCTGTAATTTCCAAAGTCGCTGGGTCCCAAGACTTTGGGCACGATCCCAGCCGTCACGAACGAGAGAAGTAGTTGAATGCTCTGGGAAATAAAGGTGAACGCATAGCGCGTTCGAATGCGTTCCGTTCCAGTCTGGATGGTTGCAGCTCCCACAGTGACCCCTGATTTCTTCGCTTTGTGCTGTATTTTAAAGGCGATTTATATGTCTTGCTCTTAAATTCTATTAATCTTTGATCGATTTCTGCCATATTTCAAGGCTTATTTGTGAAAATAGTTACATCTAAAACAGACTGAATTATAGAGCTATTGTAGTAGAGGTTGGTGAGAAGAACCTAGGAGCGCTGCAGGATGACTAAACGGCCGCCGTCTGTCTCGGGATAATTCAAAAAAAGCGGCGCACTGTAGACAACTTTATTGAAGGTTAAAATGACTGGGCTTTGCTTTTTGAATTCTTCCAGTGTGATATTGGTTAGTTCTGCATGCTCCCAATCGTAGGAGGAACCGGGTTTTTGCTCAGCTCCAGAACGGTCGAGAACGAGCAGATAGCGAATCGAACGTTCTTTGATAATGTTTGCGAGTTGTGGAATAGTGCTGGCCTTATACCCGATGCCCGTACCCGGGTAATACATGAGGCCATAATGGGTTCCTTCCCATTCCGTGGCAACGGCCAGGTATCCCAACACGTAACAGGGTGAAGATCCACATAGACTGGAGATTGTGCGGCCAACCTCTGGACCAAAGTAAGTTTTCGATTTCATGCCATGCCAATACAACTGCAGGTCATTGCACACGGCACCCAAAACGAGGAGCATCACAGCACACAGACGCCATGGCTTGGCTAGCGACGTCAAATTCTTGACGAGCGCAATTCCAAGCAATGCCGTTGGGAAGTAAATCAATTCAAAAACGCCTGAACGAATAAAGCGGGTGCGCGAGAGCGAGTCAAAGACATTGGGATAAACATGTGGAAAGATGGGAATGGGATGATCCGAGACCCCCAAAAATGCAAACAGCATGGCTTTGGTCGTGAGCCAGCCGACCAGAAGAGAGAGGCTTAGGGACAAAAATCCCCAGGGTTTGGTTGAGTGGAGGGGTTCAGTGCTCAGCCAATGGCGGAGTCCCCGTGCGGCCAGGAGTGTCATGGGAAGCACGAGATGCGTTAGGCGTCGCGTGTCTGCGTCAACATTGAGCAAGAGATGGATAAGCAATCCGGCGCAGAAGAGAATATAAAACGCAAGATCGAGAATCTCCGGCCGCGTAGCTTTTTGTATATAGTTCGTTAGTCGATCCCCATAGGATATGCGTTCCTCACGATTCCATACGATGCGCAAGCGAGGAAAAAGGTCGAGGTTTTCAAACCGTGATGTCAATACATAAAAAGCGATCAAAAGAGCGAGGCAAAGATAAGGCATCAACGTAAATAGTCCGTAGGTGTAATCGCTTGAACCTGCGGGAATACCCACAAAACTCCCCCACCGATCTCCGTTTTTAATGAGTGTACGAGTAGCAGAATATCCCAGGAAAAAGCGCGCCCATCGATGTCCATTGATTGCGATAAAGATCGCGTACGCGGCGCTGGCAGATGCTATGCCCCACAGAAAACGTCGTCGTGCATATTTTCGAATTTCCGGTGTGGGTTCAGCATTCATCCAAAGGAAGGCAAGAATGGCGCAAGGAATGGAAAAGAGAATAGAGGATGCTTTAACGGCGAGGCCCATGACAAGACTCCACCCCACCCAGAAACTAGCTTGGGGGCGACGCCAAGAAAAAAGAACCAAGGCGTAGACGAGCGCTTGGTTCAAAAGTAGAAAAGATTCGATGTGCGTCTGGCGGAAATGAGCGATGAAACCAATATTTAATCCTGCAAAGCAGGACGTCATCAGGGTTGTCGGAAGGTCACTGTAACGTAGAGCAATAACGATCAGAATAGCGACAGCCAGTCCCGCAGAAAGAGAGCAAGTCATGCGGGCGACGATTGAGCCGCTGCCAAAAAATTTGGCGATACCGTACATCAGGGCGTTCGGAAGCGGCGCTATGATGTAGGCATGTAGCCAATCTTCTGCGAGATGACTTCCGTTTAATAACCAGGCCCGGGCAGAGTGAAGGAACAGTGCATCAAAGTTGGAACTGCTGAGTCCGTAAAGTTTTTCGAAGTGGTCATCGCAGAGGGGATCGTAGAGACGGAGGTAGAGGCCATACGCGCAGACAATGGCCGTAAGACATCCAAGTAGGACAAGCAATGTGCGTTGCCAGAACGGCTTACGGAAGATCGTGTTCAAATCCTTTGGAACGACTCACAATGAAACGAGGTCGTTGTTTAACCTCATCATAGATACGGGCGATATACTCGCCTAGAATGCCAACACTGAGAAGCTGGATTCCGCCAAGAAAGAGTACTAAGGATGCCAGACCCGGGTTCCCAAGCGGGAGCGGTATGCCATTCCTCTTCATGACAGTAAAGAATAACGCAAGGACTATGGAAAGTGAGGTCAATGCCATGCCAAAAAGAGCCGTAGCTTTCAAGAGGCCTGTAGAAAAACAAATCAGGCCGTTCAAACCTATACGCAAGGAACCGAAAAAAGGATTGTAGTTGCTTTGGCCATGAAGACGTGGGGGACGGTCAAACTGGACCGACGTTTGGCGAAACCCGACCACAGCAACGAGCCCACGTAAAAATCCATGGGATTCTTTAAGTTTGACGACCTCGTCCACAACGCGGCGGCTCATGAGCCGGAAATCACCGACATTTTCAGGAATATTCACGCCTACATCAGCGCTGCGCTTGATCAAAAAGTATCCAAATCCGGTGATAATTCGGTAAATGAGCCCCAACCCATCACGACGTGTGCGCTGAGCATAGACGACGTCATAGCCTTCCTGCCATTTCTTCACCATGGGTTCGATTAACTCGGGTGGGTCCTGGAGATCGACATCGATCACGATGACGGCATCTCCCGTGGCATACTGCATTCCGGCCAAGGTGGCCATCGGTTGTCCAAAGCGGCGAGAAAATTCCAAAAGTTTGACGCGTGAATCTGTTCTGTTGGCTTCTAAAATGAGATCCGCTGTTTTATCTGGAGAGGGATCTAATGCAAAGAGGATTTCGTAGTCCGGAGTGATTTTCTGTAAAACGGGAAGTGTACGCGACAAAAAGATCGGCAGATTGCCTTCTTCTTTATAGACAGGGACGACAATGGACAATTTCATATCCGGTTCATTGTACTAAAGGACGACGGAATATATAATGGTCCGAATGAAAAAGACGTCTTCTTCATCGTCTCGTCACTCCCCCCTTTCTTCCGATCACGGCCAAACCAATTATGACCAGATGTTTGGTCATCCTGATTTCACCATGGTGGACAAGTGGAAATTTCTCCCCGATATTCTGCCGCTGACCTATTCTCCAGAGATTGTTGACGCAGCTGTGAAGCAGGCCCGAAGTTCTAAACAATGGTTGTTGCTCTTTGTGATTGGCACCAAACCTTGCTTTTATAAATTCTGGGGATCGATTCAAGCGGCCTCTGCAGCCAAGATCCCCTTCTTGATTATTGATTCCGGACAACATTACGATACGTTGCTCACACACGGACTACGGGAATTCGGACTTCAACAACAAATCGCTCTTCAGCTCAATATACGCGGCGACTTGGCACAAAAATCCGGTGAACTGACCTTTAAAATGGCCTGGCTGTCACGGTATCTGGATCAATTGGCTCCAGGACTTGTGGCCGTTCCCGTTGTTTTAGGCGATACTATTATGACGAGTGTTGTCCCCTCTGCATGGTTATTCGCTCGCACAGAAAAATCGATTCAATTGGAAGCCGGATTGCGCTCGATGGCGCCGGACGTGTTGAAGCGTCTTGCAAAAGACCGGCACCTCTCGATGGATACTTTCTTTAAAGAACAACGTGATGGACATTGGGATATTTTGACCAACGAGCCTTTCCCGGAACAATACGACACCTATACCTCTGCAGCGGGGAGTCAATTTTTATTTCCTCCTACAGAACTTAACAGAAAGCATTTGCTGCGCGAAGGCTATCCCTCAGAATCCATTTTTGTAACAGGCGGTGTCGTGGTCGATGCCCTCACGCTCAAGCGTAAGCAAAAGCCATCCGAAAGTATTTTTAATGTATACCCCAAGTTGAAACAGGGGCACTGGATCCGTGTCGATATACATCGTAAAGAAAACTTAACGCCCAAGCGCTTTGCCGCGATCATTGGGGCGATTCATATTTTGGTGAAAAAGGGGTACTGCGTAAACTTTGTGGAGATGAATGTGACGCGCAAGGCGCTGGATCATTATGGGATGCGCAAGGATTTAATGGCGCTTACAAAGCGAGATAACTTTTTGTTTACGCCAATTTGGCCAGAATATGCCCAAGTTATTGAGTTCTATCAATCCGAGCGTTGTCTGGCTGCATTAACAGATTCTGGCGGTTTGCAAGAAGAGCTTAATATTCTAAAAAAAGTCTGTCTGACTTGTCGTTTTAATACGGATCGTCCTGAAACGATTGTGGACGGCCGCAGCAATCTCCTGATTCCTCCAGTGGATGCCGCGTTTGTTGCTAAGGCGATCGAGTTTATTCTCAAAAACAAACGCCTATACGATTCCTTACGTAGCGGTAAGGTGCTTTATGGCGCCAATGCCGGAGCAAATTTCACCCGCCACCTTCAAAAGCTGATGAAAAGTCACCCGCGGCCTTTCCAATGGAGCCACGAGCGTTTGGGTTTCTGGACCGAACCTCCCGGAACCTCGACATTGCTTTAGTTCCTCCCCTCTATGCGTATTGCGATCATAAAGTTGGGCGCACTGGGTGATGTAGTCCGTACCACAGGGGTGCTTCGGCTGCTTAAGAAACGATACCCGAAGAGCGAGATCTGGTGGTTTACGGCTCCCAACGCAGTCCCCTTGCTGGAGCAAAATCCTTTCCTACACACGGTCATTCCTTTTGAAGCAAAAACCCCTGTGAGTATGTTTTCTTCCGAGACATTTGATCTGGTATTGAGCTTGGATGAGGAAGCCTGGGCCTGTGATCTCAGCACGGCCCTTCGAGCGCGTGATCGCGTGGGGACCTATCGGGATGAGCGACAGCAGATACGCTACACCCCCTCCAGCAACATCTGGTTTGACATGAGCTTGCTCAATCGCGACACCGATGGATCGCTGAAGACGGCCAATCATCTTAAGCAACTCAATAAAAAGACCTATCCGCATATTTTGTCAGAGATGCTGGGTGCAGGGCGGTATGTGCCTGAGGATCTACGCCCCGTCATCGCGCCGGATTCTGAAGCGAAGCAACAGGGGTTTCTTGCCCGCTTTAGTGCTCAGCGCCGACCGAGCCGTCCGTTAATTGGATTGAACAGTAGTGCCGGGGCGCGCTGGGTGAATAAGCAGATGAGTCTGACAAAATCCAAAGACGTCATCGCGGGTATTGTGAAGCGCTTTGATGCGGATGTTATTCTTTTGGGCGGGCGTGATGAGGCAGAACGGCACGTGCAATTGATGAAAAATGCACCCACAGGTGTGATCGAGGGTGGGACGAACCACTCCTTGCGCGACTTCATATCCCTGGTCAATGGGTGCGATGTGATTATTACCAGCGATAGTCTAACCCTCCATTTAGCCTGCGCATTGAGAAAGCCGTTTGTTGTGTTTTTCGGACCGACCTCCTCCACCGAAATCGAGCTCTACGAGGAAGGGGCCGCCTGGCTTCCAGATCAGCCGTGCCAATGTTTCTACCGGCCGGCCTGTGAAAACAAAAAAGGATTTTGCCTGGATCTTTTAAGCGAAGAGTGGCTGGAAAAACAACTTCAACGGATGCTTGGGGCGCAACGCGTGTTCCGCGCTTAACGTAGCCCGGTCGTTCCTAAATACTCAATCACTATATCCCACACCGGTCTTTCTGGCGAGTGTGGTTTTTTTATGTAGTGGGCCAGGTAGGCGTCGTAGGTGGAGGCATCGTAAGTAACTTCATTTTTCCAATTGGGCGTTATTGGCTGATCAATATTGATCGGTTTCTTATGCAAACGTTCTGCCATGGCCATAAGAGGAGCCATTTCATAACTCTTCTCAATTTCATTGGTGGTGATAAAGATAACTGGCTTACGGAACAGAACGGCGAAGTTAAGCGCGGTGCTGAAATGAATCAATACAAATGCTGATTGTTGGACAAGGTCGATCGTTTTATCGCGGACAACCTTACGTTGGCCAAAATACGTATCGGTTGCTTTGTAATCGGATCGCGGATGGGCTGCAACCACAATCGGCATCTGCGTTGCTTTTTCAATGGCATCGAAGCAGCGCCGCAACGCGGCGTAGTAGGGATCTGCCGTCACGATGGGCTTAATGCCTTCATGCGCCGTGTCCGGATGGAACGGTTGATAAGAATCCAGGAAAACTCCGAAAGGGGCGTTGGTTTGTACCGTCTGGCCCCGTTGTTTCAGATAAATGTCGTAATCCAGGGAATGGGCCCAGACCACAGGAATCTCGGGGTGGTTTTGGTAGTAAGACGGAATAGTTTGGTCCCCCCCAGCAATGAGCAATGAGGGGAGGCGCAGTCCTGAAGCGATAAATGGATTTCGACGTCGGAATGCCGCACGGATTTTCCCCCAACTGGCGCCTAGGAGCCGGTTTAAAAAACGTCCGAAGTGATAGACATTGACATGCGGGACCACACCGACCGTAATAACCCCGTAGAGCACGGTAGAGTCTGATACCAATCGATAGATCGGTGCGAGCTCCTCGTTGAGGAGAAGTGTAAAAAGAACAAAACAGTCTGTTGGCTGCGCGGTCAGTACCTCGCTCATGTGCTGCTCAGAGGCGAACTGAATAACGGAGTATGTTCTCCCAGGAAGCGGGGCGGAATGCTGAGGATAGCGTGTTGGGGTCAATAAACGGGAAATATCCCAGACTTCCACCGCATAGCCAGCACGGACCCAACGATCAATGCCAAAGCGATCGCA
>CAZDML010000071.1:0-10307 GCA_964506645.1 uncultured Elusimicrobia bacterium | reverse complement strand
GAACGGGACAAGGGCATTAAAAAAGAAGACATTTTAAAAATGATCGAGCAGGCCGTCGTTTCGGCCTACAAGAAGCATTCAGGCAAGCTCGTCAATCTGGAAGCCAAGATTGATCCGGAAAGCGCTGAAGTCAAAGCGTTCATCATTAAGAAAGTTGTGGAACAGGTCCAGGATGATGCCCTTGAGATCACGCTGGCCCAGGCCAAGGCGTACGCTCCGAAAGCGCAGCTCGAAGAAGAAATTCGTATCCCTGTGATTACCGAAGATTTCTCCCGTATCGCTGCACAAACGGCGAAGCAGGTTATCATTCAGAAGATTCGTGAAACCGAACGGCAATCGCTTCTAGAAGAATTTCAGACCAAGGAGGGAATTTTGGTCGGCGGGACGGTGCATCGTTTCGTTGAAAACAACATCATTATTGATCTCGGAAAAGCCGAGGGCATTCTGCCGGTGCGCGAACAAGTACGCCGCGAACGATTCTCGATTGGTGAACGCGTGAAAGTCCTCGTCTTAAAAGTTGAGAAAGGCTCGCGCGGTCCGAAAATTCTTTTAAGTCGTTCTCATCCTTTGCTTGTGCAACGTCTTTTCGAACAGGAAGTGCCGGAAGTCTACGAAAAGATGGTGGAAATCTGCGGTGTTGTGCGCGAGCCCGGCTTCCGATCCAAAGTCGCCGTGAAAAGCTCTAACCCGAAGATCGATCCTGTGGGCGCTTGTGTGGGCGTGAAAGGCTCGCGTGTTCGTCCGATCATTGATGAATTGCGCGGCGAGCGCATTGACTTGATCGCCTGGTCCAATGACCCCGCCAAGTACATTGCGGCCAGCCTCTCACCGGCGAAGGTCGTCAATGTGAATATTGTGAACGAATACGAAAAGCAGGCAGAAATCATCGTGACCGATGATATGCTCTCTTTGGCGATCGGTAAATCTGGCCAGAATGCGCGTCTGGCTGCGAAGCTCACGGGCTGGCACATCGATATTAAGTCAGAAAGCCAGCGCAAAGAAGAAGCCCAAGAACGCGCTGCTGCGAGCGCGGAGCAGCTCTCGCGTCTCGAAGGGGTCGGCCCCAAAACCACCGAGATTCTGATTAAAGGCGGATGGGGCGATCTGAAACGTCTGGCCGCAGCTAAACCCGATGACCTGACCGTTCTTACGGGTGTGGGTGAAAAGACGGCGAAAAAGATTATTGCTACAGCAAAGAAAGTATTGAAAGAAGACGCTAAGAAAGCCGGCGAAGCTGTTGAAGAAACAGAAGAAACGGCGGATGCGTCTACTGAAACCGCTTCTGCGGAAGAAACTGCCGAGTCCACTGAGGGCGCTGAAGAAACCAAAGAATGACCATTAAAAAGAAGACAACGCCCCCTTCAAAAGAAGAAGTCAAGCCAGAAGCTAAAAAAGCCTCTGCGCCTGCTCCTGTTCCTGCGAAGGAAACTCCTGCGGCCCCAGCAACGCCTGCATCGACTCCTGAGGCAGGGACTCCCAAGCGTATGGTGTTGAAAACGTTGAAGCGCGCTGTGTCTGCACCACCGCTTTCGCCGACATTACGTAAGGTTACGCCCGGCACGGTACGCCGCGTTCTTCCGAAAGCGCCACCGCCCAAGCCGAAACCCGTGGAGCCGCCGCCTCCGCCACCCAAGCCTGAAGTTAAAAAAGAACCGATTCCAGCGCCTGCTCCAAAAGCAGCCGCTCCAACTCCCGTCGTGACGCCGAAACCTAACGCCGCTCCAGCTTCTGCTGCGGCACCAGCGCCTGTCGCGCCGAAGAAGGTAACCCCGACGGCTTCGCCTGCGCCCGCGCCGGCTTCAGCACCAGCGAAGAAACCCGATGTTAAATCTGAGCCGACAGCGACTTATCGCATGCCGGCTCCCAGCACAGCGCCTGCACCGAAAAAATCACCAGCGCCGGCGCGTCCATCATCTCCAGCAAAGCCTGCTGTGAGCCCGGCCACAGTACCTTCGCCGGCACCCGTTCAAGCCCCTGCGGCGGCTGCGTCTGCTGCAGTCGAAACACCCACAGCACGTCCCAAGATTAAAATCCCGGAAGTGCTGACCGTAAAAGATTTGTCCGAAAAGCTTAATGTGAAACCCATTGACGTTATTAAGAAGATGCTGGGTCTTGGCACGATGGTCACCATCAATCAGCAGATCGATGCGGATACCGCGACACTGGCTGCCGATGCTTTTGGTACGGATGTTGAGATCATTCCGATTTTTCAGGAAGAAGTTGTTGTTGAAGAGAAAGAAGATCCGGCTAAACTGAAACCGCGGCCGCCTATCGTCACAATCATGGGCCATGTCGATCACGGGAAGACCAGTTTGCTTGACGCGATCCGTAAAACGCGTGTCGCTGAAAAAGAAGCGGGGGGAATCACCCAGCATATCGGGGCCTATCGCGTACCGACACCGAAAGGTGATGTGGTATTTCTGGATACGCCGGGTCATGAAGCCTTTACTGCTATGCGCGCGCGCGGTGCTCAGGCGACCGATATTGTGGTGCTTGTCGTTGCCGCTGATGACGGGGTGATGCCTCAGACAATCGAAGCGATTGATCATGCCCGTGCTGCGGGAGTGACGATTGTTGTTGCTGTGAATAAAATCGATTTGCCGCAGGCCAGTCCAGAAAAGATTCGTCGTGAACTTTCTACCCATCAACTCGTTCCTGAAGATTGGGGTGGAAAAACCATTTTTGTGGATGTCTCTGCGAAAAAAGGGACGAACCTCGATAAGCTCTTGGAAATGCTGTCTCTCGAAGCAGAGTTGCTTGAACTGAAAGCCGACCCCGATCGTAGCGCGCAGGGGGTTGTGGTTGAAGCACGCCTCGATCCACGTCGTGGCGTGACAGCGACCCTTCTTGTTCAAAAAGGAACACTCAAAGTAGGCGATATTGTAGTTGTGGGCGTGAGCTACGGTAAGATTCGTGCCATGACGGACGATCGCGGCAATCGCTTGGAGAGCGCGGGGCCTTCGACGCCTGTTGAAGTGTTGGGTCTGAGTGCCGTGCCACAAGCCGGCGACCGATTTAATGTGATGAAAGAAGACCGCGAGGCGCGTCTGTTGGTGGAACGCCGCCAGATGGTCTTAACGGAACAGGCGCAGAAACGTCGTCATGTTACGCTGGAAAATCTCCACGACCGCGTGGCAGAAGGTAAGATTCGCGAACTTAAAATTATTTTGAAAGCCGATGTGCAGGGCTCTGTACAAGCGCTGCGTGACGCGCTGGAACGTATGTCGAACGAGGAAATTCGCTTAAACGTCATTCACGCCGGAGTCGGTGGTATTAATGAAACCGACGTTGCGCTCGCCGATGCCTCGGATGCCATTATCATCGGTTTTAGCGTCCGTGCCGATGCCAAATCTGAAGAAATTGCTCGGCGCGAAGAAGTGTCTATTCGTACCTACCGCATTATTTATGAAGCCATCGCCGATGTGCGTGCCGCGATGGAAGGTCTGCTCGAACCGGATAAAGAGCAGGTTCGTCTCGGTTCAGCGGAAGTCCGCCAGGTGTTCCGTGTTTCGAAAGTCGGAAATATCGCCGGTTGTATGGTGCTTGAAGGCAAGATCACTCGCAATTCGAAAGCGCGTCTTCTGCGCGACAACGTCGTGGTGTATGAAGGCACGATCGAAGCCCTCAAACGCTTTAAAGATGATGCGCGCGAAGTCGAAAAAGGTTTTGAATGCGGTATCAGCTTGGCCAATTTCCAGGACATCAAGCCGAAAGATATTATCGAAGCTTACACCGAAGAAACCAAAGCACGCAAGCTCGAAACGCCCGCGTAAATTCTTCTCACGAGGTTCTCCCTATGGGCCGACGCCGCCTGGAACGTGTTACTGAACTCATCCATCAAGAAGTTTCTAAAAAAATTCCGTTGCTCAAAGACCCCGGGCTTGGTTTCATAACGGTTATTGCTGTGCGTCTGACGGCTGATTTCCAAACGGCGCGTGTTTTTTATTCCTGTCTCGGATCCAAAGAAGAGCAACTCCGTACAAAAGAAGCGCTCGACCGCGCCCGAGGGTATATTCGCTCGGAACTGGGGTCGTTGGAAAGTCTGAAGACCCCGCCTGAGCTCGTGTTTGTCGAGGACCACAGTGCTGAAGAAGCCCAGAAAGTGCTCGATATTCTCGGTCAATTGGAACGGGAACGTCAGGGCGAGCCGCCGCTGCCAGAAAATCCGCTGCCTACGCCCAAATCCAAAACCCGCCGCAAGGCCTCATGACCGAATTGCTGCCTTCCGGGCTTCTTGTTTTCAATAAACCGTCCGGCCCGACTTCCTTCGATTGTGTCCATCAGATTAAACGGCTCTTGCCTGGGGTTCGCGTGGGTCACTGTGGAACACTCGATCCTCTGGCCGAGGGGGTCTTGCTCATTTTGCTCGGTCGTTCCACGCGCCAGCAGGACCAGTTCATGGCGCTCGAAAAACAATATGCGTTCCGCGCCAAGTGGGGTGTGAAGACGCACTCTGGTGACCGGGATGGCCGTGTGGTGGAGTCTCGTGAGACTGTCGAGATCCCTTTTGAGAAAGTGCAGGAGGTCGCCCAGAAGTTTGTGGGGGAGATTCAGCAGACCCCGCCTGCCGTATCCGCGCTGAAGTATAAAGGCAGACGGCTCTACGAATGGACCCGCAAGGGGATCGAAGTCCCGCGCCTTCCGCGTCCGGTCACCGTCCATCGTTTTGATGTGCTCTCGAGTGATGCGTCCTTTTGGGAGGGCCGCGTGATTTGTTCGCGGGGGACTTATATCCGCACGCTGGTCGAAGATGTTGCCGAACGTCTGGAAACGCTCAGTCATCTCGATGCCCTCGTCCGTGAACGTATTGGCCCCTATACCCGAGAGCAGGGGCTCACGTGGGAAAAACTCAAAACGCTTTCCGCAGAGCAACTTCTTTCTCTTACGGTAGACCCTGCTTTATGCTTAAGTCTGTCTTAACGCTCGGTACATTTGATGGGGTCCATCGCGGACACCAGCGAATTGTCCAAAAAGTGGTAGAGCGAGCGCGCTCGCGTCATGCACAACCCCTCGCACTCTCCTTCGGCATGCCACCCCGTCACAGTCGCAAAGAACCCACTAAACCGGTTTTACTAACAACGCTCTCAGAAAAGCTTCAGCTTCTTTCTCGTTTTGGTATTTCTCATGTAAAGCTTCTGACGTTTGACCGTAAAACAGCCTCAACGCCGGCGGAAACTTTTTTTACAGAAACCATCAGTAAAAAGTTTCATGCCCAAGAAATGGTCGTCGGGCCACGTGTGGCGTTCGGCAAAAATCGGACAGGGCGTCTGACCTTGCTAAAAACTCTGGGAAGACGAGCCAACATAAAGATTCATGTTGTCCCTCCGATCTCTGTGGGAAAGTCCACCGTCTCGTCCCGTCAGATTCGGGCGTTTCTGTCCCGCGGGTGGGTGGAAAAAGCGAATGCGCAGTTGGGATATCCCTATTCAGTCGAAGGGAAAGTTATCCATGGGCAAAAACGGGGTCGTCGGCTCGGTTTTCCTACGGCCAATATCGATGTCGATCCCCTCAAGATTCTTCCGCCGGGTGTCTTCTGGGTGAAAGTGTTTCCCGCGGACGCACCAATCCCCTTGGATGATGACGCTCTGTCGCGCGGGGTGGATGGGGTCTGTAATGTAGGGACTCGGCCGACCTTTACGCCGAATGCGCATGCCCTGCACTGCGAGGTCTTTTTATTAGGAAGGACAAAGAAATGGCTCTATGGACGAACACTTCGAGTGGTGTTTGTGCGCCATGTTCGTGCAGAAAAACGATTTAAAACATCCGAAGCGCTCCAACAACAGATTGCCCATGACGTCTCCCGAGTGCTTGGCTGGGTGCGCGATAAGCAATATTAATTCTTTACAAAAACCCGTCGATTTTAGTACGATATTCACGTAATTAACTAAGACAAAAACAATGCCCTTAACCAAAGAAATTAAGAAAACAACGATTGAAAAGCAGCATGCCCATGCCACAGATACGGGCAGCCCTGCCGTTCAAATCGCTCTTCTCACCGAACGCATCAATCAGCTCACGACCCATTTCAAGACCCATGGAAAGGATTATGGGTCGCGTCAGGGCCTTCTGAAGCTCGTCGGCAGCCGCCGTCGCCTTCTGAATTACCTGCGCACGACGGATCGCGATAAATACAAGACGCTGATTGATGAGCTCAACCTTCGTCGGTAGAGAGTTTTGCCCATCGCAGACTCGATGGAAAATCAGACGGGACGAGCCCGTCTTATTTTCTGTCGTGTCAGCGATGGGTTTCTTTTAGGTTAATGCAAGCCCAGGAGGCTCCCGTGTTAGATGCCGTAAAAAAAGCAACCATCGAAGTAGGCGGAAAAACCATTACTATTGAAACCGGCGCGCTGGCGAAACAAGCCAATGGCGCTGTTCTGGTTACCTGCGGCGAAACCGTGGTCCTTGTGACCGCTGTCGCTTCCGTCCAGCCCAAAGAAGGCCAAGATTTCTTCCCTTTAACAGTCGACTATCGTGAACGCACCTACGCTGCCGGCCGTATCCCAGGCGGGTTTTTTAAGCGTGAAACCAAAGCACGCGACGGTGAAGTGTTGACCTCGCGATTGATCGACCGCTCCATTCGGCCACTTTTCCCGGAAGGGTTCCTGAACGAAGTACAAATCAGCGCCATCGTTCTTTCAACCGATAAGGAAAACGATACCGATATCCTCTGTATGATCGGCGCCTCGGCTGCTCTCTCTGTGTCGAACATTCCGTTTGCCGGGCCCATTGCCGCAGTGCGTATTGCTCGATTGAACGGCGAATTTATCGTCAATCCGACGCTTGCCGAACAAACCGAAAGCGACTTGGACTTTGTCGTGGCCGGATCTGAGAACGCTCTCTCGATGGTGGAAGGCGGTGCCAACGAAATTTCTGAAGCCGAACTCCTGGGTGCGTTTGAACTCGCGCTTAAGGAAATTCGCCGTATCTGCGAAGGCCAGAAGAGCTTGGGCAGCAAAACAAAGATGGCTTGGACGGCCCCGGAAATCCCGGCCGATCTCCGCGCCGGAGTTGAAAAGCTTGCTCGCGCCGGTCTCAAAGAAGCAGCCGCAATTAACGAAAAGCAGGAACGTGATACAAAGGTTTCTTCCGTCTCTAAAGCTGTTCACGAAGCCCTGGCGGCCACCTATCCCGAGGGTGAAACCAAGATCGATATGGTGCTCGAGCAGATCATGTATGAAGAAGTTCGTCGCTTAATCTTGGTTGATCGCAAACGTTCGGACGGGCGCGGCTTCCAGGATATACGTCCTTTGGCGTCCCGCGTGGGCGTTCTGCCTCGCACGCACGGCAGTGCCATTTTCCAGCGCGGCCAAACCCAGGCGCTCGTCACTTGTACGCTGGGTACGCCCTCCGACATGCAGATCATGGACGAATTAGAAGGAGAATATAAAGAACGTTTCCTGTTCCACTACAATTTCCCGGGTTTCTCTACCGGTGAACCCAAGGCCGACCGCGGCCCGGGCCGTCGCGAAATTGGTCACGGTGCGCTCGCGAAGCGCTCACTCTATGCAGTACTACCGAGCGAAGATGAATTTCCATACACGATTCGTATCGTCTCTGATATTTTGGAGTCGAACGGTTCCAGCTCTCAGGCTTCGGTCTGTGGTGGGCTCCTCGCGATGTACGACGCCGGCGTGCCGGTGCGTAAACCTGTGGCCGGTATTGCCATGGGTCTTGTGAAGGAAGGCGATAAGTATGCCATCCTCACCGATATCCAGGGTCTGGAAGATCATTTGGGCGACATGGACTTTAAAGTCGCCGGAACACCGGACGGTATCACCGGTATTCAGATGGATATTAAGATCAGCGGTATTTCGATCGAGCTGCTCCGTGAAGCGCTGGAAAATGCGCGTGTAGCTCGCATGAAACTGCTCGAACACATGCTTCAGACCTTGTCTGCGCCGCGCCCGGAACTCTCCGTGCATGCACCGCGTATGATTCGCGTCATGATTCCTGTCGAAAAGATCGGAGCCTTGATCGGCCCCGGTGGTAAGAATATTCGCCGCATCATTGAATCGTCAGGGGCTGAGGTCGAAGTGGAAGATGACGGTAGTGTCTACATCTCCTCGATCGATTCCAAAGCCGTCGAAGCTGCCAAAGCCGAAGTGACTGGCTTGACGGCGGAAGCAGAAGTCGGCAAAATATACAAAGGCCGTGTTACCCGGATCATGGGGATCGGCGTTTTCGTCGAAATCTTCCCGGGCAAAGAAGGCTTGATCCGTATGAGCCAGCTGGCCCCGACCTTCGTTGAGAAGGCCGAAGATGTGGTGAAAGAAGGCGAAGAGATTGAAGTGAAAGTGCTCGAAGTGGATCAGCAGGGCCGCATCAATCTCTCCCGCAAAGCGGTGACGCATCCGGGTTCAGAAGGAACGCCCTCCCCTCATGGTGGTGGTGAACGTTCTGGCGGACGCGGTGGATACGGTGGTGGTCGCGGTGGACGTAGTTTTGATCGCCCACGTCGCTAATTAAACGTCTTTAATATTCTATGGCAGACGATTCGAAAGCCGCTTCTGAAGCCCAGCAAGAACTTCAATCCCTCTACGACCTGATGGTCGAAGAGGGATTGGACACGCTGGAATACAAAACAGCGGATACACGTATTAAACTTGACCGACGACCGCTGCAGGCGACCGTTGCTGCCAGTCCCGTTCATCGGGGTGCGCCTGCCAAAACGTCGGACGCTGCGCGTCCCAAAGCAGCCGCTGCCAGTGCCCCTGTCTCCGCAGAGAACAGTATTACCTCACCCCTTGCCGGAGTGTTTTATCGTACACCCTCTCCTACGAGTCCGCCGTTCTGCAAAGAAGGCGATATTGTGACCGCGGGCCAGACGCTCTGTATTGTCGAAGCCATGAAAGTCATGAACGAAATTAAAGCCGATAAAAGCTGCCGCATTGTGAAGATTACCGCAGAAAATTCGCGACCGGTCACCGCCGGGCAAGTCCTCTTCCATGTGGAGCCGGCATGAGCGGACGCCACACACCCAACCTCTTCGCCAAAACGGCCCGCAGTAAAAATAAAACCTCCCCTGTTCTTGCCGGATTCATCCTCCTTTTTCTTTCCCTGATTGGTTTTTACTCCAACGTGTTTCCGGGTCGTGCCGGCCAGGCCGGTGCGATGCTGGCGCGTACGACGTCACGTGCGTTTGGACAAGGTGCTTTTTTACTCTGGTTTTTAATGGGCTATCGTGCGGTTCGGTTGTTGCTGCATCGCGAGGATCGTCAGCCGTGGCGCTATTTAATTGTGGATGCGTTTTTGATGGCTGGCGCGTGCGTGTTTCTCTTTACCTTCGGGGCTATTTTTATGGATTTGAATCCCGGCGGTTATCTGGGGAAATCTGGTGGCGTTTTCTTTACTCAGATGTTTGGCCGATGGGGCGCATTACTCCTGTCGAGTCTCTTGATGGGGGGGATATGGATCTGGCGTTCGGGGCAGCATCCCAAGGATTTAGCGCTTCGCTTGTGGGAACTTTTGCATAACGATTGGTCTCAGTGGCGTGAGGCTGTCGCCCAGCAGCGTGAGAAAAATCAGAAGGCGCCAACTAAAAAACCGTTGCCCAAAGTGATGCCCGGCAAAGAGCCGGCACGCGTCACGGCCAATGGCAAAGCCAAAGAGGATGCAAGGCCGATCGTCCATGGAAAAGACACGCTGATGCCCCCGCCGCCCGCGAAGCCGGTTGTTTCCTCTTCCATGCCTGCGGCCACTCCGCCGAAGCCGCCGGTTCGTAAGCTTGAGCCGATCACCGCCAAAGCCACGGAGGATGACGAACCTATCACGCCGTATGTATTGCCTGCGATCGATCTCTTGATGGTGCCGGAAAAAACAACCAAACGCATCAGCGAAGAAGATTTATTGTCGAACTCCCAGCAGCTAGAGAAAACACTCCTCGATTTTGGTATTCAGGGGAAAGTTGTCGAAATCCATCCCGGCCCCATCATCACCCGCTACGATTTTACACCTGCTCCCGGCATCAAGGTCCAAGCCATCGCTAATTTGGGTAACGACATAGCGCTCGCCATGAAAGCGCTCAGCGTGCGTATCGTCGCTCCCATCCCGGGAAAAGCGGCGGTCGGGATCGAACTCCCGAACCCGGATCGTGCGATTGTTCGGCTGCGGGAAGTCGTTCAGTCGGAAGAATTTCAATCGCATAAATCCAAACTCGCGATCGCTTTGGGAAAAGATGCCGAAGGGCATCCTTATATCGCGGACTTGGCTTCGATGCCACATCTGCTGATTGCAGGAGCAACGGGAGCGGGAAAATCCGTCTGTATCCACTCGCTGGTCATGTCCCTTTTGTACCGAGCCACTCC
>CAZDML010000070.1:0-10742 GCA_964506645.1 uncultured Elusimicrobia bacterium | reverse complement strand
TCTCGCAAAAGGACGATTACTGATTCACATGAAAGACCCGCAAAGTGCATTGCCCTGGCTGAGGCGCGCCTACGAACTCGAGCCCCATTACTGGGAGACCTCTTTATGGACTGCACGCTGTCACTTTCTTCGAGGGGACAGTAAAACGGCTTTCAAAGAGATTCGTGATCTTGAGATGCGGTATGCGCAATTTATGCGGGCCTATCCGGGGTATGTTCCAACGTCTGGGTATGAGCGTATGATCCTGGCGTATGACCCTTCTGTCGTTCACGCCGACACCCTGCGCTTTCAATCAAAACGATAATCGGTATAATGTGCCCGTGGCAAAAAAAATAATTCTTTGGTGCGGCGTTCTTATTTCAGGCTTTTGTCTGTACTGGGCCTTGCGCGGCATTTCCTTCGCGGATACTTTAACTGCTGTTAAAGAAGCCCGTATATCGATTCTCTTCCTGTCTCTACTAACCTACATCACCGGTTATTGGATGCGCGCTGTGCGCTGGGAGACACTGATGCGCCCGGTAAAACATGTTCCCGCCAAAGACCTTTTTTCGCCTTTAATCCTTGGATTCTTCGGGAACAACATCCTGCCTCTGCGGATGGGGGAAATCCTCCGTGCCCATTGGACGGGAAAAAAACTGGGCATCTCGCGAACCTCCTGTTTGGCCACGATTTTTATGGAGCGCCTCTACGACACCATCAGCTTCCTTCTGACGTTTTTGGCAGTGACACTTTTTTTTCCGTTCCCGGAGTCAATCGAGCATGGCGCTTACGCTTTGGGTGGCGCCTGTATCGCAACACTCATTGTTCTCATCCTTTCCCTATGCTTCCAGTCCCATGTGAAAGGACTCATTGAAAAACTGCCGCTGCCACACCCCTTAAAAAGCAAGATCCTCAACCTCTATCACAACTTCATGCATGGCGCCTCCGGGACCACCAAACCCAGCCACGTCCTCATTGTGTTTCTACAGTCCTTGGTCATCTGGACCCTGGAAGGAACAACCCTGTACATCATGGTCCACGCCTTTCCGGTCACTTTTGCCTATCCACAGGCCTTCTTTTTGCTCTTTATGCTGGGTCTTTCCGCTCTTCTTCCTCAGGCCCCAGGGTATGTAGGGACTGTGGAACTCGCAGGAACGGCCGCACTAGGGCTTTGTGGGATACCCAGAGCGCAGGCGCTTCCTATTATTCTCACGATCCATGCGTTTCAGTTCACTTTTATTGTGATTTTAGGCTTCATCTCCCTTTCTCGGGAAGGCCTTTCTCTTCGCCAGCTCATCCATACCGTCTAGCTCACAGAAACAGTATAATCGCATCTAAATATAGATATGATTTTCGCTTTAAATAATCCATTGACACAGCTCTGTTTTTGATGTATTCAATGTTTAGAAAGTTCTAAACGATATGACGAAGACTAAAATAAGCACTACGGACGACCTCATCCACTTGGCCGGACAACTGGCTGAGATGTTTTCCTTTAATCGCTCCATTGGGCAGATCTACGGGTGTCTTTATCTATCTCCAGAACCCCTTTCCTTGGATGAAATCGCCAAGCGGTGCCATATGAGCAAAGGCAATGCCAGCATTCACTTGCGCACCTTAAACGGCTGGGGGGCTGTCCACCTCATGCCGCAGCTAGGGACTCGGCGCGACTTTTACCGGGCAGAACTGGACCTTGTGGAATTGGCCGCGCGGCGTGTTCAGGAGGGGACTCAGCGGCGCATTGCATTCCTTCGCCAGAACCTCGATCAGCTTAAAAATGATTTACCCTCCGCAGACTCTCCCGCACAGCAGGCCTACTGGAAAGAACGTATCCAAGATATCGACAAAATGATCAGTCGTGTCGAGAAAGCCTATCCCTTACTGATGAAGTACATGGAGTTACGCTCCCTCTTTTAGAAACACTATGGATAATACGACCTATGATATCGCCATTATCGGCGCTGGTATTGTGGGATCCGCGCTCGCCCGCGAGCTAAGCCAGCGTTTTCCACGCATCCTCGTGTTAGAAAAAGAATCCCAGGCAGCGGAACATACCAGTGGACGCAACAGCGGCGTTGTCCATTCCGGCTTCAACCCTACTCCCGGCACCCTCAAGGCACGTCTTTGCGTGGAAGGCAACGCACTGATCCATGACTACTGTCTCTCGCATAACGTGCCCTACAAACAGGTCGGCACCCTTGTCGTCGCCCACACGGATGACCAGATACCTGCCCTGGAGATGCTTTTGAAAAAGGGGGAGAAGAATGGCGTGCCGGGCCTCACCGTACTGGCAGAATCTGACCTCAAAAAGAAAGAACCCGCAGCTAAAGGAAAAGCCGCGCTCTTCTCACCCTCTGGAGCACTGGTCGACGCGAAAGCCCTGACACGCAGCATCGCCAAGGATGCACAACGAAGCGGCTCTGTCTTTCACTTTAACCACCGTGTGACGGGTCTTCAAGAAACGTCGGAGGGAATTCATATCCAAACAGCCCATTCCTCTTTTAACGCCAAACTCGTGATCAACTGCGGCGGGCTCTATGCGGATCAGATTGCGCATCAGATCGGCGTGGGATTGTCGTTTTCTATCGCACCGTTTCGCGGAGAATATTTCGTCATTCGTCGGCCGATTATCCAATCGATGCTCTATAGCCCTCCCGACCCACGCTTTCCGTTTTTAGGGATTCACTTGACCCAAACGATTCAAGGGGATGTCCTCGTCGGCCCCAATGCAGTTCCTGCGTTTGGGCGTGAGGCTTACCGTACATCAGACTTCTCATTGTCCGATCTCTGGGACATGATACGTCACCCTGGATTCTGGAATGCCTTTTGGCACAACCGGGCTCTTGTAAAAGTCGCCTGGAAGGAACTCCACCATTCGTTCAGCCCATCGCATTTTCTGGAAGAAGCATCCCATTTAGTGGACGGACTTTCCCTCAACGATTTGGAAAAGACCCCGCATGTCGGAATCCGTCCGCAGCTACTACGCGACAACGGGGAGCTCGTAGAGGATCTCGTCATTGAACATACGCCTCATTCCATCCACATTTTGAACATGATTTCTCCCGGGATGACGTGCTCCCTCTCCTTTGCAAAATGGATTTCCACACAGATCTCCGATGACCTTCACTGGAGCGCCTCGGCATCATGATGACCTGTTTTCGTGAACTTTCGGATCTTCCGTCGACCGCATCTAAGGAAAGAGCCGTCATGAAACACCTTCCTCAGGGTTCGATGCGCTGGTACAAGACTGGACGCTCAGCGCTGCATCAGGCACTGAAACATGTGGGGATTGGCAGCGCCTCCACGGTCCTTATGCCGGCTTATATTGCGGCAGGTGTTATCGATCCCGTCAAAGCATTGGGAAGTACGGTGCGCTTCTATGCGACGGGAAAAGACCTTCTCATCGATGAGTCTGTCCTAATCCAGGAGCTGGACAAACCCCCATACCCTCAGGCCCTTTTTGTTCTTCACCCGATGGGTCGCACTCAATCCATTCAACGCATAGCCGCTGAATGCCAGAAGCGAAAAATTTATCTGATAGAAGATTGTGCTCAGGGACTGTTCAGCCGAACCCCGCAAGGCCAGCCTCTGGGGATGCTGGGGGATGCAGCCCTCTTTTCATTCCCAAAGGCCTTAGGCGTCGAAGAGGGGGCGCTTTTAGTGTGTCACCATCCACTCTTTAAGACCTTGCCAGAGCCACCCACATCTTCCACTTTATCTGCACGTTTTTGGTACCGAAAACACCTCCAGGCCAATAGACACCTCCATCTCAGCACACATACCTGGTCAGACTCGCTATGGCTCTCACTGAGTGGTTTTTTTCACGAGCGTTATTACGCTAAAATTCAAAATGATTTTACGCCTCGCGCCTTAGCCTTCGATACGAAATCCCAACTCAATTGCATCGATGCCGACTCCTTTGCGCAAGCCCGCCGGCGCAATGTCAGTTATCTCTACACACACCTCCAAACATCAAAATTAGAGTGGGTTTATCCTCATGATGCGACTGGATGGGTCCCAATGGCCGTACCCGCATTTGTCACAGAACAACGCCACATTCTTCAAACCCGCGCGATGCATCGCGGCCTCTTCTTGGCGACTCTAATACAGCGCTGGGATCACATCCCTGCAGGGCCGGATGCTTCTTATAAAAATGAAAAGTACTATATCGATCATCATGTCCTGCTGCCGATTCATGAACATCTGTCACTCAGGGACATGGAACATATGACTCAGGTACTCAACGGTTTATGAAATTCTTTGATCCCAGTCGGTTATTTATTATTGCTGAAGCCGGCGTCAACCATAACGGCGACCTGAAAACCGCCTATCAAATGGTGGATGCGGCGAAAGCCTGTGGTGCGGATGCGGTCAAATTTCAAACATGGATTACCGAACTTGTTTACAGCCGAAAAAACTCACCAAAACCCGAGTATCAACTAAGGACTTCTAACCCAGAACTCTCAGAATACGACACCGTCAAACCCCTGGAACTTTCTTTTGATGCCTTCCGTAAAATTAAGGCGTACTGTGACAAAGTGGGAATTCTGATGCTCTCGACACCGGACGAATGGCAGAGTGCGGATTTTTTAATTGATGAACTCAAACTTCCGGCTATCAAGGTTTCATCACAAGATGTAAACAATCTTCCATTCTTACGCTATTTGGCAGGCCGTAAAATCCCCCTCATTTTCTCAACGGGCGCTTCAACGCTTAAAGAGGTAACAACCTCCGTCCATGCCATGCGCAAGGCGGGATGCCGATCGCTCGCCGTACTTCACTGTACGAGCTGTTATCCGGCACCGGTGGAATCGGTTAACTTACGCGCCTTGACCACGCTCAAAAACACCCTTAAGCTTCCAGTTGGATATTCAGACCACACTCTAGGACAGACGATGGGAAGCGCCGCGGTAGCGCTTGGGGCCTGCATCCTGGAAAAGCACTTTACATTATCCAGGAAAATGCCGGGACACGACCAGCAAGCTTCTCTCGAACCCGATGAACTTCGAACCTACATTCAAAATGCGAGAGATACGCACCGCGCACTGGGGACTGGCATCAAAGCGGTGCGTCCAGAAGAAAAATCAAACCGTTTGGCGATGCGTCGCTTTCTGGCCACTGCCCGTGCACTTCCAGCAGGCCATATTATTCGACGCGAAGATCTGGCACTAAAAAAAATTGTATTCGGTCTGGGCCCGGAGGCTTATGACCGCGTTCTGGGAGGCAAACTCAAAAAAGCCCTTCCGGACGATACACGTATCGAATGGAGCCACCTGGAGAAGAAACGCTGACATGCCAAAGAAACCTTACTATCTCGGACTCATCCCAGCACGTGGCGGATCCAAGCGCATACCACATAAGAACTTAGTTTCATTTGGAGGGAAACCGCTTATTGAATACACACTCTGTGCTGCGCGAGCCTCCAAAATGCTGACTCACACGATTGTCTCTACGGATGATCCGCGCATCGCACGTTACGCCCAGCGCCGCGGCACAGACGTGCCCTTCCTTCGCCCTGCTGCGCTTTCGCGGGATAACAGCTCTTCTCTGGATGCCATTCTGCATGCGCTCTCATACGTAGAAAGTAAAGGCATACACGTGGATGCTGTCGTACTGCTGCAACCCACCTCCCCACTGCGCACTGCACGTCACATTGATGAAGCGCTTCACCTCTTCGAAACGAGCCGGGCGGACACCCTGACGGCCGTGACAGAACTGCCGCATCACCCTTTCCACGCCTGGAAACTGAATTCCAGCGGAACGCTGTCGACGTTTTCTCCACTTCGTTATCAGGCCATAACGAAAAAATATTTGCCTAAAGCGGTTACTGAAAACGGTGTCCTCTATGTGATTAAAACAGCGGTGCTGCGAAAGAAGAAATTTTATGGAAAGCGCATCATTCCCTACATGATGGACAGCGCTTATGCTTTAGATATCGATACACGAGACGATCTGGCGTGGGGGGAATACCTGCTGAAGGCGAAGAAACGATGAAGAAAAAACGCATCTGCATCATTACAGGCTCCCGCGGCGAATACGGCGCGCTACGCTGGTTGTTAAAAGATTTTGCCGCCGATCCAACGATCGACTTAAAACTGGTCGTCATGGGCTCTCATTGGCTTAAAGAATACGGCTACACATACCGGGAAATACTCAAGGACGGCTTACGAATTGATGCTCGCATTTCCATTCCTTTCGACACCCGATCGCCCGTGTCCCTGGCTCATGCGGCCGGCACCTGGACGGCAAAACTTTCCGACATCTTCAAACGACTCGCTCCTGATCTGGTCCTGATCGGTGGAGACCGCTATGAACTTTTATCAATCTGTACGGCCTGCCTCCTCCTCTCGATTCCCGTTGCACACATTTCAGGGGGCGAAATTACCACAGGCGCTATTGATGAGCAGGTTCGTCACGCCGTCACCAAGATGTCTCATATTCACTTTACGGGAAATCCTTTGTTTGCTAAACGCCTGCGTCAAATGGGTGAAGAACCGTGGCGTGTTCATGTGACCGGCGAACCGGGCCTCGATACGCTACGCCGGCTTCCAGCGCTTTCCAAAGGCCTCCTCTCTGCGCAGCTTAAGCTCAACCTCTCAAAACCCACGGCTTTATGCACTTTTCATCCGGTAACGCTGGAGAGTCATTCCACTGTCGCACAGATAAGAGAATACCTGCGCGCATTGGCCGCTGCCGACCTCCAGTATGTTCTGACGTATCCCAATGCTGATCATGGAAGCCGTCAGATAATCGCTCTCTTAAAATCGTTTGCAAAACAGCATCCAAAAACAGTTCGCCTAGTTCCACACTTAGGCCAACATGCGTATTTAAGCCTAATGTATTACGTACGACTCATGATCGGGAACTCCTCCAGTGGCATTTGGGAAGCGCCCTCTCTTGATCTTCCCGTTGTAAATATTGGCAACCGACAGCAGGGGCGATTGCGTGGCCACAATGTCATCGATGTGCCCTGCCAGTCGCGCGCAATCCGTTCCGGGATCCAGAAGGCGCTGAAATACAGGCGCTCGCGCCCTCAGAATCCCTACGGTGACGGACATTCCAGCAAGCGCATTATTGCTGGGACCAAAAATATTCTCAAACGTTATTCCAAGGAAACCCTTTTGAAAAAGAAATTTATCACCCAAGGAGCGCACTAACCATGGCCTGGGATCCAAAATGGGATGCCGTCTATAAAAATCAGGCCTGGGGACGGTACCCGCCCGAAGAAGTGGTTCGTTTTGTAGCGCGCTCCTTTTACGGATCGTCCAAGCGAAGCGACATTCGGATCTTGGAAATTGGCTGCGGGACAGCCGCCAACCTGTGGTATGTGGCCCGGGAAGGATTTTCTGCTTTCGGGATCGATGGAAGCGCGGTTGCTCTCGAGCAGGCGCGTCAACGCATCCAGGAAGAGAATATCCGCATCGATCTCAAACAGGGGGACGTAGGACATCTTCCATATGAGAACGACCTCTTTGATGCCATCCTCGATATTGAATGCACGTACGCCAATACACGCGCCGACACACAACGGATCCTACAAGAATGCCATCGTGTTTTGAAGCCGGGCGGACGAATGTTTTCAAAAACTTTTATGGTAGGCAGTACAGGTTATGGACAGGGCAAGGCCCTCGCTTCTGAACCGCATACTTACGAGGAAATTTCCGAACACAGCTCTCATGGAGGCCGAGGCATTGTCCGTTTCACCGAGGAAAA
This sequence comes from uncultured Elusimicrobia bacterium, assembly GCA_964506645.1. Taxonomy (GTDB): domain Bacteria; phylum Elusimicrobiota; class Elusimicrobia; order 2-01-FULL-59-12; family 2-01-FULL-59-12; genus CAZDML01. Next base: position 3,050 of record CAZDML010000070.1, on the reverse strand, counting down.
AGACATCAAACAACTCTACAATGCCTTTTCGGCTGTGGAATACGACTATCTCATCCGTTCGGATAGGAACCGTACGCAAGAAGTCAAAGAATGGCTGATTACTGCAACAAAATGACAATGACCGCTCCAACATCAGAATTCACTCTCTTAGAGCCTTCCGACCCGCGCTGGAATGCGCTCTTTCAGCGACTGCCGGAGAGCCAAAAGGATATTTTTTACAGGCCAGAATTTGCTGAGGTTGCCGCTCGCTACCTCCACAAAGAAGGCCAACCCCGTTGCGCCGTGTTGGAAATAGGGGATTCCTTTGTGATGTATCCCTTTCTGCAACGTTCGCTACAAGCCCTTTTGTCTGATACTGGGCTCACAGTCCCGGGGTACGACCTTCAAGGGTTCTACGGGCGCGGTGGTCTGGTCACGAATTCTCAAGACCTGCAGGTTGTAGAGCAGTTTCACCAACACTTTAAGGAGTATTCTCAGAAGAACAAGATCTTGTGCAGTTTTGACCGTTATCACCCCGTTATGCAAAACGAAAAGTTCGCTCCTTCTGACGTGCAGCGCATCGATATTGGCGGTTTCATTGTGGTAGATTTGGACAAGCCGATTGACACCATAACGAAGGAATTTAAACACGCGGTCCGCAAAAATATTAAAAAAGCCAACCGTGCCGGGATTACGGTGTTTGAAGAATCGAACGTCAATCACTTGGACGCCTATCTCTCCATTTATAAGCACACCATGGACCGCAATGACGCGACTGCGTTCTACTATGTCGACCCGAAGTTTTATCAAACGCTAGCAGAAAAACTCCCCAAGAATGTCCATTTCTTCTATGCGATGCTGGATGGAGTAGCCGTGTCATGTGAACTCGTATTATCGGAAGGACTTTACTACCATTCTTTCCTGGGCGGAACATTGGAATCGGCGATGGATAAATGTCCCAATCACTTGCTTAAACAGGAAATTATCCGTTATGCCAAAGACCATGGTGGACGGTATTATCTTTTGGGGGGTGGAGCGACCCCATACAATGGCGTCTGGGCCTACAAACAGTGTTTTGCACCGAACGGTGATCGATCTTCATTTGTAGGCGGCACGGTGTATGACCAACCGGCCTATGATCAGCTCCGGCAACAGCTGTCGCAGGCCGGCATCTCATTTCCAACAAGTCGATTTCAGTTTTATGATCGCCACTAACGCGCAAGGACGGATCCTATGAACCCTATCGACTTTCGTTCTGTGATGATTACGCCGAAGACCACACTACGCGAAACCTATCAAATCATGAATGACACTGCACTCATGATTGCGCTGGTGATCGACGCCGATAAAAAGCTTTTGGGAACAGTGACCGACGGAGATATCCGTCGAGGGCTTCTTAAAGGACTGACGCTGGAGAGTGCGGTCGAAGGTGTCATGAACAAGAATCCCATCACCGTCCTTTCCGGAACACCGCGTGAAGAGATCCGAACCATTATGACCGTCCAACGCATCGCACAGATCCCGCTCGTAGACGAACAAAAGCACGTGGTTGGCTTAGAACTACTTACGGACATTGTGAGCAGCCCCAAAAAGATTTCTACCCCCGTCCTTATTTTCGCGGGAGGCTTCGGGAAACGCCTCCAGCCGCTGACTGAAAATACACCGAAGCCCATGTTGCCAGTGGGGGGACGCCCCCTTCTGGAACATATCGTGACGCGCTTGGCATCGCAAGGATTTCACAAATTCTATTTGGCTGTTCACTATAAAGAAGATGTCATTCGTCAAAATTTTGGCGATGGTAGCCGCTTGGGCATTCAGATTGAATATATTCATGAAACACAGCCACTCGGCACAGTAGGCGCCGCACGTCTTATTGCGGACAAGATCAAAGAACCGGTTTTGTTATTAAATGGCGATCTTCTCACGGCCGTCAACTTCCTCCATCTAATGAAATTTCATCAGACGGGCAAGCAACCCCTGACAATAGGGTTAAAAAGCTATTCCTACCAAGTTCCTTATGGAGTCGTACGTTTAAATGGCGACGCCATCGTCGACCTTCAGGAAAAGCCTTCCCAAACCAGCTTTATTTGCGCCGGCATTCAAGTCATTGATCCGGCATTGCTTGCTTTAATTCCTGAAGGACAGCCTTTTGATATGCCCGACCTGATTCGTACCGCCATCGCCAAAGGCCACCGCGTGGTCGGCTTTCCTATTCATGAATACTGGGTCGACATCGGATCCCGCCGTGATTACGAACGCGCGGATTCCAACTTTAACGAACAGTTCTGGAGGAGCGAGTGAACAATTACGCAGAGTTACTTAAAAGCGGGAAATACAAAATTGGGGTGTGGGGAGCAGGCTATATCGGCTTCTCCACACTGGCGTATTTTGCCCGTCAAAAAGTGCAGGGCATCGCCATGGATGTCGACCCACGCCGGGCACAAGCGATTAACCAAGGCAAGATTGATATTCCCGGCTTTTTAGAATGGCTGAAATTTGATATTCAACCGCTTGTCAACGACGGCTATATCAAAGCCGTCTCCGACTCCGCCGTGTTATTGTCTAAGGACGTACTCGTCCACTTCATTTGCATTCCAACCGAAAAGGACGGCAAACCCTTTAAACCCTATCTTGAAGATGTGATTGGGAAGTTGGCTGCGGGGCTTCCACCTTCCGACCCGCAAAATCCGCCACTCATTATCATTGAATCCACTCTCACGCCGGGCACCACGGAAAAAGTGGTGATTCCGCTCCTGCAAGCCCGCGGGAAAAAGATTGGCAAAGATGTTCTCCTGGGAGTTGCCCCACGCCGGGACTGGTTTGTCGATGACACCAAGTCTCTTAAAGAGCTCGACCGGGTTTTTGGAGGATTTAATTCCGAGACCTCCGATGTTATGCGTCAGGTCCTGAGTATTGTCTGCGATAAACTTCATGTGGCCTCCAGCCATCGTACGGCAGAAATGGTGAAAAGTTTCGAAAATGCATACCGTCATATGGAGATCACGCTGGCAAATCAGCTTAGCCTCGCCTATCCGGATGACAACATCCGCGAAGCCCTGCGCCTCAACCCC
>CAZDML010000069.1:0-10776 GCA_964506645.1 uncultured Elusimicrobia bacterium | reverse complement strand
GATTCGGATTTTGAAGACTTGCAGAAACACGAAGTGGTCAACCTCTCCCGTCTGCTTCAGGGGGCGTTGCGCCGGATGAAGAATGTGCTGGATAATCCACCGTACAACTTTATTATTCTCAACTCCCCGCTGCGGGAATCCAAACTGCAGCACTATCATTGGCACTTGGAAATTATGCCGAAGCTGACGAAAGTGGCAGGCTTTGAATGGGGTTCCGGATTTTATGTCAATCCGACGCCGCCGGAAGAAGCGGCAAAGTTTCTAAGAGAAGCCGATTGAAGATACTCTTCACTGCATCGGAATGCGTTCCTTTCTGTAAAACCGGTGGGTTGGCCGATGTCGTCGGTTCCTTGCCCAAAGCACTGCGTCAACAGAGACACGATGTTCGCATTATCCTCCCCAAATATAAATCCATCCGCACGCATGAGTTTAATCTGCGCGATACGGGGGAAAAAGTACATGTGCCCGTTGGGTCCGGCTGGCAGGATGCGAAAATCTTCGAGGTGCGCATTGATCCAAAGCTGACCGTGTATCTTCTGGAAAATGACCGATATTTTGGACGGCCTGGCTTGTATCGGTCTGCGGAAGGTGATTATGCCGATAATGCCGAACGTTTTATCTTTTTATCCCGAGCCAGCTTGGAAGCGTGCAAGGCCCTCGAGTTTCGCCCGGATGTGATTCATTGTCATGACTGGCAAACGGGACTCGTTCCCGCGTATCTCAAAACCGTCTATCGTCGGGATGCTTTCTTTCAGCACACAGCCTCCATTTTTACGATCCATAATATTGCTTATCAGGGACAATTTCCGAAAGACACCCTGGCCCTTGCGGGGTTGCCGTGGGAGGAATACCACCTCCATGGCCTGGAATTTTACGGCCACATGAATTTCATGAAGGCCGGGTTGATCTATTCAGACCTTCTGACGACGGTGAGCCCCTCCTATGCGCGGGAAATTCAAAGCAGCTCGATGTATGGCTTTGCTCTGGAGGGTGTTCTTCGTCACCGTTCAAAAGATCTTTTTGGAATTTTAAATGGACTCGACATGGAGGAATGGAACCCCTCGAGCGATCCCTTTTTAGCCAAGCCCTTCGACGCGGCGCACCTCCAGGATCGCCGCGAATCCAAGACACACCTTCAGCAGATTGCGCAACTCACCCCCAATCCCAAGGCGCCGCTGCTGGGCATTGTGGCGCGTTTGGACGTGCAAAAAGGCCTCGATCTCGTGGCCAATATCGTTCCGGACCTGATGCGTCATGGCGTACAGCTGGTGGTGCTTGGACAGGGAGACCCGCAGCTGCAGCGCCAGTATGAGCAAATGGCCAAGCGCTACCCCGGACAATTTTATTACTGCTCGGAATTTAACGAGCCTTTGGCGCACTACATCTATGCCGGCAGCGATATCTTTTTAATGCCCTCCCGCTTCGAACCCTGCGGACTCAGTCAAATGATTGCTATGCGTTACGGCGCTATCCCGGTGGTGACAGCCACTGGTGGCCTGCTGGACACCGTGTTGCCGTTTGGTCCAGGGGATACCGGTACAGGATTTTTGTTCTACGACCCGACCCCTTCGGCGCTTATGAAAGAAATTACCCGCGCACTGACGGTCTTTCATGACGAGCCCATTTGGACGCGATTGCAGCTGCGTGCGATGGCGGCTGATTTTTCCTGGACATTATCGGCACAAAAATACGTTGACGCATACCGCCTGGCTCTCGGACGGCGTTCCCCGAGTCGTGTTAAAAGCCGCCGCACTCCGAAAAATGCACGGTAAAGACAATTTATGCGCCTAAAAGCAGGGCATTTAGGGCTGCTTGTGTTGGGGATGCTCGCCATCGCGCTGCCACGGCTTGCAGAACGGGCGCGCGAAGAATCCCAGGAACGAACGGTGACGCTGGCCGCTGATTGGTCGGAAGTTCAGGCTGTCTTTGCCCGTACGGCTGTTGCGCCTTCCCAGCTTTTGTCCCAATTGCACGATTCCGGTGTAACAGGCCTTGTTGTCTCTCCTCTCACGCTCTCCGATCTTCTGCAGCAACATCGATTTGAACCGCAAAGGCCTGCGAGTGGAAATCCGCTGGACACCGCGCGCCTTCGTTTTGATCAGCCAGCCCTAGCCGAACAAGTGTATCGGGAACTGTCACTACGCGGCGTTCCTGATCTCGTCTTCAAACGGGAAGGATCCTCTGGAATTCTTGAACGGAAAAACGGCCGTTTCGAGTCGGTGAGCGATATTGATGCAGGATATGATGAGACGCTCGTCCACGCGGTCCGCCATACGGGCCTTACGCCCATTTTTAGGGTGACTCAAGATGCCTGGTCGAGTGCGGCGGGCCAGGAAGACGCTTCACTGGTCAAGCAGCTTCAGACAAGCCCGTCCGGAATCTATTGGGGCGGCGATGATCTTCCCGGTGGCTCGGAAACATTGCCGCTTTGGAAAACACAGGTGGCGCGCTCGGGCGTCACACAATTCCTCTTCGAGTTTAAGCCGGCCAAGGCGGCCGTCCTGATGGCACGGGCTCACCCTGCATCCACCTATAAAGCTCACACGATACCCGTGGCTGAATTTAAGGACTCAACGTGGGCTCAGCAGAAGCAACGCTGGATCCGTGCGGTGGATGAACGCATGTGTCGCTTGTTATTGATGCATGTTCCGCCCACGCTCTCAGGACCCCGGTATCTCGACGAGTTGCGGGAGTTTTCAGAGATTTTGAACAAGCGCGGTTTCCGCCTGGGCTTCCCGGAACCCCGCGTCTACTGGCCCGCCTCTGTAGGACGGATCGGACGCCTTCTTCAGCCGGTCGCCGCATTGCTTTTGGCCGTTTTCGCGCCCTTGTTCGGCTTATGGTGGTCGGTTTCGAATCTTGTCGATGGGAAAGTCCCGGTTGTCCATGCGTGGCCGATGCCTGTGCGTCAATTTTTGAAATTGTCTGCACTCACACTGGTTGGCGCGCTGTTCGTGGCTGCTGTGGCGGATCATCCGTATACCCGTCTGGAAATTGTGCCGTTTCGCGGCGTGAAGCTTATTTTTGTGTTATCTATGCTCGGCGCATTAGGCCTGCTGTTTTCGCGTGAGGAACTGATGCGATTCGTACGCCACACTGTCACGCGATGGGAAATTATTGTCGGACTCGTGATCGTGGCGGCGGCGGGATATATTTTGCTGCGCACGGGCAATGCTCCCGCCGCCGCGCGATCCTCTTTGGAACAGCCTCTCCGGGATTTTCTGGAACGGATTCTGGTTGCCCGGCCGCGCTTTAAAGAGTTTGCCTTGGGCCATCCCCTGGTGCTTCTGGGCTACTACATTCAAGCCTGGCATCACGAAAACAAGACAACCTGGGATGGCCGGGTGTTGATCTGGCTGGGGATGATCGGTCAGGTTTCCATGGTGAACACGTTTTGCCATCTCCATTCACCGCTGAGAATGGAGATTTGGCGAAGTATCAACGGACTCTGTCTGGGGTTTCTCATAGGAATTGCAGCCGTGGTCCTTCTCAAACATTTCAGCCGAAAGGGTGTTTTATTATGAAAACGAATTCTGTTGTGATCGCCGGGTATTATGGATTTGAAAATGCGGGAGACGAACTGATTTTATCGGCCCTGATTCACAAAGTGCGTGCGGAACAACCGGGGGCAGAAATTACCGTGTTGACGTTTCGCCTGCATGAAACCGCGGAGCGTCACGCGGTGCAAACGGTGAATCGGTGGCACCCCTGGGCGTGGGTCGGACCTTTGTCGCGCGCGCGCCGCTTTATTCTGGGCGGGGGAGGACTTCTTCAGGAAACCACCGGGATCTGGAATCATGTGTACTATCTGGGGCTCTTATGGGTCGCCAAGTTTTTCGGTTGCCGTAACGAGATTACGGCCATCGGTGTCGACCCCATCGCCAATGGTTTCAATCGCTGGATCACGCGCCTGACATTCGGTATGGTGGTCGACAGTGCGTCTGTGCGTGACACGGATTCACGCAAGGCGCTCGAGGCAGCGGGGGTCTTTTTTCCGGTCAAGGAAGTGCGCGATTTGGTGTTTGGGTTGCCCGTCGCTCATACCCAGAAGGATCGTGCGAAAGAATCGCGCATTGCAATCGCTGTGGCACCGTGGTCGCGACGGACAGGGTGGGAACATGACCTCGCCTATCTGGCCGATCGCATCGCGGGTCAATGGAATATCGGCGTGGATTTCCTGGTGTTCTTCCCGGAACAAGATGCGCCGATCGCGCACAAGGCTGCAGGGCTTGCGCATACACCGGTCCATGTTCGGTTGTGGCATCACCCTGGCGAGGTGCTTACTTGGATGGCCGATTATGACTTGGTCATCAGTATGCGCTATCACGCTTTGGTGTTAGCGGCGCTCTCCGAAAAAGCATTTATTGGATGGGGGTATGAGCGTAAAGTGCGTACTCTGTGCCGCGATTTTGGACAACCGATGTGGACGTTTGAACGGGGATGGGATGCGGAAGCTGTTTTTCGGCAGATCAGCGAAGCCTGGCGAAATCGTGAAATCATGCCGGATCGGTATCGTCCGCGTGCGTCGCATACCTCTGTGCAAGCCGCAAGGCCGGTCTACCAGCGCCCCGCAACACGATTCTGATTATGTATACTCGCAGAAAAGGTTGATTTTGCGATATGAAAGCGACTCGTCTAGTTCGAACGCACGCCTTTGTTGTGTCTTTTTTAGTAACCCTCTTGGCGCTATTTATCGTAGAAGGCTATCAGCGCTTGGGTCAGGAGTCGCGCCACATCAAGGAAGGATTGGTGGTCGTCGTTTTTCTGCAAAATTCGCTTTCCGATGCACAGGCGCTCGGTTGGCTGGATCAATTTAAACTACAGGATAAGGATATTGAGAGTGCGGTGTTGACGACCAAAGAGCAGGCCTTTCAAAAAGCAGCGCTTGATCCTATGCTGGCCAAATCACTTCAACTGTTAAAAGAGAATCCACTGCCCGCATCAGTGGTCATCCATTACAGTGATACCGCTTGGATGCAGTCGGTGGCCCCTGTGGAGCGTTTAAAAGTGCTGCCTTCGATAACCGAGATTCGCTGGGACCCCCAAGTTCTGTCGACATGGCAATCTGTGGAGCGATGGCGCATCGCGATTCGACGTTTGGCGCTTTTGTTGCTAGGGGTTGTGGGATTGTGGGCCTGCGCCGGGATTTACCGGTTTTTTGTCCTGCATTTACTTCCCGGAGAAATGATTCTGCATGTGGGCTGGGGACTTTTAGGCGGGGGAATCGCAGAAGCGGTATGGCTGCAAACACTGCGAACCGCCTTTGAAAACAGTGCCATGACGGTAAGCTCTTCGCTTCCGCTGGGGGCCGGAATCGCCGGCGCCTTGGCTTGCTTGGGATTTCGATTTTTCCATGCAAAGTAGACACGTTGGCATTTGGAGTTTGGTTGTTTGCTTAAGTTGTCCTGCGTACGCAGCGCCAGGCTCGTACGACGTTCTCGTACGTCGTTACGAAAGGCAGATTGAGCAACAGCAACGGCAGCTGGAATCGCTGCGCTCACGCTTGGCTGAAAACGAGAGGGAAGCCGACCAGTGGCAGCGTAAGGCGGAGATTTCCAAAAAGCAGTGGAAAGCGACAGGCGCTCTCTTAGAGAAAGCGCAAACGACACTCACGTCCGTTCGCGAGCAGTGGAAAAAAACACGTCTCTTGGTGCAGACGGCGCAGTGGGCGGTCGCAGAAAAGAGTCATATTCGGGAGTCCGCGCAGCGCGAAATGCGAATATTGACAACCGCTTTATATAAGGACCGTACCGTACAAACAGCCACTCGTGAGCAAGAAGTCGAACTGCGTCCCCTGCCCATCGTTCTTTCGCAACTGACGGATCTATCCCTGGCGGCGCAACTGGGGTTTCAGGAAGCCCGCCGACAGGAACAGCGCTGGCGCCAGGAAGAAGCCCAATGGCGACGCCAGGAAGTGCGCTACCGAAAGGCCTCCTCCGATTTCCAGGCCGAACAGCACTCGCACTGGTCACGTTGGCAGCAGGCTCTCAAGCGCAAACAACATTTGGAAGATGAGCGTAATCAGATGGAACAATCCGCGCAGGCCTTACGCGTCATTCTCGAAGAGTTACGGACACACCGTGATCAAGCGCGGGATGTGATCAAAGAAGAGCGCCGCGTTGGAAAAGCAGTGATGGCTCCTCGGGTTGTCCCCATGGCCAAGGCATCGCTTCCGTGGCCTGTCCGCGGGCATGTGGTTCAGACCTTTGGCCGGCATTATTCGCAGGACCTGCATCAGTTGCAAATTTCCAATGGGATTAAAATTCAAGGCGAGGCCGGAAAATCGGTGCGCTGTATCGAGCCAGGAAAAGTATTATATGCACGTCCCTTTCAGCGCTATGGCCAGCTGGTCATCGTACAGCATGCCAAGCAGATGACGTCGGTGTACGGTAGTTTAGGGCAAACACAGGTCCAGGAAGGTCAGTTGCTCACGGCTCTGGACCCCATCGGTACGCTGGACGCTACCGGAGCTTTTTATTTTGAGATGCGCCATCAAGAAGAACCAATCGATCCGTTGGTCTGGTTGGCTCCGAATTCTGATTCGAATAGTCCCGTAAGGAGGACGTCCCCATGAAGCGTCGTCACGTTAAAACATCCATCGCTCTGTGTGTTGGTCTGTTAGTCTTGTGTCATCCTGCCGTTCGTTCGGCGGCGGACCAAACCTACGAAGATATGAAGATGCTCGTCGAGGTGATGAATTTAATTCGTGATAACTATGTGACGGAAGTGGAGGCACGCAAGCTGGTATACGGCGCGGCGTCGGGTATGGTGCGCAATCTAGACCCCTTCTCCCAATTTTTAGAGCCCGATGCTCATAAAGAAATGAAAACCGAGACCGAAGGCGAATTTGGTGGTCTTGGCATTCGTATTGCGATTCGCGATAACATCCTGACGGTCATTACGCCTTTGCCCGGAACGCCTGCGTACAAAGCCGGAGTGCTCCCCGCAGATCGTATTGCCAAAATTGATGGCGAAATTACCCAGGACATTACAATAGAGCAGGCTGTGAAAAAGCTGCGTGGTGCGCCGGGAACAAAAGTTGTCGTTACCGTGGCTCGAGAAGGGGAAAAGGAACTTAAAGACTTTAGCCTGACCCGTGAGCTGATCAAAATCGAAAGCATCACCGCAAAAATGCTCAAAGACGGTACCGGCTATATTCGTCTGACCGAGTTTACGCAGCGTTCAGCCATCGACTTTGAGAAAGCCCTGCACTCCCTGAAGGGCCAGGGCATGAAAAACATCATTGTTGACCTTCGAAACAATCCCGGCGGGCTTCTCAATGTGGCGGTGGATACGTGCAAGCTCTTTATTGGGGGAAACAGGATGATTGTTTATACGGAAGGTCGTCGTCAGCCGAAACAGGAGTTTCGTGCGGATGTGCGTGCCCCGTTTGAACAGCTTCCCATGGTGATCCTGGTGAATCATGGATCTGCTTCAGGCAGCGAAATCTTCTCCGGCTGTATGCAGGATTACAAGCGCGCCATTATTATGGGCTCGGAAACCTTTGGGAAAGGGAGTGTGCAGTCTGTTATTCCTCTGGGCGACGGCAGCGGCCTGCGATTAACGACGGCCAAATACTATACGCCTTCGGGCCGCACATTCCATCGTGATGAAAAGACCGGCAAGGGCGGTATCTTGCCGGATATTGAGATTGAAGTCCCTCGCGAAGTGGAAATCAAACTCCAACAGCAGGAAGAGCAGATCTTTTCCAAACCCACACCCGCCAAACCGGATGCTAAATCCGACCGGGTGCGTGATGAGGCCTTGGAGCGCGCTCAAGAAATTTTAAAGGCGCGTGAAATTCTCACGAAAATGAAGGACTAACGCACTCCTTCCCCGCGCTAGACAGTAACATCTATGCTGAAAAAACTACTTCTCCTGGGGGTGCTTCTTGGAGGCGGTGCCTGGTGGCTGTTTTACCGTTCCGGCTGGCCCGTTTCTTTTAAAGCGCGGAGTGCGCGTCTGGAAAATGCTGTCAATCGTGAGCTGAACGCCGCTGGCATTCAAGACCATCACATTGAAGCCCAGCGCAGGATTGAGCAGCGCTTGTGGACGTTAGAGTGGATCGAGAACACGCGGCGTATCCACAGCGTCGATCAGCAAGCTGTCCATTCCCTGCAGGAGTCCCTGGAAGATATTGCTCACTCGGAAAGCGTCTCGGTGACACGCCATGTCGAGAAGGGATTGACGACTTACGAGATCCGGCAGGGGCCTTGGGTGTTTCAGCGTCTGGTGTTTGCGCCAGTCGCCGAGAAGACATCCTCGGGAGCGGGTCCATCAGGAAAGCGCCTGCGCGCCGCTCTTGTGATTGATGATGTGGCCTACTCGCTGACGCAGATGGACCGGTTCGCTGAGCTCAAAATCCCTCTCACATTTGCGATCCTTCCCCAACAGCGTTTCTCGAAAGCATTGGCACAAAAAGCGCATCGCCAGGGTTTCAGCGTCATTCTTCATCTCCCGATGGAACCTTTGGACGTGATTCACAACGATCCGGGCAGCCATGCGCTGTACTTGCGTATGAACGCAGCGCAGCTTCGTCAAAAATTTGATGCTGATGTGGCCAGTGTCCCTGGATTGGAAGGAATCAATAATCATATGGGATCCGCTTTTACCAGTGATGAGAAGAAGATGGATCTTGTGATGCAGTGGGTCAAAGAAAAGCAGCTATTTTTCCTGGACTCGCATACCACGGCCAAATCGGTCGTACCTAAAATTGCCAAACGTCGGGGGGTCCCTTGTTTGGTCAATGAAACGTTTCTGGATAACGAAGACAGTGTGGCTGCGATCGAAAAGCAACTGGATGTCGTCATGAAACTCGCACAAAAACAGGGGCAAACCATTGCGATCGGCCATTACCGTCGTAAACATATCGTTGAAGCATTGACACATAAGATTCCAGAGTTCAAAACGAAAGGCATTGATTTTGTCCTCCTGCCCTCCTTGTACAAACGATGAATATCCTGGGCATTGAAACCTCTTGCGATGAAACAGCGGCTGCTGTTGTGCAAAACGGTCGAAAGGTTTTAAGCAGTGCTGTTGCCTCTCAGATGTCTGTTCACCGGCCCTTTCGGGGGGTCGTGCCGGAACTGGCCAGTCGTGCGCACGTGGAGCGCATCAACGATGTGATTGATGCCGCGCAAAAGAAGGCGCGTGTCCCCATCGATGCCATTGCTGTGACCACCGGTCCAGGTCTTGTAGGATGTCTTTTAATCGGGACAGTGACCGCCGAGACCTTGGCTTGGGCACAGGGGCTTCCGGTGGTGGGGGTGAATCACCTGGAGGGGCATCTCTTTGCTGGTCTTGTGGAGCATGATGGCCTCAGGCCGCCCTTTTTAGGGCTGATCGTCTCCGGCGGGCATACGGAACTTCAAATTTTCCATGGCTACGGCAAGTACACTACTTTAGGCAAGACCCGGGATGACGCTGCCGGCGAAGCCTTTGATAAGGTCGCCAATATGCTGGATTTGCCCTTTCCTGGGGGGCCATCGATCGATCGGATGGCATCAAAAGGCGATTATAATGCAGTTAATTTCCCGCGAGCCTGGCTCCCAGGTACCTTCGATTTCTCTTTCAGCGGCTTAAAAACCTCTGTTTTGAACTACCTTGCAAACACCCCAAAACGCCAAAAAGCCACTACCGCAGATATTTGTGCTTCATTTCAGGAGTCCGTGGTCGATGTTTTGGTAAAGAAAACCTTGGAGGCAGCCCAGAAAAATAGGCTGAAATCAGTGGTTGTGGGCGGGGGTGTTGCAGCCAATAAAAGACTTCGAAAAATATTTCAAGATAAATCTAAAGAGTTTGGAATTAAAGTCTTTTTACCTGATCTAAGCTTCTGTACAGACAATGCTGCGATGATTGCCGCGGCTGGGTATTACAAACTTAAACATCCTTCCCGGAAGCCCAACTCGCTTCAAGTGGATGCATCCCTCCTGGTCAAGAGCTGGTGAGGGGGTACTTGAATGCTGAATTGCACAATAGATTTCAGGAAATGTGCGAGCACCCCGCTGAAATTGCTTAAATAAGGACCTTATGGCTAAAGTGACTGCTACATCATCCAAAGATAAAGACCGTGAAATTGCTGTTTTGCACGATATTATTCGCATTTCCAGTACGACCTCGGATTTGGGGGAATTGCTGCAGAAGCTCTCAAAAATGATTGCCCACCAGCTTCATGCGGATTCGGTGCTAATTTATCTGCTCGAAATTGACCGGAACGACGTCGTCTTGCGGGGGTGTTATAACCCACAGCCACATACTGAGCAGGTGGGGAAGATCCGACTCAAGCTTGGCGAAGGGATCACCGGCTGGGTTGCCGAACACAAAAAGGGTGTTGCGATTGCGAAAAATGCCAGCGAAGATCCGCGCTTTAAATTTTTCAACAATTTAAAAGAGGATAAATACGAAGCCTTTCTCTCTGTTCCCATCAAACTTAAGGATCAGCTGGTTGGCGTTCTGAATGTCCATCACCGTAAGGCACATAAGCATTCTCCCGCAGAGATTAAATTATCAGAAACAATCACCAATGCGATCGCCGGTGCAATCGATCACGCTCAGATCTTTCATCAAGCGCAGCGGCGTTCCAAACAGCTGGAAGCATTGAGGGTGATGTCGACGTCGATTGCGCAGGGGTCGTATTTGCGAGAGATTTTGCAGCTGATTGTGACGATGACGGCTGAGATGCTAGGCTCCAAAATTTGTTCACTCATGCTCCTGGATGAAAAAGGGAAAGAGCTCCGGATTGCGGCGACACAGAGCTTGAGCGAAGCCTATCTCTCT
>CAZDML010000068.1:0-10820 GCA_964506645.1 uncultured Elusimicrobia bacterium | reverse complement strand
GTGAGGGTGTCTTTGCGCCCTTCACGTTCCCAATCCAAGAATGCCGTGGCGATTTTTTCTTTCGCCGAAGCTAAAAGCTGTCGGGCGCGTTCTCGTGAAAGTCCCAACTGATTCCCTACTTCCTCGTTGCTCAGAGGAGCATCCAGTAAATCCGTATCGGGAGGAAGTGTTCCATCCCATGGACGCGCGTAATGCCTGTACATCCAAGCATCTCTTTCGTTTGGCTTAATCCATTTGCCCTGGAACAGCGCTGCGATTTTGTTCCGAAGCGAAATATGCCCATGCAAGTCCACGATGGCGGATTCAGGCGCGAGTACTGGCGATGGTAGGGTCTCTCCGAGAGAGGGGCTATTCTCATTTTCCATGACAGTGGGTGTTTCCAGGGATATAAAAGGAGATGTCATAGCCAGACGTTCCGGTGAAAGAGGTTCCCCGGCTCGCTTTAATGCGGTAATTTTTTTTGCCAAGCCAGTTGGAATTCGAATGCCTTGATGCGAAAGTTCGATCAAGCGATCCCATAATCGGGTATTGGTTCGCATTACAAAAAAGGTAATAAAGCTGACTTTGCGATTAGGATCAAAGGCATGCGCCGCTTCCATGAGTTCTACCATCAGTTCCTGCCAAACATCGTCCAGAGTCATTCCTGGTTGATGTTTCCAGTGCTTTCGCTGGATCTGCTTTAGTAAGGGCAGATTGTTTTCAATAAAAATTTCTAGAGCTTTTGGGTCGCCTTGTTTATAGCGGGCAATAAGGTCATTGTTGGCGCGGGCGCGCTTTTGAGACGCAGTGAATGTCATTCTGTTTTCACGGTTTGACCCAAGCAGGACTTTGGACGGATAAGGTGTTGGGAATTGGCGGTCAGGGTGTGTGTCTGCGGCTTCTTGGAGTATGGACAGCAAATGAATGACGAAGCGGAGCAGTGCCCCAGTTTGATGGACGAAGGGGATGCCCCAGTCTTCCCATGAAAGAGCCTCTGTAAGCGTCATGCGTGCGTCCATCGTGAACGCGTGCGCTAAGGGCTCTGTCAGAGAAGGATGTTCGACCCGAGCAACAATTTCCCCCACTTCGTGGAATAGGCTCTCTAGCATGTCCGATTCGGGTTGCACTTGAAGAAAAATATGAAATCGGCGATCGCCTACTTCGTAATAGTTGGCGCGTAATCGACCCCTTTTATGCCCGAGAGGCATCTGGCGTAAAAGTTCCACCGTGAATCGAAGCGGTGCACAGCCCGGGCGCCTTAACTCAAATTGGATGACAGGATCACGCAAATTCATGGGATTCACATGGAATGTCATGCTGTAGAGCCGTGGTGCGAGATCCAGGCGCTGGGCGCTTTGCTGAAGTGCTGTGTGAATCAGTATGGCCGATTCTTTGCGTGCATTTTTCTCGGCAGGTTGTGTTGAATAACGAAATTGTTTCCAATCGCTTATGCGTTGCTGTTCGATGAGCGCTTGGCACAATAAGTAATACGATTCCGGTGCTATATCATCCTGATGTAGTCCATCAAAGAAATCTATTATCCATCCCTTAGTTTCTGTGAGATGAAGTGCTTCAGCGCGATGTTGAGGTGAAGCTCCTCGTTCTTTAGCCCTGGTCTTAAGGAAATTTCGAACCAGTTGAGTGACGTGGTCATCATTGCCATCCGGGTGGAGGGCATATCGCATGAGGACGGAATAGGGAGTATGGCCTTCGCGATGCGCGCCCAGGAGGGGCTGTCTCTCCTCTGAAGCGACTGCCGCTTCAACTTCTTGGTCTGTAGCGACAGCGTCAAAATAAATACGTCCATTGCCAGCATGTCCATCGAGGCTGACCACGTCTCCTTCCAGATAGAATTCGCCATGCCCATCTACCGTATCTTTCCTCATGAGGAGGGCGGCTTTGTTATGGAGATCCACGTCGAGGGTGGTTACTCCTGTGACAGCAGGAATGCGATGCGTCCGGGCCATTAAAGCGGCGTGTGAAGTCCACCCCCCACGTAAAATAATCCAGGCAGAACCTAAATTGTGTTGTTGAAGTTGGCGATGAAGAATAAGGAGTTTTTCAATATCGGGTGCGCTGGGAGAATCCACAATAAAAACGATGCCATCCAGCGTGAGTTGGGAGTCCAGCGCCTGGATTTTTTCTAGGAAGGGCCCCATTGCGGTGTCAGAAAAAGCCAGAGCACCACGGAAAGCGCCTCCGGACGCCCCAATACCGATGGCGTCCGGAATCTGTCCCACAGCGGGGACGAGACGTGGAAAACGATCCATGGCATGACGTACATTTCGGGTCTGGAGGATATAAAGCGTCCCTCGCTCAACCGTAAATTCAATGTCTTGGGCGGATCCCAGCGCCACATCTAATCTTTCGGCGATGGACGCGAGTTCTTGATAAATCTGTGGAAAGCGAATAGGCAGATCTTTTTCGATAGACAAAATGGATCCTTTCGCGCGCGCCCCGACCAGGTCCTCCCCTTGCGCATTGACTTTAAATTCTCCTGTGAGAGTTCGTTCTCCCGTATGGAGATTGCGTGAAAAGGCAATGCCCGTCAGCGAAGGCGCTGAGTGATCCGGGGTCAAATCGCGCCGGTTCCCAAAAACCATCTGCTGGACCGTCACGGCGGTATGCCATTTATGGGAATATTCATTGCGCTCTCGGTAGGATCGCAGCTCCGGAGAGTACCAACTTTTCTGCACAGCCTGAACCAGTGTTGCGAGCACCTCGTAGGGCTTGCTGAGGAAGGTGTTGAGATCGATAGGATTCTGGGACTGTCTGGATAAATGTTCTTGGATGATGCGTTTGTATTCTTCCACGGCTCGCTTCATGCCATCCCCAGAAAGATGGTCTTTTGTGGCCACCTGCTCTTCGCGCTTGATGCGATCTACAACGGCGAGAAGAGGCTCTTCGTCCATGTTCCATAGGCCCATGGCGAGGGAAAAAAGATATTGCCGATACGAGTCATACACAAACCACGGATCTTCGCCCTGGCGGATTAAAGCCTCTGCGGTTGCATCGTTAAAGCCAACGCCTAAAAATGTATGCATCATGCCGGGGAAGGAAGGAACACTTCCGCTGCGAATCGAAAGAAAGAGGGGCTGTTCGGGGTCCCCAAAGACGAAAGGCTGGCCCTCCTCTTTGGCAAGGTGAGCCTCAAGTCCAGCGATTGAGTTGCGAAGCGCCGTCATGAATTGGTGAGGAGTTTGTTTTTCAGATCGACCCATGGCCGGAATCAAAAAGCCAGGGGGAATGGGCATTTGAAAAGCTGTCATCGTGGCCAATCCTGTGCCCTTGCTTCCGTAAAAGCGGCGAAAACTGCGCTGCACAATGAGGGAGGAAAGACGGTTGTCATAGAGGGGTTGATGGTGCCCCACGATTTCAGATTGGGGTGTGAAAAGAGCGACTTCGCCCTCCTGGGTTAGCATTTCTCGAATATGACCCATCATATGTCCTATCAACTCTGAGGCCCAGTGAAAATCAAATTCACTCCGTCGTAAGAGCCCTGCCACAAGACGGTCGGCACTGTTCGTGCTGCCGCTAATGTCTGTGGCCAGCGCATGGTAGACGTGGTGGTACCGGTGGGTCGCTTGCATATGCTCGCTCGCATAAAAACCAGCAATATCGCGCAGTTGCGTCGCGTAGACGAGAGAATGTGGGGAAAGGACCCAGCGCAGCAGGTCTGGAACAAGAACACTGATGAAGTTGTAATGCAGCATGTTTTGACAAAACAGATACGCCACATGAAGTGCATACCGAAAAAGGAGGTCAGGGTGCTGATCTAACGCATCCATAAAAAAGTTCATGCGAATATGAATAATCCGCTCAAGATCTTCATCGATCATCAGAAGCGTCAGTCGGTGGCTTGCATCGGATGTTGCCAGGAACTCTCTTAGGAGGTTGCGGCGTAATTTGTTTGCTGCGCGCACGCAACTCACAAACATATCCATGGAGGTGGATGTTGTATCTATCGATGCGGCATCAAAATTGTCTATACGTTGCTCAAAATGTTCCAGCCCTTCAAGGAGCTCTGCAGTGTAAGCCGGAAGCTGACGATAGATGGCTGCAAGTTCGCCAGGTTTGTGTGTCATGGCCACTTCCAAGTCATCGCAAAGTTCTTGAAAGCCGTCGTAGATCTCTTTTCCCCAGGGGTCTCCCTTTCTATAAGAACGGTAAATTTTCCATTCGATCCCTTCGGATCTGGGAAAATAAACGGCGGCTCTCCGAATGGCATCCAGTCGGGTTTGTGCTACCTCCTCTGTTTCTGCATCAAGAAAGTAAATAAAGAGTTGGGCGAGCTCGATATCCTTCGAAGACACATGATCATGAATGTTGTTACGTAGGGTCTGTGCGTAGCCATTGTCTTCGCCAAAAACGTTTTCATGAATCCAGGCGGCGAGTTGCCATGCATTTTGAAGTGCGTCTTTTCCGCGATGCTTTCCTGTGCGAGGAATGGCTTTCACCAGGGGGCGTAGGTTTTGAAGGTCGTAGGCATGACGTACATAAGGCAAGAGTGCTGCCGTAGCTTTTTGCATATCCTCAACGATTTGCGAACTATAGCGACCGACCCCGTGATCGGGTTTTGCTGTCTTGAGCTCGAGATTAACGACGACATTGGCAATGAGCGGGGCGGCTATCTCGAGAGATGTTTGGTGGCTTACTTCGGCGGCCAATCGGAGCATCGGCGTCACATTTTTCCAATCCTGAAGATTCATTTTAGAGAGAGTCGCGATGATGGGGCGAACGTGGGGTTCATCATGTTCTAAGAGATAAGACATTCCCGTAAGGAGCAATTCCCAGAGCGCTTGAGTTCTCTTTTCTTGGTGACTGGGTCTACTTGCTTGAAGTTGAGGGATCAGGGTGTTTTCCAAAAGTCCAACTACCGATTCACTCCCCTCCTGCTGAGCGATGGCCTGTTGGAGGCGAGTGGTTAGGGACGAGAGATCTTCCTCCGTGACAGCCATGCCCATCGCACCCAACTTCGTATTTTCTTGCGCATGCGCATCAATGATGCTTTGGGTGAGGAGGAGGGTGACATGGGCGGGTGTTGTGGTGATCTGGGGGAGTGCCCACATGCGTCGTGCTAAGGCATCGGCTACAGCATCAAAAATAGCGTCAATGCGCGGGAAATAAGGTTCTGCATTTTCTTCAAAACGGTAACCTTCTTCCAATTTAACAAGGACACCGTCTTTGTGAGCATGGCGAAACGCTGCCCGCTTTGTCTCCCACTCTGGGTGTACACGCAGAGCTTGGGTAAAGTGCCCTGTTTGGAGGGGTTCGTCGGCAGCGATTCCTAAGGCGAGTTCTATTACAACATCGTAAGAGTCGATTAGAAATTGCCAAAAGTGGACTTCCTGCGTGGGAACGGGCCCCGTCAAAATGGTTTCGACCTTATTCCAGTCTTGGGTTTTAATCGCCTCGTGGACTTGGGGCATGAGGGACGAGTTGGAGTGCATACCGGCAGGGTGCAGTGCCGGGGTCAAATCTTTGCGGGTCCAGAACGTACTTTTTTTTAGGAGGTGTTGGAGAGCGGAGAGTGCATCGAGTGTGAGGGCTTGGGTAGAAAAGTCGCTTATGGTGCGGCTTTTGGTCAGGCCAATCAGAGCACTACGTTGCTCTGCTTGGCCTGACCAAAAGAAAGAAGCGGATGCGGAATTGGCCATCAAACAGCCAGCCACAAGGAGTGCGAGAGCGCGGCGCATATCCACTATATTAAGGGATATGAGAGGGTGGTTCTATGGGGCAGAGGGCTAAATTTTTACGATCAAAAGACCTACTTCAAACATGGGTCTTTTGTATTTTTAGTGAGAGAGCCATAGATAAAAGGCTCTTACGCAGAGCGGCGGAGTGCGGCATGCCCCTTCGGGGCAGTACGCATCACGACAAAACCCATGACCACGGAGAGTATGATTGGCACGCCCCCGTGCCCCAGTCGTGACCAGAAGGTAACCAGGACAGACAACAGTGGGGAATGAGCATCGGCCGCAGCGAATGGTTCAATCCCCGTCAACGGATAGGCGTGAGCGCTAGTGGCCAGCCCCAGAGAAGTCAGGCCAATTAAAAAGCTAAAGAGGATGCGACGGCCGATATCGTTCGATTCGCTGACTCGACTAAAAGGTGCTGCGATACGCTGTTTAAAAAGCTCTGTCAGAGGTTCTTCATTGCTTGGTTTTCGGGCCACAACCATCCAGTCATCAAAAAGAGCGCCGGATTCCAGAGGAGTGGCTCCGTAAACTCTTCCCCCCACTTTATGCAGCGGGATAGCGCCGGTCATCGATAACGCACTATCAAAACTCGTATAACGCTGCTCTTCGTTGGGTGTAGATAAGGGGAGAACGGCGATAGGAGATGGATCCATGAAACTTAGCTTGCATAATCGCTCATGAAAGAGCACTTCAATCGCATAATTTTGAGAGACCAATAGGTTCTGGGTATAGTAGACGATCAATGAATACTGGAACCGGCCAGGGTGATCGCTCGAGCTAGGACGTATGAAGACACCCATTACGTTGTCATCGGGAATATCGGCGAAGATCTGGTGGATCTCTTGCACTTGATCTTCGGTCAACAGGCGCTTCTCTTCCTGTGGAGTCTGAGAATCAATTTGTGGCTGGGACTCCTCTTGTTTAGACCGGAGTGCATGGCGCAGGTAGCCGAGGAATATGATGGGATCCATCAGAGGGGCTAGGAGAAAGTCCTCCAGAAGACCCAGGGCGGAACGCCAGAACCCAGGGGCCATGTCGCTCGACAAGCCATGGACCCAATGCTCATGACGTTCAACCTGATAGGCCAGACCAGCTGGAATATCTTTGGCTACGCCCGTCGTGGAACGGCCCATGACAAAGCGGTCTTTACCGGTACGGCTTTTTCCGATGGAGTGAATATAAGTCAATTGCGTAAAGAAGAAAGGCAGTGTCGCAAGGATAAATCCAAAGGCTACGGACGAATTCCCTATTTCTAAGCCTGCCGCGTAAACGATAGACCCCAGCATGGCCAAAATGACGGTGAATCGAGATTTCGCGGGATCGCTCGGATGTTGTCGATACTTCTCATACGCCAGGAGTCGTTCGGCATTCTTTTCGATCAGAGCAAAAGCCGCTTCAGCAATGTTGATGCGGGACATTCCCTGGTGCAGGTACATACGGTGTACGCTGATGGTCGAGCGACCTTCCTGAGAGATTCCTAAAGCTTCTACCTGAATTCCCAGAATATCCCCAATGCCCGCCAACGTTTCCGGTACGCCGTCGTTGATAGTGACAGCCGGCGTGAAGGCGCGTTCTTCGGCCGGGATGAGTTTGTGCAACAGGGCGTAGCCATCTTTCTTACCTTCCTGGCCGATGAGCATGGTGGGCGAGGTGACGACGATGACATTGGCGAAGATGCCCTGCTCCTTCAGGACCTCTGAGGCTGCCAGGGCTTCCGGAACCATGACGCCCATGGCAAAAATGTTGACGACGTTTTCGTTTGGCGTGTAACCGGGGGTTCCGCGGTAATCGAGCAGCCGGTAGCCGCCGCTCACGATATCTTCGGCCAGAAGATCGGCGAGTGCCTGTTCCTCCGGGATGCTGGCATGAGCTGCGAGATAGTCTTGGACACGCGATGATTTCTTCAGTGGCGCCAAGAGTTCCGCTTGATCTAAGGCCAGGGTTGTTCCGCGATAGTAGTAGAACGGAGTTCGCGGTGCATTACTGCCGTTGCGGAACCAGCCCGGGTTGTTCATCCAGGCTTTGGCGCGTGCGGCTTCGATAATGCGAAGTTCAAAAGCCGAAGCGGGTTCATACTCGCGAACATCCGGCATCATGCGGGCATTCATCATGTCCCCGTAGGCTTGGTGCTGAGCGCCTTCGGTGGCCAGAGTCGCCCCCGACGGGCTGCCAACCAGAACGCTCGGCGCCCCCCAATACTGTGAATAGAACCAGGGGTCGAGGGCCCTACGATCGGTGAACATGGCGTACCACACGCCCACGGGCAAGAGAGGCTGACCGCTGAATGCTGCCGCTTTTCCGATAGCGCCGAGCAACGACATGGCGTTCATCTCGGTAATTTCCAGGCGGAAATGTTTGCCTTGCGGGGTAGGGGTCATGTCCGGCTCGACCCCCTGTGTGCCACGGTCTTTCAAATGTTTTTGAACGGCGTATTGAGTAAAGAAATTCGGTTTTTGTTTTCCGTAAATCTTTCCAGCGACGGCTTGAGTCAGATGTGTTGAACGGAAGACATCCGGGGACAAGAGCACCAGGACTTTGGCCATGGGTTTGAGCGCCCGCTGCTGTGGGGTCAGCGAATGGTCATCGGCAGCTGCAATGCGCTGGTATTCCATCCAAATCGCAGCATAGGCGGCCTGGGTGGATACTTTATTCGGCAGATTGACCGGAAGGATGTTCGGTGCCTGGATACGGGTGGCATCGACGTCCTTTTCAAAGGAGGTTTTATTCGCGCGGACAACCGCTTCGTAAGCGTTATGTTCTCGGGCCTTGCGGTCTTTTACGCCTTTTAAGAATCGTGCTTCAACGCTTTTCTCCTCGAAGTCCGGGAAGTCTTCTTGAGTTTCATCGGCACCGAGCGACTCGCGTTCCTGGGTAAGCTGTGTTTCCGTCAGGGCGCCGCTGTGATTATTGGGGTCGCCGACCAAGTTTCGCAGGTTGTGGCCTTTAATGGTGTGCGCCACGATACAGACGGGCGTCCCTTCTGCGGCACGTGCTTCTTCGAGAGCTTCTTTGAGGAGCACTGGGTCATGGCCGCCGAGGTCGGTAAAAAGTTCATACACCGTCTCATCGCTTTGGCTCGCCAAGAAGCGCTTGAGAGCCGCTCCACTGCCGAAGGGCGCGAGCTTTAGGAGTTCCTTTTTAAGTTCTCTGCCTTCAAGAACCAACATCGCCTGGTAATTGGCCTCGGACAAGGAATACATGACTGCTTCAAAAGCGTGTCCATCGGGTTTGGAAAAAGTGGCTTCTATCTTACGTCCCCACTTGAGTTCGACGACCTTCCAGCCGTTGGCGCGGTAGGTATCGGCGCGTAGCTGAAGCGCGTTGGAGTCGCGGTCGCCATCGAGCGATTGCCGGTTGTAGTCCAGAATGTGGGTGACCGAGACACCGTACTTGGCAGCTTCGTGGAGAGATTCAAGTAGATTGCCTTCATAGGCTTCGGAATCGCCGACGATCGCCCAGAAGTGAGAGTCGGGGACGTTGATGCCGTGGTCCTTCATATATTTAAAGACAATCGCCAGGAAGATGGCCATGGAAGGGCCTAAGCCCACCGAGCCGGTGGGAATCAATTCTTTGTCCCCGTACCAATCGGCCATGCCGGGATAGGCGGGCAGACCCGGTACACCCCAATCAGACAGGGCGGATGCCGGCAGATCGCCATAGAGTCGCTGGCGAAGTTCCGAGAGTTCGGCCAAGCTGCTCTCATCCATCGTCGTCTTGGCTTGTTCAACCACGGCATTAACCTGGGGATGAATGGAGTTTTCACGAAGACGATAGAGGCGCTCTTTGGGTAATTTGCCCAGGAGGACGTCCATGGCGTACATAAAGGGAGCTGCGTGTGGCTTGGTGGCGATAAAGTCAAAGTCGCTGGCGACAAAAAGCCGCAGTACGGCCTCGATATCAGAGCAGGATACAGCCGCTGCTTGATGTCCCCCCACCTTGGGCAGTTCGTGCGGTTTTTTGTTCATCAGGTCAATCGCACGTGTGGAGTACCAGGCTGCACGGTTGACGATGGATCGATACACTTTTTCGGGAATCGGAAGAGCCGATGTGGCGCCCGAGGCGATGCCCATGGCCCCAGGGGTTTTGTTTTCATCAGCATGGGCTTTGATGACAGCTTGGGTTAGGGTGTTTACAATTTTTTTTGCCAGTGCTTCAGAAACCTTTTGTGGAATATCGAGTTTCCAGAGGGCTCCCGCAAGAGCAGTCCCTACAGCCTCAAAAATAGCCTCAATGCGCTCAAGATCGCTGTCAGAAGTCTCCGCACGATAGAGGTAGGTGTTGTTCTCCAGCTTGAGGACAACCCCGTCTGCATGCGCTTCTACAAAGGCCTCTTTAGCGCTTTCCCAAGTGGCATGGGCTTTGGCCGCTTGGATGTAACTCTTACGGTCACCCTTCTTCTGTTTCGCCACTTTGGTTATTTCGTCACGCGCATCAATCAGCGGCTGCCAGAAAGACACTTCATCCACCGGGACATCTTTCGTTAAGAGCTCGGAGACTTTGTCCCAATCCTTGGTTGCGATAGCCTTTTGAATCTCGACCAAAAACGGTGAATTCGAGCGAACGCCTGTGGCCGTTTCTTTCTTACCGGTGTTGGCATTAAACGTATCTGTTGGATTGACGAGGAGCTTGGCGATGTCGTCTTCGGTTTTGGCCTTAAGGCTGGCGGCGAGCATCCCTTGCAAAGACGTATTTTCAATCAGACGGCGAACAAGATACGCCAAGGATTTGATGAGCGGACCGTAAGGCACATAGGCCCGGACAATGTACCCCATCTGAACGAGGGTTTGTTTGAACCCATCTCCCATCCCATAGAGCATTTGGAATTCAAATTGATTTTTAGGAATGTTGAGTTGATCGGCCAGCGCCATGACATGCCCTAACGTGCGTACATTATGAGTGGCAAACGCCAGACGCATCGTTTTGTAATGAGGAAGGAGCATGGCGGCAATCCGTTCGTAAGCCATATCGGAGAGTGCCTTGGACGCTGTTTGGTTCGGGTCATACCATACCGGGATCTCTTCCCCATGGGATCTCGCGTCACGTACTTCGGCATCCCAATAGGCGCCTTTGACCACGCGCAGGCAAACAGGTCCCCATCCTTTGGTCTTACGCTCTTCAGCAAGTCGAATAAGTTGGCGTGCG
>CAZDML010000067.1:0-10911 GCA_964506645.1 uncultured Elusimicrobia bacterium | reverse complement strand
ACCATTTCGCACCTTCCGGATGGATGGGCGACTATGGGGACATTAAAGTGGATGACGGCAGCACCGAAGATCCCGCCGATGGCCGTACGTCGATCAAAATCACGTACACCGCCAAAGCCACGCAAGGCGCCAACTGGGCCGGCGTGTTCTGGCAGCATCCCGCCAACAATTGGGGCGATAAGCCAGGTGGGTTTGACCTGTCGTCGATGAAGCGTCTGACGTTCTGGGCTCGCGGCGCACAAGGTGGCGAAAAAATCTCCGAGTTTAAAGTCGGTGGTATTACCGGCGAACACGGCGATTCCGACTCCGCCAGCATCGGACCGGTGGTCCTGAGCAAAGAATGGAAGAAATACACCCTCGAGCTTGCCGACAAGAACCTGTCCCACATCGTGGGCGGTTTCTGCTGGGCTGCCAGCCGCGATGACAATGCCAATGGCTTCGTGATTTATCTCGACGAAGTCCGCTACGAAAATTAAGTAAACCGTTCTGTCGCCCCGTTCTCTCCATGATTCTGGAGAGAACGGGTTGGACAGACGTTTAGAGGAAGGAACTCATGAAACGCCTACTCATCGGCCTTATGATGGCAAGCACTCTGCTCCATGAACGCATCACGGTTCAGGCTGCCGATTTGCTAAAGCCTATGCCGTCTAGCGGACCTTCCACCGTTGCCGCACCTGTCGCGGCTGTTCCCGATGAATCAAAAGCCGCCATGGCGCCAGCCGCCAACGCCGCTCCGACCTTTACCCGTTTTCCTATTTACAGTGCGCAGAGACCGCGCAACACCCATTACGTTCCCTCTGGCTACATGGGGGACAGCGACTTGCGCATGGCCGGCGCTTACACCAAAACACACAACGCGCAGGGGCCTGCCCTCAAAATTTATTACTCGGCCAAAGGGGCCAAAGGCTGGTCCGGCGTGTACTGGCAGGATCCGGCAGACAACTGGGGCACGGTCCCAGGTCGCGCAGGGTACGACCTCCGCGGTGCGACCAAACTGACGTTCTGGGCACGCGGTGAAAAAGGTGGGGAAAAAATCCACGAAGTGCGCGTGGGAGGAATCGTCGGGAAATATCCAGACTCCGATGTCGCATCCATCGGGCCCATCAAACTCTCCACGGAATGGAAGCAATACACCATCGATTTACGTAAACGTGATCTTCGCCATATCATCGCAGGCTTTGGGTTTTTCCTTAATAAGTTTGAAAACCCGGGCGGCATGACCTTCTACCTCGATGACATTGAGTTCCAAGGCGAGGGGAACGTGGAAAAGACCGTCGCGATCGAAGCCAAGAAGGCCGAGCCTCTTGAACCCGCTATCGAAGAAACAACCCAGGCATCCCCGGTAACGCCACCGGCCCCGGCAGCACCCGCAGCCGCGGCGCCAGCACCTGCAGTCCCGGCCGTGGCTGTTCCCATGAGCATTCCGAAAAATTTTCATGAGTCTAAAGACGTCAAAGTGGAATCCACCGTGACCGGACTCAAAGTCAGCTTCAGTTCCCAGGTGCTCTTCTCTGCTGGTCGAGCGACGCTTTCAGCCGCTAGTAATCACATTTTGGATGAAACCATTCCGTTGCTCTCGGCTTATCCCAATAATCCCGTCCTTATTGAAGGTCACACCGATAACGTGGGCGGACCGGATGCGAATATGACCCTGTCGCGTCTGCGTGCTGCCAGCGTACGTGATTATTTGGCTAAGCAGGGCTACGATGCCACCCGTTTCCGCATTGTCGGCTACGGCGACACCAAACCCGTCGCCGATAACAAGACCGTCGAAGGTCGCGGCCAGAATCGCCGAGTTGAAATTACAATCCTTAAAGACACAAATAACCAATGATCAAGCACCAAGCATCAAACAAATCCAAAAAGAATAATTTCCAAACATTTTTTTCGTTTGGTTATCGGAGCTTATTTGGAATTTGGAAATTGGTGTTTGGAGTTTTATTCCTACTTACCTCCTGCAATAAATCGCCTATTGAACGCGCCAGCGACTCCAGCTCGCGGGCGTTGGGCAATAGTTCTGGGGTGAACTTCGTCATTTTCTCAGATGAGCTCAAAAGCGGAGGCGGGGCTTTTCTCTATCCCGATGGGCAGGGGCAAACCCTAAGCTTTACCGATACCTCCAATTCCATCAGTCGTCGTTCTATCCGTTATTTCTGGACAGGCCAGGATCAAAATTCAGAGTTCGGGCTAGAACATACGTATGCCGGGTTTGATTTGATGCATACCACGACCCAGGGCGCCTACAGCGGTACGGTGGGCCGCGATTTTCGTAATTTTGGATATACGCGAGCCACTTTTTATGCTCGAGGCACCCTCTCGACAAACACCGTGGTCAAGATCGAAGTCTCCAACCCAGCAACCCCATCGCCCTGTATTGTGTTGTCCACTTCCGGTCTAGACGATGACAGCAATCCCAATATAGGCCAGGCGGCAAACTGCACCAATTTAGGCACCTTAAGCACCTCCTGGCAGCGTTATTCCATTGCCATCCCTAACGCGGCCCAGTCTGCCATTAAGGATTACTTCAAAGCCACCTTCGTCTTCAAAGTTCCCTTTGTCGGTTCAACCGAACCCGGCCAAGGGGGAACCGTCTACTTCGACCAAATCCAATACGAACCCTAGTCAGGGTCCCACCGTCATACTTTTGTCACACGTTTGCAATTTATAAAAGTCGTGATATACTTATTCCACAGATGAGCTCAACGATGACGCTCCCCCGCTGTGCCGCGGTTCTCATCAGTCTCGGATGCGCAATGGCCCTGGCCGTTCCCGCGCACGCCGCCGATGCACAAGCCGCCCTGTTCCCCAGCACACAACTTCCCTTTTACGTGTATCAAACCTATCAGTCGTCAAAGAATCACTATTCGCCCTCCGGCTGGATGGGGGATTACGGCGATATCCGCTTCACCGACCGTCACATCGATAAAGAGAGCCATTCCAAAAAGGTCATCCGCATCCAGTACACCGCCAAAGCCTCGCAGCGAAACGGTTGGACTGGCATTTACTGGCAAAACCCGGCCAATAACTGGGGCAGCCGGGCCGGGGGCTACAATTTAAACGGCGCGAAACAAATGGTGTTTTTGGCCAAAGGCGAAAAAGGCGGGGAAACCGTTTCTCAGTTTAAGATCGGCGGAATTACCGGGGATTATTCCGATTCTGGCAGTGCCGCTATTGGCCCCATTGCGCTGACCAAAAACTGGAAGGAATATAAAATCAATTTGGATGGGATGGAGCTCTCCAGCATTTCGGGCGGCTTCTGTTGGACCATGACCCGGGATGAAAACCCGGAAGGCGCTGTCTTTTACCTCGACAATATCCGCTTCGAATAACCGTCGTTCCCCCGGGAGGGTGTTATGTCTTCAAAAAATCGCCGTACTGCTAAACGCGTTCCCATTAAAGTCTTAGTCAAATGCCTCCCGGCAAAATCACCCACGCAGCGAAACGGACATCCAACCCGCGGCCTCGACCTCTGGGTCAAAGACATCGCGCATGACGGCGTCGGCCTTTTATGGTCCAAGCAGTGGGCGTACCGGCTCTGCACCGACTGCACCCATTACATCGATCCTCTTTCACCCTGCCCGGACCGCTGCTTATGCAACCAAACCTCGGACAGCCTGCAAAAAGGCCAGGAAGTAAAACTCGATGGATTGGTCTATACCGACGAAGGGTCTCACCCTGTGTCTGGACGCATTCAATGGGTCCGGCCTGGCAAAAAGGGGGACTTCTATGTCGGGGTTCAGATTACCTCTCCGCACCACCGCCAGCATTTCCATACCCTAGAACACGTTTAATTTAAAAATAGGCCCTTGGGCCTATTGGATCGCCTCTGAAGCATGCTATTGCTTCAGTAGTGAAATCAAAACTCGTCCATTTCATCATTCTCCTCCTCGGCGTTGCCGCTTCACCCGCATTCGCAGGCGAAGCCTCCGGCCCTAATCCCGGGAATCTTGCGCCTACGGGATCCCACAGCGTCTCACTCTACACCGGGGCCTTCACCTACGCCTATCCCATCGCGGTGCCTCCCGGGCGCCAGGGCATGCAGCCAGACCTAAAACTTGTCTACAACTCCCAGGCCTCCAACGGCTGGTTGGGCATCGGCTGGGACTTGAGCCTCGGGTCTATTCAGCGCAGCACAAAAAACGGCATTCCCACCTACAACGATTCCATGGATACGTTTACGTTTACCTTTCAAGGAGAAAGCCAGAACCTCATTCAAATGGGCAGCGGAACGGACAGTAACGGTAGCTATAAAGAATACCGCGCTCAAATTGAATCGGGCTTTATCCGGTTCCGCTACTACACCGGCGGAAGCAGCGGCTATACCTCCACCGGGGGAGCCTTTCTGAGTGGAGGCGGCTCCTCCTCATCCGCCTCATCGTCCTCCTCATCGGCCCCACCTCCACCCACGGGGACAACCGGTGGTAATTGGTGGGAAGCCCGAACCAAAGACGGCAAAAAATACCGATTTAATGCACTCGGCACGACCACGTCTGGAACTTACTATTGGGGACTTTCGCTTGTCACAGACACGGCGGGCAACTACATGACGGTCAATTACCCGAGCGGCGGCCGTATTGGGGGTGGAGGGGGAGCCATTGGGGTGATCGGAGGTGGGGGCGGCTCTGCGGGAACCATCACCTTTTTACCCAAGAGCCTGACCTATGCGGCAAATCTAGATGGCACATTGCCGACCCACACCGTCAACTTTCTCTATGAAGTTCGTCCTGACACGGTAACCAGTTACCGCACCGGCACCAAACAAGAACTTGCTTACCGCTTAAAAGAAATTCACGTCCAAGTGAATGCCGTGGATGTCCGTACGTATAAACTGTCGTACACCCAAAACACAGCCGGCAGTTCTCTCTTAAGTACTGTCCAATTATTTGGCAGTGACGGGACATCCGCGTTACCCCCGACAACCTTTTCATACAGTGACTATACGTCCTACATCACTGCCAACGCTCCCAACTATGCCCCTCCCATTGATTTTGTCTGGCGCTACGACATGGGCGGGTCTTTAGATAAAGGATCTGTCTTGGTGGATGTCAATGGCGACGGCCTCCCGGATATTTTGCAATCCATGTCGGGAGATCCCCGAGACGCAGCCCAAGCCTGGATCAATACCGGCAGCGCCTGGACACGGAACGATACGTATAAACCCCCTGTACAGATTGCGTATCGTGTTCATTTGGATAGCTGTCATTGTGACGTCAGTGTCGATGAAGGCGTGCGTTTTGCAGACTTAAACGGGGATGGACTAGTCGACATCTTAAAGGCACAACGCAGTACGATCGGATGGGGAGCAGGACGATTTGCCTGGATCAATACAGGCAGTGGGTGGGTCGCTTCAACTCAATGGGTCCCTCCTATTGATTTCGTTTATCGCACACAAGAATGGGCTTCGGCAAGTCTTGGCGCCGCGCTCGTTGACGTGAATGGCGACGGACGAGTCGATATCGTTCAAAATGCGAATGGCAGTTGGGGTTCTGTTCCCAATGCTGTGTGGCTCAATAACGGGCACGGCTGGACCTTAAGCGCCATGACTCTTCCGGTACGCATGAATGATTTGGTGTCGGGGGGGCCTGGCATGATCGGCGTAGACGAAGGGGTCCGGTTTGCCGATCTCAATGATGATGGGTTGGTCGATATTATCCAATCCGAGAACGGCTGGAACTCAAACTATACCCAGAAACATGTTTGGATGAACAACGGGCGTGGCTGGGAGCCGCTGCCCGACACCTCCTCGTGGCGGCCGCCGGTGTCATTTATGGAAAGAACGGATTACGGATCGGCATATCCGAGCTCGGGGCAGCTCCTCGACATGAATGGCGATGGGCTTCCCGATATCGTTCAAAATATCAATGGAGGCGCCGGGAGCGCCTCGGGATCCTGGCTAAATTCTGGAAGCAGTTGGAAACCGGACAATCGCTGGATTCCGCCGTTACGCCTGTTTGATAAAGTGGCATGGAACCAGGCTGTCGATGAAGGCGTGCGCCTGATCGATATTAACAATGACGGTCAAACCGATATCCTCCAATCTCAAGTGGGGGGCGTTTACACAAAACGTTCGGCCGCACTCTCACAATTAGGACCAATCAACGTTCTCACCCGTGTGACCAATGAATTAGGCGGGCAAATACAAATTACCTATACGTCGTACGTACAAAAAGACCGAGCATTGCCTATGCCATTGGCCGTTGTTTCAGCGATGGCCTCGTCCGATGGACTTGGAAGTACGGTGACATCCACTTATCAATACAGCGGCGGAGTGTACACACAAACCGTTTTTGAGGATCGTGAATTCCTAGGCTTCCGCCAGGTCAGGGCCACCGATGCACAGGGCAACTATTCCGTCACCCATTTCCTCCAGAACGATAATCCTGTTAACGGAATCAATATCTACAAAGGAAAAATCGCCGAGCAAGACAGCTACGATTCCCACGGAGCGCTCTTAACCAAAACGGTCAACACCTACAGTTTCACAACACCCTTCCCCGGTGTTTACTTCCCGTTCCTCTCGCAAACAGACAGTTCCCTGGAGGGCAAAGCCACTCAATCCACATTTCAGTATGACGGCTACGGCAATCTCACCCGACATACCGATCAAGGCGATGTTGGCACGAGCGGGGACGAGCGAACGGTTCTCTCCGAGTATTTTCCCAACGCGACTGACTACCTGGTCGGGTTCCCTGCTCATAAAAAAGTCTTAAATAGCGCCGGTGCGACCGCCTCGGAAAGCTGGTTCACATTTGACGGCAACAGCACCTACACCCAGCCTCCCACGAAGGGAGGGGTCACCAAGACAGAATCCTGGCTGCAAGGCGGCCAAAACCCTATCACCACCATGGCCTACGACACCTACGGCAATCTCATCGATGCGTATGATCCGCTCTGGAATGCCACGGGCGGCACGCAAGGCAATCACAGTCGAAACGTTTATGAGGCAGCGACACACCAGTATCTTCAAACATCGGCACAGGGACTGGGAACCGTGAGCGCGTCCACCCACGCCTATACGTTTGATCCCGTCACGGGCCAAATGCTCACGCACACCGATGCCAATGCGCAAATCACGCGTTACCAGTACGATGTGTTTGGGCGCCTGATTAAAATGGCAACACCGTTTGACTCCCTCTCGTTGCCGACACTAAGCTATCAATACACGCTTAACACCGCACCGCCGCACGCCATGGTGAGCAGTGCACGCAAGGTGTCGGGACAAGCAGGAACGCTGGACACCTACACCTTCTTTGACGGGCTGGGCCGTAAACGACAAACCAAGTCGTTAGGAACGAGCAGCAAACAAATTGTCTCGGATGGGGTCACGTTTGATAATCGTGGTATGGTGTCAAAAGCCTATCTCCCTTACACCGCGGCATCGGTTTCATCCGCCTATCTGCCGGAAGATGTGTCCAAACCGTTTGCCACCACGCTCTATGACGCCCTGGGACGCGTGATTCAAGTGAATCGTCCCGATGGAACCAGCATGACGAAGTCCTACCACGACTGGACCGAAACCAATACAGATGCCAATGGCCACTTTCACGATTACACCAAAGACGCCTACGGACGCATGATCGAAGTGGACGAACATAACCAGGGCAACCGTTACGTCACGCGCTATCAATACGATGTCCTGGGCAATCTCGTTCAAATAAATAATTCCCAGGACCAAGTCACGACGCTCACGTACGACACCTTAGGCCGCAAGACAGGGATTAACGATCCGCAAATGGGAATCTGGGGCTATCAATACGATGCCAACGGTAATCTCATTCGCCAGACCGATGCCAAAAATCAGCTCCTGCGTATGAGCTACGATGCGCTCAATCGTCTTACAGCCAAAACCTATCCCGATAATTCGGCCATTTCCTACCAGTATGACAGCGGGGCCTACGCACGCGGCCGGCTCTCCCAAGTCACAGATCTCTCGGGCGTTCAATCGTTCACGTACGACAAGGGCGGACGTGTGCTCAGTAAAAACCGCGTCATCGGCGGCAATGCCTACACCACGGCCATGACCTATGACGCGCTCGGCCGTGAGACCACCGTCACCTACCCCAATAATGCTGTCCTCAAAAACAATTACGATGGCAGCGTCTTGTCATCGGTTCAGGATCCGCAGAGCGGAAAAACCTGGGCATCGCTCACCTACGATGACGTTGCCGTGGGAAAACTAAGCGCCGTGAGTTACGGCAACGGCATCACCTCCAATTACACCTACGACACGGCCAACAAAACCTTTCGTCTCTTGAACCTCACTGCACGCAATGCCACGCAGCAAATTCTGCAGAATTTCGGGTACACCTACGACAACACCGGCAACATCAAAACAATAACAGATGCTGTGGGAGGGATGAACCAAACCTTTACGTATGACGATTTGGACCGCCTGGCGACCTCCGCCGGCCCCTACGGTTCAAAGACCTATCGCTATGACAGCGTGGGAAATCTCACGGTCAATCCAGAAAACACCGAAGGGTCCTGGGGGTTTGACGATACGAGCGGCGTCACGTCGGTTCAGGGAACGGTGCTGTTGGGCAATGGCCGGATGGGCCATGGCCTATTTTTTAATGGCGCCAGCGTCGGGCAGCTCACCGCCTCCGAACGTTTGTCCTCTATAAAAGCCATCACGGTCGAAGCCTGGGTGCGCCCGCTTCTTCTGGGGACCACCGGAACGATTCTCACCAAACAAGGCACCTACGATTTCAGCGCCTGGCTTTCTACGGATACAGCCAAGGCCGGTCCGCTCACAATACGCTTAACGCTCAGCTCAGGACAGCAGGTTGTTACAGCGCCAAACGCCATGCGCTACAACATCTGGTCCCACGTCGTCATGACCTACGATGGGGCCGCCGTCAAGGTGTACGTCAACGGCCAGCTGTGCGCTCAACAAAATGCCGCTGGAACGATCATCCCCACGGCTTCGCCGGTCCTGCTTGGCACCGGATTTACCGGCATGCTCGATGAAGTAACGGTGCATCCCCGTGCCATCTCAGCGCAGGAAGCGCTCCTCCGCTTTCAATCGGCCGGGATCATGGGACCCAATCAGCCGCTGACGCCAGCCCCCATTCAGCCAGGGCAGGTCTCGGGCCAGCTGGATGTGTTTTACGGGTTTCAATTTGCAGCCTGGGACTTGCAGGGGGACGATGTAAAGTACCGCATCGATTGGGGAACCGGTGCTCTCATGACGACGGGGTATGTGCCTTCCGGATCGGTCGTTTTGGCCAGCCACAGTTGGAATGCGCAGGGCGTTTACAGCATTCGTATGCAAGCCGTCGCGCTTCCGGCCGGCACCACAACGGAGCTTTTGTCGGACTGGAGTCCTTCATTTAATATTCAAATTGCCTCGGCCGTCATTGCACGCTATGAAGGACTGCCGTTTATCGGCGCCGTAGGGGGCATTGCCTACAGCACCAGCAGTTCCGCAACGATTACGAACACCGCCGGCGAATGGATCGTGGGGCAAAGTACGCTGGGGCAACGGACCGTCAGTCTCGGCTACCAAGGGCCCATCGCCGACACGAGCACCTGGTGGGGGGCGAATCTGGGTGCCCTAGGCCAGGGAGGCACAGACGTCACCCCGCCCAACAAGCTCGCCCTCTCCGAATTTGTTACTCTGGCCGGAACCACCACGCAGGACGTTGCAAAAATTGCCCTGGGACTCCGCCAACATGGCTACACCGAGTGGAAGGACGCCAACGGCAACCTGCAGCTGGGCGGCAACCGTTGGATCAAATTCGATTACGAGAACCGGCCAGTCCGTATTGTCCAGCCGGATGGCTCCATCACCGACTTTGTCTACGACTTCGAAGGCAACCGGGTCAAAAAGACGGCTCAGATCTCAGGGCTCAGTGCTCAGAACTCAACTTACATCGGGCAAATCTACGAGATTACAGACACGCAAAGCCTGCAGTACATCTCGGCCGGCAGCCTGCGCATCGCCCAGAAAGCATCCGACGGCACCGTGCAGTATTATCTCCCCGACCACCTGGGATCCACCAACATCCTCGCCGATGCCACGGCCTCCCAAACCCGCAGCACCGCCTATACGCCGTTTGGAGCCACATTACTCAGCACGCAGGACTCAGCACTCCGCACTGACTTTAAGTACACCGGCCAACGCCTGGACGACAGCACAGGGCTCTACTTTTACAACGCTCGCTACTACGACCCCATCCTGGGACGCTTTGTTTCGCCGGACACCCTGGTCCAGTCACCGTATGACCCGCAAACATTAAATAGGTACACTTACTGCCGGAATAACCCGATTGTTTACGTAGATCCGAGTGGACATCTCTTTGGTCTTGGGTCTAAAGATTGGCTAGGCATTGGATTACAGATGTTCGGAGGTCCTATTGGACAGATAGCAGGAAGTGCTTTATTATCTCAATCTAAGGCTGGGAGAAATATATTAGCAGTAGAGATTATTGCTCAGACAGCCGCGGGGACTTGGGCATGCGGCGGCTGTGGTGCTGCTAGTGTCTGGTCTGGCGCTTTAAGTGGAGAGATAGTTGGCGGTTACAGTGCCTATCAAAATGGAGGAGATGTTCTTTCGGGCGTTGTTGTAGGCGGTTCTATAGGAGCAGCTACTGGTTATGCATCTGGCCAAATGGGAATGACTACCTACGGTGCTGCGGGGGCAGGCGATAGTGCAACAAATGTGTCGGCTACAATAGTAAGTGGACCCAGCTCAATTTTCGGCAGGGCTTTTCAATTAGCAGGACAAGGTGCAGTAGTTGGAACGGGGCAAGGATTTGCAAAGGGCTTCGCTGGAGGTAAAGGAAATATCGGAGAGATGTTACACGATGCAGGAACTGGAGCCTGGCAAGGCGCTATAACAAATCTTGCGAAAGCAGCAGTTGGGGTGGCTTGGGGCAAAACACATTCGAGTGGCTTAAACGTAAATAC
>CAZDML010000066.1:0-10921 GCA_964506645.1 uncultured Elusimicrobia bacterium | reverse complement strand
CCCCTCTCCGGCGCTACCCCCAACCAAATCCTTCGATAATCGGACTCGAAAAGAGTGAGTTGCTCGTTCGGCGCTTGTGCAGATTCTTCACGCCCGGGCGGGCCGATCGGGCTAAATCCGCA
This sequence comes from uncultured Elusimicrobia bacterium, assembly GCA_964506645.1. Taxonomy (GTDB): domain Bacteria; phylum Elusimicrobiota; class Elusimicrobia; order 2-01-FULL-59-12; family 2-01-FULL-59-12; genus CAZDML01. Next base: position 10,799 of record CAZDML010000066.1, on the reverse strand, counting down.
TGCGCCTCCCCCTGGTCCTCCCCCCTAAAATAGGGGTTGCATACGTCACAAACTCCCTATAAATATCTATTTGTAGATGCGTTTTAGATGTTGATTTGTAACATGGAATTAACAATCCGGACATAATGGCGTAACACGCGTGGGCTAAACTTCCCATGTAGGACACAAACAGATGAAACGACCACTCGCATTGATTTTAAGCCTTCTTCTGGTCTCGCACAGCATCGGTTTTGCTGCGCCCGCCGTTCCCGCGGCACCTCCGCCACCTCCCGCGCCGCCCGCCGTCCCGACCAAGCAGCCGATGATCCAAGTGAGCGTCGATTCCCTCGAAATCAGCGATCAGGATTCTAAAAATTTGGGCATCATCTGGGGCATGCCAGGCGCCAATGGCGCCATCACTAACAACCAACTCAATTTTTTTGAAACGGCCGTTCCTTCGCTGTTCAAAGTAGGAACCCTGGACCGCAGCACCATCGCCGGACAATTAAACGCCCTCATCCAGCATGGACAAGCGCGAATCCTGGCCAACCCGACCCTGCTGACCAAGAGCGGCTTTGAAGCCAATTTTCTAGTCGGTGGCGAAATTCCCTACCCGACCATCGGACAAGGGGGTGCCCAAGGCGTCGAATACAAAAAATACGGCGTCGCACTGAAGATTTTGCCGCAGATCACCCCCAACAACACAATTGATGCACAGATTAACGTCGGCGTGTCCGACCCGGACAAATCGGTGGCCATCACGCTCAACGGACTTTCCGTTCCGGGACTGGCTTCCCGCGAGACCGGAACTAAAGTCGAAGTCAAAGACGGCGAAACCGTTGTGCTCTCCGGGATCAAGCAATCCCGGCGGGAGAAGACCGTCACCAAAGTGCCCCTTCTGGGCTACATCCCGATTTTAGGTCTCCTCTTCCGCAATACGTCGGAGACCACCAAACAGACATCGCTCGTGTTGTTCGTGACGTTTAAGTTGATCAAATAAATCGACGCACTGATTTATGGCCAATAAAATTATCGTCGTGACCGGGCCGCGCGAAGGGATCGGGAAAAGCACCCTCGCCGCGAACCTGGCTTCACGCTTTTCCCAAATCCGCAAGCAGCCGGTGATTCTTGTGGACACCGATCCGCTTGTTCGCCAGGAAGGGGCGCAGCTGGCCGGGGGCAGTCCGTCGCTTTCCGTCGTCTCCGTCATTGAGCAGTTGGCCGCCAAGCAAACCTCTCTCCCCATGCTGCGCGGCCGCATCCCCATCAACCGCCAGGGGGTCGGAGTGATGAGCCTGGGATCAAGCACCAAAGACCTCGCGAGCCTCACCCCGGAACGCTGGGGCTTTTTCTTGCAATCCTTCTCCCAGATCTATGACATAGTGGTCGACCTGGAAATGTCCAGCCCGCTTCAGCTGGCCAGCATTGACCTGGCCGACCATGTGCTCTGGACGCTCCTACCCAACGCCATGTCCCTCAAAGCCACGCTGCAGGCCATGGAGATGCTGGAGAGCCATAAATTCAGCTTTCAAAAATTTCATTGTATTGCCAATCAGGTCGATCTCCCCAATTCTCTGCCTGTGGAAGCGATGAGCAATGCACTCGACCGCTTTGGCAAAAGTATCACGGTGTCGCTCCCCTTTGAACCGGAACTCCCACGCTTAATGAACCAGGGACGGCCCATTCTGGTCGACTCGGCCAAATCGGTCTATGCCCGCAGCGTAACAACACTGGCGGAGCAACTTCATCGTCTAGCGGGATCCACTCGGGGTGGTGTCTTTGGCGGACCCGATCTGGGAGCCTTTGCCGCGGCCAGTGCCGCCGCACCGCTAACCCCGGGCGCAAAAATTGTCGACAGTCTGCGCGATGAAAAACGCAAACGCTGGGACACAATTAAGCAGGGCCTGCACCGCGATCTCGTTGAAGAACTCAATATTCGCCGCATCGATTTGGACACCAAAGGTGACCCTGCCCGCGAACGCCAGCTGCGCACCAATGTGGAAAGCACGGTCAATGCCCTTATCGGCCGCGACCGCGACATGGTTCTGACACGCGAAGAACGCGAGCTCCTGGTACGTGAACTGGTCGACGAAGCTCTTGGGCTCGGGCCCCTTGAAGAACTGCTGCGCGATCCAGCGATCACGGAAATCATGGTCAACCGCGCCGACCAGGTCTTTATCGAACGCCGTGGAAAAATTACTCTTTCGGACAAACGCTTTATTGATAACAACCACGTCGTGCAGGTGATTCGCCGCATCATCGCGCCGCTCGGCCGCCGCATCGATGAAACCGTGCCTCTGGTGGACGCTCGGTTGAAGGACGGCTCGCGTGTGAATGCCATTATTCCCCCGCTCGCGGTCTCCGGTCCCTCCATCACCATCCGGCGATTCCCGGAAAAAGCCTTTGCCGCCGAGGACTTGATCGGCATGGGCGCCATTACCAAAGAAATGATCGACTTTTTGAAAATCTGCGTGAAACTGAAGAAGAACATCATCATCTCGGGCGGTACCGGCACCGGGAAAACCACCATTTTGAATATGCTGTCGAGTTTTATTCCCGAAGATGAACGCATTGTGACGGTCGAAGATACGGCCGAACTCCGGTTGCAGCAGGAACACATTGTACGTCTGGAAGCGCGCCCGGCCAACATCGAAGGATCGGGAGCCATTTCGATTCGCGACCTGGTGAAGAACTGCTTGCGTATGCGGCCCGACCGGATTGTGGTCGGCGAGTGCCGCGGTGGCGAAGCCCTCGATATGCTGCAGGCCATGAACACCGGTCACGATGGGTCGCTCACCACCATTCACGCCAACGCACCACGCGATGCTTTTACGCGACTCGAAACCCTGTGCCTCATGGCCGGAATGGATTTGCCCGTGTGGGCGCTGCGCGAACAGATTCGCTCTGCGGTGCATGTGCTCGTACAGCTCACGCGGTTATCGGATGGGTCACGTAAAGTCACCTGCATAACGGAAGTGACTGGGCGCAATGAAGAGACCATTTTGACGCAGGATCTTTTCCATTTTGTGCAGGATACGGTCGACGACAAAGGACGCGTAAACGGACACTTCGAAGCGACCGGCAATGTACCGAAGTTTTATCCGGAGCTTAAAGCCAAAGGCCTGGCGATCGATCTAAAGGCCTTTGAGAAGCACCGAGCCGCATAAGGACAATCTCTGATGACCCAACTCATCCTCTACGGCGCCATTTTCTTTCTGATCTACACCGTGATGGAGCTGGTTCCCTCCCTCATGGCGGTGCTCAAAGAGCGCTATCAGGTACAAACCACCCGCACCGGCCGTGAACTCAGCAAATTTTTCATCGACATTAAGCCCACCAAAATTATTATCGGCGGCTGTGTGCTGGGGGCGATCATTGGACTGCTCTCTGGCAGCTGGGTGTTTGCTATCGCGCTCTGTGCGGCGGGTGTTTTTGCTCCGAAAATCGTTCTTACCGTCTGGCGAGACATTCGCTCCTCCCAATTTGAGGCGCAGCTGATGGATGCACTCATTCTTCTGGGAAACTCCCTGCGCAGCGGCATGGATATCGCCGCGGGACTCGAACTGATCTCTACCAACATGAAAGCGCCCATTTCCGAGGAGTTCAGCCTTGTGGTGAATGCCTATCGCCTGGGGACTCCGCTGGAAAAAGCTCTGCTTGATCTCACAGACCGCATCGACAGTCGCACGCTGGAAACCGTCATTACCGCCATCAACATTCAGCGCGAAGCCGGCGGTAATATTCTCAAAACCTTTGACCAGCTGATCGTCACCATTCGCGAAGAAGCGAAATTGCAGAAAAAAGTAAAAGCCTTAACGTCTCAAGCACGGACGCAAATTTTCTTCCTCGCCGGATTTCCATGGGCTCTAGCCGGGCTGTTCTATGTGATGGCCCCCGACTTCATGCAGCCGGCCTTAGCCAATCAGTGGGGGCAGCTCGTGGTCGTCTTTTTGATTGTCTGGGAAATCATCGGTATCTTTGTGACGAAAAAGCTCGTCACGGTGGAGGTTTAGAGGAACCTCATGGACCTTTCATTGATACTCATTGCAGCGTCCATCTTCTACATCGCCTACATGGGCGTGGGGATGGTGGCCGACGCCCGCAAAAACCAGGGTCCGTTTCCTGTGACGCGCAAGGAAGAGTCGCGCCGCGTCATGCGCCTATCGAAAGGCTTGGGGGCCAAGCTCCCCTTTAATCAGGTCTTTTTACGCAACAAAAACTACCGCGACAAGATGGAGCTGCTGCTCCTGCGCAGCGGCCACATTTTTGGCTGGACAGCGGAAGACCTGATTCTCTTCAAGGAAATCAGCATCGGTATCGCAGCCCTTTTCTTGTGGCAAATGGAAGTAACGGAATTTCTGTACTGGGGAATCGGATTGTATGCCGGCTTTATTGCCCCGGACTTTTATTTAAAAACCAAGATCACGACGCGCAAAGTCATGATTCAGCGGCAATTGCCCGGACTGGTCGATTTACTCGCGCTCACCATGGAAAGCGGTCTGGATTTGCTGGCGGCCATCAACCGTATCCTTGAAAAGATGAAGCCGGGGCCGCTGCGCGACGAGCTCTATCTCCTCATCCAGGAGAACAACCTCGGCACCCCGCGCAAAGAAGCCCTGCAGCGTCTGGCGTATCGGGTCGATTTATCGGATATTCAGTCGCTGACCTCGATTATTATTCAGTCGGAAGAGCTCGGAACGAGCTTGGCGCAGGTGCTGCGCGCCTATGCCGAAGACATGCGCAGCCGCCGCATCCTCCTGGCCGAAGAAGCCGCCGGGAAAGCCCCGGTCAAACTACTCTTCCCTATGATGGTCTTCTTCTTCCCCATCGTTTTTGTCGTGATTTTCGGACCCCTTGCATTAAACTTCATGTCAGGGTACAAATAGGAACTAGGTATAAGGGCCTATGACTAAAATGAATCTAAAAATGAGTCTGTTAGTGATTCCAGTCCTGCTGGCCGGGGGCGTTCGCGCGGAAGATCAAGCCGATTCCATGATGAAGGCGGCCGCGGTCGATGCCGGCAGAATGAACAACGCCGAAACCGGCCTCTACGAACAGTCCATCAAGACGACCAAGCAAAGCATTGCCCGCGAAACGCTGGAAGTCTTCTATCACGACGCGCTGGATTACTATCACGACCGGCGCTACGCGGATGCGCAGGAACTGCTCGATAAAATTTATTCCATCGATCCCCATTACGAAGATGTCAGCACCCTGCGCGAAACCGTCCACCGCCTGCAGGTGTCGAGCGACCGCGCCAGCAAGCGCGACATCATTGACGGCTATATGGCCAAAGGAAACCAGGCCTTTGCCGCCGGCCAAAGCGTGGCCGCGATTAATTTCTGGAAACAAGCGCTCGCCGTAGACCCGGATTATGCGCCCGCCAAGAAAAAGATCCATGACGTGAACAGCCTGCTAGCCAAACGCCAATTTGAAGAAGGCTACATGAACTACCACCGCGGTAATTACGAGGATGCTCTCGACTCCTGGTCCAACGCCATTGCACTCGACCCTTCCTATAAACAGCGAGGGCTCCTGGTGCTGATGTCTAAGATTCAGATTAACGTGGAGCGCGACCGCACGAGCCGCCTGGCGAGTATGGGCTTTGATGCTTTCCAGCAGGGGAACCTCCCGGGAGCTTTGTCAGCCTATCAAGAGCTTTTAAAATTCGAGCCCCGGCATGAAGAAGCCCGTCGCATGACCGCCAAAATTAAATTCCAGCTGGGCCAGACCGCCTTTAAAGCCGGTCGGACCGCCCTGGGCCAGGGACTTTATGCAGAAGCTATTAAGCAGTGGGAGACTTCCGCCTCCTACGGATTTGAAGTGCAACGATCCCAGGACGCGATTAAAGAAGCCGAAGCGCAAATGCGCCGCGCCAACGCCCCTCGACCCAAGCCGAAACCAGTGGAAGCGGCTCCTGCGGCCGCTCCGGTGCTCGCCGCCCCGGTCGCTCCTGCCGCACCCGTACAAGCCAGCGATCCTGCCGGCGCCATGAACCATTATCGCCAGGGCCTGGCCGCCATCCGCGCCAAAGACTATAAGCGCGCTGTCGACGAGCTCAATCTCGCCAAACAGCTGGACCCCAACAACGAACGTATCTACATTGCGCTACAGCGCGCCGAGCAGGAATGGAAACAGTTGAATGCCAATGGGGCAGGCGCTTCATGAAATTAAATTCACTCAATCTCACGCTGCGTTTTATGGCCTTGATCGGTGCCCTGATCCTTGTTACCGCCGTCAGTTCACAAATTTTCTTTGCCAAGAAAGAGCGCGCCGATCTCGATCTGCGGCTGCGCGAGAAAGCGCAGTTCCTCAACAATTTTTATGCCTTCCTGATTTCTGACGCCCTCCAGCGCAACGACGATATTACGCTCCAGCAGGTGATCAACCGCCTGGAAGAAGACCCGGAAATTACTCTGGTCGTGGTGGTCGACCAAAGCGCGGATATCCGCTATCACCCCGACGCACAAAAAGTTGCCACGACTTCGGAGGATCCGCTTATCAAACAGGTCATGGAAAGTGCTGACGGCGTGATCGCCCCTTTTCGTAATGGCGGCGGCCAGGCCCTGGCCTTGGTCAGTCCACTTAAAGTGGCCGGTTCGGCGCGGCCGATTGGTGCCGTACGCATCGAGCTCACGTATCAGCACATCGAAAAGCAAGTCGCACGATCGGTCATTAATTTTCTTCCGCTGATTCTGGGGCTTGTTATTTTTGCCGGGTCACTCACCAAAATGTTCCTTATTAAGTGGGTCCAGATCCCCCTCGAACTCCTGCGCACACAAATCGCGGGCTTAAATCCCACGCTGCTCGATGCCACCTTATCCGAAGCGCCCGATGAATTCGGCAAGATCACCGCGGCCTTGAACGACTTTCTTCTGCGCTTCCGGGAACAGACGCAAACCAGCACCCAGGGCGTTGAAAGCCGGCTGGATGAAGAACGCCTGCTCTTCCAAAATCTGATTCATACCTTAGTCCCCGAAGCCCGGGTCATCATGGCGGATAAAGATAATCTGATTGTTTCGGATACACAGAATGGCGTGGAAGCCTCGGCCGAACCCCGGCACCTACTGGATTTGATCAGTGATACCAATTTTGCTAACCTCGTCCGGACCGCTTTCCAGGGCGAGGGAACGGTGGTACGCGGCGAGGTCGCCTTTGACAACACGTCGTTTGTAGCCGCGGTTTTAAGTCTACCGGCGCATCAAGCGCAGCAAATGAAGACGTTGATAGCGTTACAACCCAAGTAAGTTCTAGGAGGACACATGAATTACGAATTAAAAGCCATTGCCCCGGGATCCGTCTTTATCAACGCGATCCGTATTTTCTCGATCGTCGGACTGGTGGTCGGACTTATCAGTTTCTTTATTGTTCCCAACCCGAACCTGCGAATTGAAGCCTTCTGGCAGAAATTGGCTGCCACCGCGCTCTTTACCGTGGTCTATGCCCTGGTGGTTTCGGTGGTGTTGACCCTGGTGGCCTGGCTGTACAACATCTGGGCGGGCAAATATAAGGGCGTTTCTTTCCGCTTCGAACAGCAGTAGCAAAATCGGGGGCTAGCTCCCAATTTTGACCTCAAACCTCAAACCCAGCACTTCAAAAAAGCCAAATTTTTGACTTTTGACTTGTTGGGTTTGAGGTTTGCTCTTCCTCTTCTCTAGCCTGGGACTTTCAGCACCTCTGATTTAACCGAAATGTAACATTCGATTAACCCTCCTGTAACACTATTCCCGTACACTTATGGCATACCAGGGGTCAGACCAGTCGACAGACAGGGCTGTTTTTATTGGACAAAAACATGATGAAATGGACCAAAATTCTGGCCGTTACCCTCTCTGCAGCGATCCCGCTGTCCTCGGGCTCGTTGACTTCTGTTGCCTTTGCCCAGGCCGGTGAACGCAAAGTCGACTATTATCAGGTGTACTCCCCATTTGACCCGACCAACCCCAAGGGGTTTGTGGAGGTCACGCAAGAAAATGCGGAACGGCTCAAAACGAAGCTTGGCAATCCTTCCGGAACACGCAAAGTCGATACCGTCGCTTTAAATATCCCAGCCATCCCTGGTGCTGGGTCCACGCGCCGTACAGGCGGCACCTGGAACATCGCCGATATCATGACCTTGATGGGTGGCCGTCCCGCTCGAACCGCTAGCGGCCCAGGTAAAAAGGGAACGACAACGTCTTCCCCTGAATATTCGCTCTTGCCGACCGATGACGATGATGTCCCGCCAGGCTTCCACAGAAACGCCGATGGCTCCATCAGCCCGGATGAACCGGCATCCTCCACCAAGAAAAATCCAATGTCCGATTCTGAATTTTATGCCTTCCTCGTGGACCAAATGGGCATGGACCCGGAAGAGGCGCTTTATTGGACAGAGGCAACGTCCCATGCCGTTAAAACGGCATCAGAGATCGCAAAAGAAGCAGCTCAGAAAGCCTGGGATGATTTCAATGCGTTGATGGATATGGGATTTGGTCAGGAAGAGGCTTTGGACATGGCCCTGCAGATGGCTGTAGGCCCTTCGCCGGACAAAGACATGCCAACATCGCAGAACAAGGGCGATAAAGACATGCCCAAGCAAGAAGGGAAGACGGGCGACGATAAAAAATCCACGTCAACAACAGACGACATCATGAACAAAATCCTCAAGAGCGTCGGTCTATTGAAAATGCTGGAAAAGCCAAAAACGGCGGAAACCAGCATTGACTGCGTGGTCTACCCCACGGGCGAAAAAGTCTCGCTGTCGCGGCCCGCGCAGCAAACACAGTCCAACAACAACAATTACAACCCGTACATGTATGGCAATCCGTATGGCGGTTTTGGCGGCAGTGGTGACCCCACCGATCAAATTTATCAGCAAATTGCGCAGCTCCAGGCACTTCGACAGAACAACCAGTCCCAACCAGACGAAACGGCCTGGACGGGTCCCAATGGCGGCCGCTACACCCGCATGTCCAACGGCCAATGTGTCCCGACCGGCGAACATAAAGATTCCACGGGGAGCTACACCGATTATTACCAAACGACCGGTCAGTGGACCCGCAAATACGATAGCTCGACGGGCATTACCCTCACCCGCAATGTGGGCGATTCCGAAGCCCAGGCCAAAATTGAATCGATGGATGCCAAACACAGCCCCATTCAGGGTCAGGAACTCGGCTATGCCAATGTCGAAGCCTTAATCACCACAGATCCGTACCTCTCGCTCACCAAAGACTCGCAAGTGCTGCGTGGTCCAGGGGCTTCCTTCCCGTATGACCCGACCCTCCTGGGCCTGAACATGACCGCGGCACCGACCGCCAACCTCTTTAAATACGAACCAACCAGCAAGAAACTGATCCCGATCGGCTTCCATCAGGTCGGTGAAACCTGGATCCAATACGACAATAACGGCAACAAAATCGCCACGATCGATGCGGATGGCAATATGACGGCCACCGGATACACGAAGCCGACCCTCATTCTGAAATCGCCGACCCTGCAGTTGGGCAACGGACAGACTGCCCACGCCAAGAGCCTGGTGCTCGATGCAAGTACAGGCCTGTACTACGACCCCAATCTACCAGGCAACGCCCCGCGCGTACTCTATGATCGCTCCATCAGCGCGCAGGACGGCTCGGAATTGTTCATCCCCAAACAAGCGATGAACAACAAAAACCAACCGATGCTCCTCCCAGGCACCGAGATTCCCGTCGCCTATGTCGACGGCACCGGCAACCTCTTTGTGCAGTCCAAGAACTCAGGGCTGGTGCCAGGCAAAGTGACCAACCCGGACAACCCGAGCGGCCAGAAGCTGGTCATCAGCGACTTGTCCAAAGTGGAATACACCGATCCGGGCAGCGGCAATCACTATATTCAGCAGGATGGCAATGTGGTGTTCTACTTTGGTCACAAGCAACTGGATGCCAATAATAGCGCCGACGTAGTGGTGGATGGCCTTGGGAATCCCATCATCCAGACTCTGCAGGCGACCCTGCCGGATGGAACACACGCCACGCTCTCACGGATCGATGACACCCATTTCAAAACGTCCGACGGCAACACCTACTACGTGAGCGGTCTGAAAAACAACGGCGGCTCGCCGCAGTACAAGCAAATCGGTGGCACGCTGCAGCAGAATGGTCAGACCGTGCAGTTGAATCCGGCGACCGGCAAAGCCGTCGGATTTACCCAGGGCAACAGCAGCGTTTTCTACGACGCCAACGGGCTCTTCCCCGTGCGCATGGTGATTAACGGCCAGGAACGCCCAGTCGGTTCGCAGGTGGTGGGCTCGCGAGGAACCTTTAATTTAACGGCTCCCTATAAAGACACCCAAGGGGGCATCCCGATGCTGCAGTCCTACGGCATCTTGGATCAGGGCAACGGCACACCGGTCTTCCCCCCGATTAAGCGGTATCAGTTGACGCAGGCGCCGTCCGTCTCCAGCACCTCGAACGGCCAGCGCGTGCGAACGTTCCAGATCACCGACAACATCACAGGCGCGGTCATGAACTACACCTACGATATGCGCGGTCACTACGTGAATTTAAGCTGCAGTGGCGGAGACGGCGATTGTCCGCAGGGGTTGGTCTCGCAGGACATCGCTTTTGGGTTGAACTAATATGAAAAAACTTCTTTCCAGCCTACTGTCTATGACTCTGCTGTGGTCATCCACGGCTTGGGCGGGCGATACCACACTCGCCATGGTGACAAGCCCCAACACCCCCGATGTGTATGCCGCACCCACCCAACAGGCGGCAGATCAGTATCTGGCCGGCACAAAAGCTTTTAAGGCCTCCCATTCCCGCACACAGGTGTACAGCACTGTGGGGACCGCTCACCAA
>CAZDML010000065.1:3521-11273 GCA_964506645.1 uncultured Elusimicrobia bacterium | reverse complement strand
TCTGCGCCTCTTTAACGCTCAGCCCGTAGCGCGCCAGTTGCTCGCGCCGAAGATCGAAATCGAGAAAGTAGCCGCCAGCGGCCCGTTCGGCAAACACGCTGCGCGTGCCCGGGACACTCTGCAACGCACGTTCCAGTTGTGTACCGATCTGTTCGATGGTTTCTAACTGGGGACCAAGAATTTTAATGCCCACGGGCGTGCGAATACCCGTTGAAAGCATGTCGATGCGGTTTTTAATCGGCATGGTCCAGGCATTGGTAACACCAGGAATTTTGAGCGCACGGTCCATCTCCTCGATAAGGGCGTCCCGCGTTAGCCCCGGGCGCCATTGCGCTTTGGGCTTGAGAAGAATGGTTGTTTCCATCATCGAAAACGGGGCAGGGTCAGTGGCGGTCTCGGCGCGGCCGGCTTTTCCGAAGACGCGATCTACTTCCGGGAAACTCTTTAAGATTTGGTCCTGGGTCTGCATCAGCTTCTGAGCTTCTGTGACCGAAATGCCCGGCAAGGTGGTTGGCATAAACAGCAACGAGCCTTCATCCAATGGCGGCATGAACTCGGACCCCAGTTTCAAAAATGGCGGTATAGCACTGAGTACCAAAAGGAATGCGATGAGAAGTGTCTTCTTGGGGTGTTTAACGGTTGTCCGGCAGATCGGTTCGTAGACCTTAAACAGCTGACGGCTTACCGGGTGTTCTTCTTCGGGGTAATAACGCCCGACCGTGATGTGATTCCACAGGCGAGAGAGCCACTGCGGTTTAAAGTGAGACGGGTCCATGCGCGTAAACATCATGCGGATGGCTGGATCAAGCGTCACCGCCAACAGGGCGGCGATCGCCATGGCAAAGTTTTTGGAATAGGCGAGCGGCTTGAAAAGTCGGCCTTCCTGATCGACGAGCGTGAAGATTGGCATGAAGGCCACGGCGATCACAAGAAGCGAAAAGAAGACCGAGGGCCCCACTTCTTTGAGCGCTGCCAGCCGCACTTCGTGAAAATCACCAGGTCGTCCGGCCGCGTTCCACTCTTCCAGGCGTTTGTAGGCGTTTTCCACTTCCACAATTGCGCCGTCGACCAAGACCCCGATGGAAATGGCGATCCCAGCCAGCGACATGATGTTGGATGTGAGCCCCAAGAGGGCCATAGGAATAAATGCGAGCACCACCGAGACGGGGATCGTTATGATGGGCACGATCGCCGACGGAATATGCCAGAGAAAGAACAGAATCACAAGGCTTACAATGATCATCTCAAGAAGCAGCTCATGCGTGAGGGTGTGGATGGATTTTTTGATCAGTTCCGAGCGGTCGTAAACGGGAACAATCTCCATGCCTGCGGGCAGCGAGGCCTTAATGTCCTTGATCCGCTCTTTGACCCGGTCGATCACCTGTAGCGCATTGTCTCCCTGGCGCATCACTATAATTCCGCCGACCGTATCCCCCAAGCCGTCAAGGTCGGCCACCCCGCGGCGGATCTCCGGACCCAGGACGACTTTGGCGACATGCTTAATGAGCACGGGTGTTCCGCTGGCGCTGCGGCCGACAGCAATAGATTCAAGATCGGTGGCCGATTTCGCATATCCGCGGCCGCGGACCATGTACTCGGCACCGGAGAATTCCACCAGACGCGCGCCCACGTCGTTGTTGTTGTCGCGTACGGCGTCGAGTACCTTGGTTAAAGGGATGTGGTAGGCCGTGAGCGCCCGCGGGTCGACGTTAATCTGATACTGCTTTTGAAATCCGCCAATCGAAGCGACTTCCGCCACGCCCGGGACCGACTGCAGCCAGTAGCGCAGTGTCCAATCCTGAAAACTGCGCAGTTCCGCCAGATCGTGCTGACCGGTTTTGTCGACTAGGGCATATTGGTACACCCACCCCACACCGGTGGCGTCGGGTCCGAGCTCTGTACGCACTCCTTCCGGCAGACGCGGCTGAATTTTGGAGAGATATTCCAGTACACGGCTGCGCGCCCAGTAGAGGTCAGTGCCATCCTGGAAGATGACATAGACATAAGAGAAACCAAAATCCGAAAATCCGCGCACGGCTTTGACCTTGGGTGCGCCCAGAAGGGAGGAAACGATCGGATACGTGACCTGATCTTCGACGATATCCGGACTGCGGTCCCACCGCGAATAAATGATGACCTGTGTGTCCGAAAGGTCCGGGATGGCATCGAGCGGGATTCGCTTCATACAGACGATAGCAGCGATCACCGCCACCGCGGTCAGCAGGACAACGGTGTACTTGTTGCGTGCCGAAAGATCGATCAGCTTTTCAATCATGTGAAACCCGTGGTATGTGGTATGTGGTACGTGATACGAAAGAATGAATAAATGCTTCCAAAGTCACTCTAAGCAAGGTATGAAGCCCGTCCAGAATTTCCAAGATTTGAGAGTTTGGCAAAAAGCCCATGCTTTGGTCTTGGAAATCTATCGATGCACAAAAGCCTTTCCAAGAGAAGAAGTCTACGGAATGACGAGCCAGCTCCGTAGAGCGGCAGTTTCGATTACCGCAAACATTGCGGAAGGAACTAAACGTTCGACAACCAATGATTTGTGCCATTTCTTAGCAATCTCCGAAGGGTCTAATGAAGAAGTGAAATGTCTCCTTCTTCTTGCCCGTGATTTAAATTATTTAGATGCAGTTACATTTACCCGTCTCTTCCCTGAAACTCAAGCCATTGGTGCGATGCTCAATGGACTCCAGCGGTCGTTAAAGAATTCTTGATGTTCGTACCACTTACCACGTATCACGGTTGTATAGTTCCCTTAATCTTCGATTCGGAATCAATTAAGAAATTGGCCGAGGTCACAACCACATCCCCTTCCTTTAATCCGCTCACGACTTCCATCCAGGGGTCGGCACTGAGTCCTGCCACAACGTCGCGCGGACTGTAATGGCCGGGTTGTGTTTGGAGAAACACCAGATGCCGTGAGCCGCTGTCCATCACGGCTGTGGAAGGTATGGCGAGATGCCGACCCAGCCTGGCCTGGATCGAGGCTTGAAAATACATGTCCGGCTTGAGTTCGCCGGTCGGGTTCGGCACATCGATGCGTGCCCGGAGCGTCCGCGTCTCGCTGTTGACCACGGTATCTACCGCGCGTACCGTTCCCAAAAACGTGCGGCCGGGGAACGCCGGAGCGGTCAGCACCGCCGTTTGTCCAGTTTTCACGAGAGAGGCCTCGTCTTCGTAGAGGTCGGCGTACACCCACAGTCGGTGCCCCGCCTGACTCAGGAGAAGGTGCGAGGCATCGTATCCCGGCGCGCTGATCTCTTTAATCTGCGCATTGGAAAGTCCCATTTGTCGCAGCCGTAAACGGGAAGCGCGAACAGTGGTGTCATCGGTGTTCGAACCGGCGGCCTTGAGGGCTTCCTGATGTTCGACAATGGCGCTATACAGCGCCGGGTCATAGGCGACACGGGCGGAGGTGCGGATGTCTCTTACGAGTTCACGCATTTCCACTTTAGACGTTTTCACACCGATCAGCTGTACACGGTCGTCTGACATGACAACGTTGGCTTGACCCGGAGTTGCGGAGACGCTGGGTGTTTCCGATGCCGATTCGATCTGTACCAGGCGCATGCCGCAGATTGGACAGTCCCCAGGCTTATCGGAGGTGTACTGCGGATGCATGGGACAGTGATAGTGCGCTTTTTTCGTTGGTGCCGTGGTTGTTGCGGTTGTGGACGAGGTTTTATTGCACGCGGGCAAAACCACCAGCGCAGCACTCAAGGCATAAATGAATGTTTTATTTTCCATGACTATCTCCTAAATCCCAGCTTGTTTGATCGAGCGCTTCTTTGGCATGCGCCAGATCGATGCCCGTCCAGCGTTCCAATTCGCTCCAATGTTCCCCGACGTGATAAATCTGATCCTGATACTCGTTGTGACGTTCAATCCAGGTGCGATAGGCTTCCAGCAGCCGCAGGAAGTCGCTTTGTCCAGAAGCATAGGACTGACGGGTGACGCGTAAATTGGCCAGCGCGGCAGGCAGGATATCGCTTTCATAGTTGCGGGCCAGTCGCAGGTGCGTTTGGGTTTCGGTGTATTCCATGGCAATCATTTTGAGCACCATGTTTTTCATCGCCTGGGCGTTGGCCTGAGCCTCAAGCACGTGCTCGGCAGCGCTTTGCCGCATGCTCCAGGGCCGTTTAAACCAGAGCGGAAAACTTACAGAAACGCCGATCATGCGCCCGTCTGTACCGTCCTCTTGGGCTTTCTGGTATTCGTACATCACGCCAAAATCGGGAGCGAGGTCAAGCTGCGCACGCCGCTGCATGGCCCGGCTGTGGTTGATCTCATGCAACGCAGAACGGTAGAGCGGTGCGTTGCGTTCGGCGAGCGTGTTGAGGTCGGCTTGGGTGACGGGAACATCTCGCAGCGCCGGAGCCTGCGCCGTTCCTAAAACTGTATCGGTCGGCTGATTCAGCAATGTGTTGAGTTCGATGGCGATAAGCGAGCGCTGCTGCTGTTGCTCAAAAAGCATGTTTTCCATGCGGCGCAGTTCGCCCTGGGCCATGAAGACGTCCGAGGCGCTGGTCTGGTTGGCTGCCAGACGTCCCTGGGTCGCACCGAGTGCGGCGCGCATCACTTCCACCGCTTGTGCGGCGAGTTTAATTTTCTCATCCGTCAAATACAGTTGGTAGTAGCGCATCTTGATATCGCGTGTGACCTCGAGAACGCGTGTTCGGTAAACCGCCTCGGCCAGGAGCGCTTCGTGACGCTTCATTTGAACATCCTGATGGAGTTTGCCCGGAAAGGGGATGCCCTGCTCAATGCGGAACGCTTGTTTCTTTTCGGCATCCATGCCCGGGGCCGGCGTCGTCATGGTTTCGCGTTCATAGGAAAGCATGGGGTCTGGCCAGGCGCCTGCGGCGCCGATGTTAGCGCGCTGCACCTTCCAGGCTTCTTCTGCGGCCTGAAGATCAGGGTTCTTCTCTCGTGCTTGGCGCAGGAGATCCGGAAGCGTCAGGACCGCCGACTCGCCACGAGAGAACGTGGACAGGCAGGACAGAAGTCCTGCGATCAATAGAAAATGTTTCATAAGGTTCAATAGAACAGCGTTTATACGACTTGAGTATTTCTAGGGATTAAGCAGCGAAGAGAACAACGTCGGAAGGCGGAGCTCTGCCGAGAGGTGGAGCGATGGAGAGTAGCGTGGCAATGGTGGCGAGTGTTCCCTGAATCCGCGAGCCCCGGATGATCGGCGCATTGGGCAGGGTGTGGAGCAAGGCATTGAGGTACGGCTGCAGCGTGAACGAAATCGAGAGAACGGCCTCATGGGTCGGCGCCGCTTTCATCATCGGACATTTGGCTTGTCCCTGGGGTGTCTTGCAGCAGGGCATCCGGCACATCGCCGTAGGCATGCCCAGGCTCATCGCGCCGGACGCGGACTGCGGGACTTGGACGAGTGTCATCGCGGTCAGTAGCGTCAGACTGAGGAAGAAGCGAAACGCTTTCATAAAGTGAGTATAGACCTCGATCGGGGGGGAGTCAAGGCCCGATGCCCGGTATGGGCGGGGCCTAATTTGGACCTAGTGGACGGACGAAGGGGGGAACCAGAGGGTAAAACGGGACCCGCGGCCGGGCACGGAATCGACGCTGATGCGGCCGCCGTGGTATTCCATCACCCGTTTGCAGATCCAAAGACCCAGACCGGTCCCCAATTGGGTATCGCTGGACCGAGCTTGCTTAAACTTCTCAAAAATCTGCTGCAGTTTGTCGCTGGGTATGCCGAGGCCCGAGTCCTGGATGCTGATCGACAGGCCTTCGTCGTTGGGCTGGACATGAATCTGTACCTGCCCACCGTCCGGGGTGTACTTGTAGGCATTCCAAATGAGATTGTGCAGGATCCGCTTGAACCAGAACAGGTCGGCGCGCACGTACGCAAACGACGGATGTCCGACATGGGTCAGGCTGATGCGGCGCTGGGAAAAGGTAATTTCATAGAAACCAATAATTTCGTTGATGGTGGTGTCGAGATTGATGACTTCTGGGTGCAGTGCAAATCCGTCTTTTTCTAAATTCATCGACTGCATCAGATTGTCCGTCATGAGAATGAGATCTTCGAGCGGCGCGACGGAGCGCTTGATCAATTTGGCTTGTTCTTCCGACATCGGGCCGGCGCAGCCGGACAGCAAAAGCTGCAGGTAGCCTTTGATAATGGTCATCGGCGTCCGCAGGTCATGGACGACCGCCTGAAGGGAGTTCTGCTGAAGGATATCCGTTGAAGGAATCGTATTCATTCACCTTTAGAGTAACAGGTGAGTGTTACGACACGGTTAATTTTACGATGAGGAAGGATGGAGCAAACGGCCCAGAGCAATGAGGATTCGGATCCCTGTTCCGGGCTTCATAAAGAACATGATAGAGACCGCCGCCGCGCCTCCGGCCACAAAACACAACCCTGCCAGTAGCGAGACCCAGGCGCCCAGTTTGCGGGCTTCTTTTTTATCCATAAGGAGATTATAAGCTCCAAGAACCAAATTCCAAGCTCCAAATAAATTTCAATGACCAAGCACAAACAGTTTGGGTGATTATGTGTTTGGTTATTATTTGGATCTTGGGATATGGAGTTTGGTGATTGTCTTAATGAATGACGCCAATCTTGCGGTAGACGCTGGCAAAAGACCCATCGGCGGACGCTACTTCGATCTGTGCAATGTAGCCGCCTTTGGAGACTTTATCGCCGGCTTCGTTAGTGCCGTCCCAGGGGAGGGTGTTGAGGCCTTGTCGGCCGCCGTTTTCGCCGGGAGCGAAATTCCAGGCATTCACTTTGCTGCCGAGCAGGCTGTAGATCGTGATGGTTGTACGCGAGTCCTGCGCGAGTTGGTAGGCAATGACGGTTTTGCCTTCCATGCCACCTTTGCGGGAATCAAAAGGATTGGGATAGTTAATCACGTCCGAAATGAGTTCTACAGGAACGGTTTGCGGCGCAGCGCCGTCCAAACGTCCTACTGGCTGAATGCGATTGTTCATGCCGGGCAGGCGGTTTAAGAGTCCCGCGTTGGGCAGTGGTACGATCCCCATCTGAGCGGAAGCGATAATCACGGGTTCGCGGCGGGGGGCGGTCTCCCCTTCCACGGACATTGGGCCCTCTTCGGCGTGCAAAAGTGGGTTTAAGAGCGCTATTCCGACGAGCAGGCTGAAATGCAAGGTTGCTTTTTTCACCTTCTAAGCATACCCTTATAGTGTTACGGGCAAATGACAGCTGTGTTAACGCTCTGTAAATCCTCGGGTATCGCAAAATGCCGCGTCGTTATGTGTTAGAATCTGTGCGACTTAGGAAGTAGGACGTACGGGAGGTTTGATGTCAGCCGATGTTTTGGTGCTCAACCGTAACTTCTACGCCATCCATATCACCCCGTGGCAGCGGGCGCTTTCGCTGGTCTACCTGGACCATGCCCGCGTTGTTGACGAGGAATACCGCACATACAATTTTGATGATTGGCGCGAGTTGTCGCAGATGATGCGCACCCCCGGGCCCAGTTTTGTCACCACACCGTCTTTCCGAATCGCTATCCCCGATGTGATCGCTCTGCGTGGTTACGATAAGCTCCCCGTGGGAGATGTGAAGTTTACACGCCGCAATATCTACGAACATTACAGTTTTCGCTGTTGCTACTGCGGCGGGAAATTCACCACCCACGAACTCAATTTAGAGCATGTGCTTCCGCGTTCGCGCGGTGGCAAAACAGACTGGTCGAATATTGTGACTTCCTGCATCCCCTGCAATCTGCGTAAGGCAGACCGTCTGCC
>CAZDML010000065.1:0-3421 GCA_964506645.1 uncultured Elusimicrobia bacterium | reverse complement strand
ATGGTTGCGTCATTGACCCGCAGTCTCTACAAAGCCGGCGCCAATCTGGAAGATGCCAGCATGACACGGTTGGGCGGTGAATTTACGATGATGCTGACCTTGTCGCTGCCGGCGACGGTATCGGCCAAAGCGTTCCAAAAAACAATTCAAAGCATCGAGCGGAAAAGCAGACTCACGATGCTTGTCCGTCCGATTCCAGCGGCGCTGGCGCGCCGCCGAGGTTCGTCTTCGGCCGATGGGCTGATATCGGTGTACGGGATCGACAAGCCCGGACTGGTCTTTCATGTGGCCGACCTTTTGTCCCGCCGGCGAGTGAATATTACTGACCTACAAACCAAAGTACTCGATCGTCCTTCCTCTCCGCTGTACGTGATGCTCCTGGAGGTGACGCTGCCCCGCGGCCTCTCTCCCGCCGTCCTGCGCCGCGATCTAGAGCGCGTGCGCCTTGCCTTGAACGTCGATCTCTCGTATCAGGAGATCGAACCGCTGACGCTGTGATCCTCGACATTGTCCGCTACCCCCACGGCCTTTTAAAAGTCCCAGCCAAAACGGTCGACCCTCAGGCCCGTGAAGTGCATCAGCTCGCACGCGACATGATGGCGACCATGCTGCATCACCCACGCTGTGTGGGGCTGGCCGCCCCTCAAGTCGGCAAACCTTGGCGCGTGATGACGGTCGATGCCAAACGGATCAACCAAGCCGGGAGCTATCATGGCCGGTTGGCGCTCGTGAATCCGCGCGCACTCGCACACCGCGGGCAGCGCCTCCTGCGTGAAGGGTGTTTGAGCGTGCCCGATTTTACGGGCAATGTGGTGCGTTCGGAGTCTCTCACGCTGGAAGCGTGGACATTATCGGGGGAACGGATGGAAATCCACGCGGAAGGTTTTGAAGCGATTGTCTTTCAGCACGAGCTCGATCATTTAGACGGTTGGTTGTTTTTAGATCGGGTGGCGTCGCTCGAAACGGATGTGTTTCGTCGGAAAACATACGGCTGAGGAAAGTCTAGGCGATTTTCTGAAGGGCGTCGCGAAGGGTTGGCAGGAAATGGGCTTCGCCAAAGCTATGGAAGAGCCCCGTCTTATGAAAGACTCGGCGAGGCTGGGTCTGAATCCCGACAATATAAAATGCGGTTCCCTTCTGCCGGCATTCTTTCTGAATCTGTTGTAAGACATGCAAGCCGCTCGCATCGATATGCAGAACGCCGGTCATATCGAGGACCAGCGCTTTCGGCGCTTCGCTGACGATCCGGATGGTCTCCATCAATTTGTGCGCGGCGCCGAAGAAAAACGAGCCGCACGCAGAATACACCTGAACGTTCGCCGGAATGTGCAGCGCTTCCCGCACGCCGGTCTCTGTATCTCCCGCATTCTCTCCGCTCAGTGCCCGCACTTGCGTGAGGTTGGCCATGTGGCGCATGAAGAGCATGGCGGCCAGGACCATCCCAACTTCCACGGCCACCGTCAGATCAACAAGGACCGTCAGAAAAAACGTCGTTAATAAAATTACGATATCACTGCGCGGACCCTGCAGGAGAAACTGAAAGGATCGCCATTCGGACATGTTGTAGCACACGACCACGAGAATCCCCGCCAGGGAAGCCAGGGGAATTTTCGCGGCCAGCGGGCCGGCGCAGAGCAGAATGATCAGGAGCACGACGGCATGAGTGATTCCCGCGATGGGGGTTCGACCGCCGTTTCTCACATTGGTCGCGGTGCGCGCGATCGCTCCCGTCGCGGGAATGCCGCCAAACATGGGAGACGCGATATTGGCGATGCCTTGCGCGACCAGCTCAATATCCGATTTGTGATGTCCGCCGATCATCCCATCCGCCACCACAGCCGATAGCAGGGACTCAATCGCCGCCAGAAGCGCGATAGTCGTCGCGCTGGGAATGAGGGTTTTAATAGTGGACCAGGACATCACCGGCCAGCTCCAGTGCGGAAGTCCGCTGGGAATCCCTCCGAACCGGCTGCCGATGGTCTCTACAGGCAAATTCAAAAGAGCGACCAGTCCTGTGGCTAGAACCAGCGCGGCGGCGGGACTGGGAATTTTGTGCCATCGTTTCGGCCATAAAGCGATGAGAAGAGTAGTTCCCGAGGCAATTAGCATCGCGGCGGGATTCAGGGTCGGCAAGGCGGTCATGTAGGCCGGCCATTTGCTCAGAAAATCCGGCGGGACCGACGGCAGGGTCAGCCCAAAGAAGTCGCGAATCTGGGAGCTAAAAATCACGATGGCGATCCCTGATGTGAAGCCGGTGGTCACCGGGTACGGGATGAATTTCACCATCGTGCCCAGCCGGCTGATTCCCATCAGGATTAGAATAACCCCGGCCATGATCGTCGCCATGACCAGTCCGGGATAGCCGTGAACCTGCACAATGCCCGCCACGATGACGACAAAAGCGCCGGTAGGCCCCCCGATCTGAACCCGGCTTCCGCCCAGCAGCGAAATTAGAAATCCAGCAACGATGGCTGTGTAGAGTCCGCGTTCGGGGGGGAGCCCTGAAGCGATCGCAAAGGCCATGGCGAGGGGCAACGCGACCAGGCCGACAACAACCCCGGCCCCCAGATCGGCACGAAAGAGACTCCAGGAATACTCACGTAAACAGGTGATAATTTTAGGTTTAAACATTTTTCAAGTAATCGCGCAGACCGGCTTTGGCGAAGGGGTTGAGGGTGCTTCTGAGAGCCTGGCGGATCGGCATCCATTCCACGGCTTCTATTTCTTCAGGATGGAGGCGAAGGGTTTTGCCCAGACGTTTACCGAGATAGACAAAGCTGATCATGTAGCCACCCGTGCGGGAAAAAGTTTCAGCATAAACACCCAGAAGCCGAATCAATGTAACGCGCGCACCGAGCTCCTCGAGGCATTCCCGCTTCGCGCTTTCTTCCGGATGTTCTCCATAACCGATGAATCCGCCCGGAAGATTCCACATGCCCCGGGTCAGCCCGCGTCTGGCTTTGACCATCAGCACTTTTCCTTTCTCGATAATCGCGACCTTGGCCGCACCACGCGGAAGGCTTCGGTTGACGGCCTGCTGCACGACGGGGGCGACATCGGAACGGCCAATCACTTCATCTTTATGGAACCAGTGATGGGGATGGTGCTTCAGCTTCGGTTTGGCGAAGAGCACAATGCCTTCACGCATGGGCATCGGAAAGATGGGTTCAAAGTTGCACGGGAGTTCTTTTTTGGATGTCGGGAATCGCCATTGGCGGCCGTCTTTCACGAGAAAGACTTGGCCATCCGATTCCAAATAGTAAAAGTCTGGTTTTGTGGTTGATGTCATTGCGAGGTCCCCCAGGTGTTTTGGGGGACCGTGGCAATCTTAGGTGTTAGAAGAAAGATGAGATTGCCGCGTCGCTTCGCTCCTCGCAATGACAACACTAATGTTTTCCTGTCCAGTTATTAGCGTGGTAGG
>CAZDML010000064.1:0-11385 GCA_964506645.1 uncultured Elusimicrobia bacterium | reverse complement strand
GACCTTTAAACGGCCGGCGAGGACCTCCAGGACGAGGACCCCCTGGGCGCGGACCCTCCGGTCGGGCTCCAAATGCGGGGCGACCTTCAAAATTGCGTTCTCTGCGGGGACCCCCGTATCGTGGGCCTCCTCCACGAGGGCCATCGCTGCGTGGACCACGCGGTCCTCCGGGCCTTCGACCTTCCCAGCGGGGTGCTTGCGGAAATCCTTCAGAACGAAACCGCCGTCCGTCGGGTTTGGGCGTCTGTTTTTCTTTTTCGCGAGCCTCAGTAACCCAGATCTTTTTCTCACCGACTTCGGTGCCATTGACCGTCGCAATCGCTGCTTTCATCTCGTCAGCATTGCTCATCGCAACAAAACCAAAGCCGCGTGTACGGCCATGTTTGGGGTCGGGTACCATGACAGCAGACACCACCATGCCGACCGGCTCAAACAGGGCACGGAGCTTGTCATCTGTAAAGTCGAAAGGGAGTCCACCAACAAAAAGTTTATTGCTCATAAGGTTACCGGGCCGCCAATTGTTTTAAATAAAGATAGTGACAGACATACTCAAACATCTCGAGATAGTTGCGGGCTTCATCGGGGGTCTTTGCCCAGCCGGTGAGACCGTGATTATAGATGAGAACGCAGGGCAGCGCACGTTTTGCATCTTGAATATAAGCGGTGATATCGCGTGCAATGAGCGATACGTCATTCCAGTTGGGCACAATGGCGAATTCCGCTTTTCCTTCTTCTTCAGGAATGCCCAGTCCCGTATGGACTTCCATCCAGTCCACGCTCAGCATGTGGGTTTCACGCGGATTACCAAAAAACGACGAAATGAGCGTGCTGTACATGGCGTGGACATGAAACACAGCTTGCGCTTCGGGGACGGCTTTGTAAATGGCCTGATGGATGACGGTGTCCGATGACAGTCGCAATCCTCGGGGATGCTTTGCCTGCGGTTTGTTTTCCGTTACCTTTAAGAGGTCTCCGAGTTTTAAATTGCCTTTGTTGGTGCCGCTGGCCGTGATGGCGATTTCGAGCGGCTTGTCTTTAAGGCGTACAGACAAGTTTCCGGAAGTGCCCCACATCCAGCGGCGCTCATAAAACTGGTGGCCACAGTGAATAAGTCCCTGGATTTTTTGCGCGTTGGTCATGGAAGCCGATCGCATCGTAAGCGTATTGTACAATTCCTGCATGATTCGTATTAGCCGGGTGTTTTTGCTGCTTTTTCTTTTCACAACGTCCGCTCAGGCGATGGAAAAAGTCTCCGAAGGGGTGTTTACCAAAGGGGAAAATGTGATTACCAGCGCCATCCTGGATCCGATTCAGGGCGTTGCCTATTGGGCGGTTTCGCCCGATGAATTTGGCTACTCCATGGATGGCGTCTCTGGCACAATCCTCCGAACCCGTCTCTCCGATCTGTCTCGTACTGGCCAGCTGACACTGGAGTTGGGAGAACTTCCACTCCAAGCGCCTTTCTTTGATCGCGCGCATACCTCGCTCTATTGGGGTGTCTACGGCGATCCGCATCGCGCGATTCCTGCGAAGGTCGTGAAAGTGGATCCCCGTACATTTGTTCGCGTCAGTTCGATGGTGCTTGATAGCGATCAATTTGGCGTCAGCGCCAGCGTGCTGGATGCCAAAGGGGAAATTGCTTACTTAGGGACCGTGTCCGGGTCTGTGGTAGGGATGTCCGTCCACGAATTTAAGCCAATCGGCAGCGTGGCACTGCAACGAGAAGACAATGGCTTTGTGGCTGGGGTGCTTGATGCGCGCGGGGAATGTGCGTACTTTGCAACTCAGAGCGGAAACATCATGAAAATCCGGCTCTTTGATTTTAGTCCGGTGGGCAATCTAACGCTTTTCCGCATTGGATCGGGATTTTTATCGGCAGCAGCAGACCCTTCTGGCCAATATGCCTATTTTGGGACCACCGCTTCCCCCGGGAAGATCGTAAAGATGGATCTTTCTGCTTTTAAGAATGAAGAAACACTGACCCTGGCGCTCGGCGATAATGGCGTCCGAGCGCTGTGGCTCGATGGCGCCCACGGATGGCTTTATGCCATTACCGCGTTTGAGCCGGGGGCGCTTCTGCGCATTCGCCTGTCTGATTTTACCGTCGACGAACGACTTTCCTTCTCCGCACAAGACGGCCCCCTGCGTGCCCTGCTCGTAGATCCTGTCCGTGGGTATGCTTATATCGGAGCAGGGTCCGGACCGGCTAAAATTATCAAAGTAAAATTGTAAAAAACTCGTTGATTTTTCAATAGGTTCATGATAGACACAGCCGGTGAACAACCCACGTAAAACCCTGGTTTTAATTCTCCCAAGCCTCCTGCTTTTTGCAGGCTTCGGTATCTTCTTATTTCATAACCTCACCCAGTATCCCTACATTCTGCTGCTTTTGTTTCCCTTTGTCCTGACGATTGCCGTCGGCGTGTCGATCGAGATGGCTTCCCTGATGGCCGCGATCGTGACGTTTATCGAAATCACCGCTCTTGGGATGGTCCCGCTTCCAGAAAAGCCTTGGGTTGGGGGGCAGATCATTTTGGTGTGGTCGGGACTCTATCTTGTCTACCGTTTGGGACAGCGCGATATCGCCGATGAACGTGCTTGTGGTGAAGTCCTGCGGGATCGGCAGCAGAGCATGCTGACGCTGCAAAAGGAAAAACAGTCGATCGAGGCACGCCTCGCGGATATGGACAAGCAAGTCGCCCTGCGCCGCCACCTGGCCAATGCGGTTCATGAGCTGGCGAGCTTGCTTGATCCCGTGATGATCCGCCAACGTTTGATGGAGTTCGTGCGCTCGACCATCGGTAAAGGCACAATCCACTTTTTTGCTGGCAGTGCCCCTCGCGATTTGATGGACAAATGGGTGATGGAACGGCGCATGTCGCTGCTCGTGACCGATGTTGCCCAAGATAACCGTTTCCAACCGACTCGATCAGGGAATGAAGTGCGCTCTGTTCTGGCCGCGCCGATCATGGTGGAGCGTCATGTGGTCGGCATTTTGCGTCTTAACGGATTTGAACCGGGGCTTTTCAGTGTGGGGGATCTGCGGATCCTAGAAGCGCTCTCGCTGCTTGCCTCCTTGGCTCTGGAAAATCTGCAGCTCTTGGCCAAGCTGCGTGAAGGCGCGATTCGTGACAATTTAACAGGTCTCTATACGCACCGCTTTTTCCAGGAGCGTCTGGCCGACGAAGTCCTGCGAGCCGGACGCTATAAAACAGAGTTCGCTCTCCTGCTCATGGATATCGACCATTTCAAGCGCTACAACGATACCTACGGCCATGCGGCTGGGGACCAGGTGCTGGTCCGTGTGTCGCAAGTCTTGCAGGAACAGATCCGCTCCGTGGATTTGGTATCGCGCTATGGCGGCGAAGAGTTTGTGGTGATCATGCCGCAGGCCAGCATCGACCAGGCCCGAGAGATGGCGGAGCGGATTCGTCAGCGGATTATGGCCGAGTCCTTTAATTTCGGGCCGGAAGCAGCCATGCAAGAACATGTGACGATCAGTATTGGCTTGGCCGCGTTTCCCAATGAGGCGACCATCGCTAGCCAGCTTGTTCGTGTGGCTGACCAGCGGTTGTATCAAGCCAAAGAAAGTGGACGAAATCGGGTGATCGGATGAGTCTGGGATTCTGTTCATTTCTTTTTGGTGGGGCTCTCGTCGCCTTCTTCATTCTGGTCCAGATGACGGCGATGACAGGTTGGACGGTCGGCACCGCGCTGCTCACGTCGCTTTGGCTGTGCACGGCCTACTTTGGTTGGGCGGATCCGGCGCTCCTGGCTGTCGAAGCGATTGCTCTTATGATTGTCGTGGGTATGGCGCTGAGATGGACGCTGCGCCATCAGGCCTGGCAAAAACGAATTTCCAAGGACCGCGCCGAGACCGACCAGAAGCAGGCCGATGTACAGACCCACATCCAGCAGCTCAAAGAAAAAATGGGTGTGCGAAGTGCGGAAATCGACAAAGGGTTAAAACAGTACGAATTGGTTCGTCGCCTGGCCGAGTCGGTGTCGTGGGAAGAAATGTCGCCCAGTCTGGAAAAAGCGATGAAGCACTTCTTCCGTACCGAAGGGTGGGCCCTGTATCTGACCAATGAAAAAGGCGAACTGCAGAGCGTGCAGCGCCGCGGCTATACCCCGCCGTTGTCGGTGGAGGATTTGCCGCACAAGGAACCGTATATCCAGCGTGTGGTGGCTACCGAGGGTTCTGAAAAGGGCCGGAAGATTCCGATTCTGGGGTTGCCGCTCTGGCGTCTGCATGAACGTATCGGGTTGCTCCTGATGCGTGTGCCGGATCTCCCGGAAACGGAAATATCCATACTGCTGGCAGACGCCGCGGCTTTTTCGACCCAGTTGATTTTTGCCATGGCCAAAGCGAAATTGTTCCGCGAGCTCGATCAGCGCTCTCGCACGGATGGACTCACGGGCCTTTCCCGTCGTGCGCCGTTTGAAGAACGGCTGCGGGAAGAAGTCGCGCGGGCGCAGGCCTTTAAAACGACCTTCTCCATTCTCATGATCGACATTGATCACTTTAAAAATCTCAACGACACGTACGGACACCAGATTGGCGATGAAGTTCTAAAAACCGTCTCGCAGCGATTGCGCGAAGGGTTGTACGAAACCGATATGATCGCACGCTTCGGCGGCGAGGAATTTGTGTGTCTGATGCCACGTTCGATTCCTGCTGGCCTCAAAATAAAAGCCGACCAAATACGCCAACGAGTGGCCGACCATTCCTTCGTGGTTGGTGTTGAACCCATTACGGTCACAGTGAGTATCGGGATCGCCCATTTCCCGCAGGACGGCACGACCGGTCATGACATTCTGGAAGCGGCCGACCGCGCGCTTTATGCCGCAAAAGCGGCGGGCCGTAATTGCGTGATCGAGGCCAGCTCGGTGCCGCGTCCATGAGCCCCTCCAGTTTGATTCTTTTTGCTGTTGTCCTTGGGATGGCCGCCGCATTTGCTCTGACCAACGGATTTTTAGGAGGCGCCAGCCTGGCATCGACGGTCATTTTGACACGTGTCATGGAGGCCCCCGCGGCGCTGATTCTGGTCGCGGTATGTGAGGTGCTCGGAGTTCTATTGTTGGGCCAGGCGGTCAGCCATACCATGGCCTATCGCGTGTTGGTGATTCCGGAAGCAGCAGGGACGTTTGATATTTTGGCTGTTCTTACGGCCGCTCTCTTTGGTGCCTTGCTTTGGAATGTGGGAATGTGGAGGTTGGCGCTGCCCAGTTCTTCCAGCCATGCCCTCATCGGTGGTTTGTTGGGGGCGTCCTTGGCGGCCGGCGGGTTGTGGGGTGTGCATTGGTCGATGATTGTGCGTATCTTTCTTCTTTTAGCGGTGGTCCCGCTCGCGGGTGCGGCGGCGAGTTATCTGCTTTCGCTAGCGACGCAGTGGCTCGGCCAATTTATTACTCCCGCGGCCGGAGGTGCTTTTCGAACGCTACAGATTTTGGCGTTGTCGGGGTTGTCGATGGTGCATGGGAGTAATGACGGACAAAAATCGATTGGGATGATCTGGCTGGCCCTGGCTGCATTGCACGGGAGCACCGCCATATCGAAAGGAGCGATGTATGCCGTAGCACTGCTGGTGGGTCTCTCGATGGCCTTTGGTATGGTCTTTGGATCGCGCCGGATTATCAGTACGGTGGGGCATCGTTTGTGTCGCGTGCAGTCGTTGGAAAGTTTTTGTGCACAGCTCTCAGCCATGGTGCTGATGGGCATGAGTTCCTGGTGGGGGTATCCGATGTCGACGACGCAGGTGGCGTCGACCACGGTGATGGGTGCGGGTGCGGCGACCCATTTGCGTGGCGTGCGCTGGAGTGTGGCGCAGGATATCGTGATCGCTTGGCTCATTACTATCCCAGCAGCGGCGTTGTTATCGGCAGGCGTGATCCGGCTGATATATGAGGTGCGCTATGTGGTTTCATAAACGATTCGACTTTTATCAGATGTTACTCGATCAGGCGCGCATGAGCGAGGAAGGTCTTCGTTTGTTGGGTGAGTTTGTACAAACGCCTACAGCCGATCTGGGCCGTAAAGTATCCACGGTAGAAGAACAGGCCGATGACGCACGTCGGGCACTGATCATGGCACTCAATAAAACGTTCGTGACACCGTTTGACCGCGAAGATATATTCGCTCTGTCGCGCGCCATTGATGATATGGTCGATTACGCCAAGTCGACCGTTGAGGAAATGGGGCTCTTTCAAGTGCAGACGAACGAACACCTAAAAAAAATGGCCGATGCACTCTATCAGGGCGCCCAGCACCTGACTAAGGCCGTCGAAGGACTTCCCTATTTGGGTTCTCGCATGGAAGACCATATCATCCGTATTAAAAAATCCGAAAATCTCATGGAACACCTTTACCGGGAAGCCCTGGTGGAGTTGTTTAAAAATCCCGATGTTACTACGATCTTAAAAATGCGTGAGATCTATCGCCATCTCAATAATGCGGCCGATCGCGGGGATGAAGCTGCTGACATCTTAAGCGATATCCTGGTTAAGAATACATGAAGGTTCTTATCGTTGAAGACGACCCCACGCTCAACTCCCTTCTTAAGCAAGGCTTGGCCAAAGAGGGCTTCACAGTCGACAGCGCCAAAAACGGCAAAGAAGGTCTCTCCATGGCGCGGGCTGCAGCTTACGATCTTATTTTGCTCGATGCCATGATGCCGGAGATGGACGGTTTTACGCTTCTACGCACTTTACGCACCGAAGGTCATGCGGCCGGTATTCTCATGGTGACCAGCCAGGGGCAGGAGCACGACAAGCTGATGGGCCTGGATGGTGGTGCTGATGACTATATCGTGAAACCATTTCTCCTGACAGAGGTCGCGGCCCGAATGCGTGCGGTAGAACGCCGGGTGAGCAGCCGGACCTCTGTCCGAGCTCCGATCACCGAATTTAAAGGTGGCGGCATTCGATTGGACCTGGTGAAGCGCCAAGTGGAGCGTCATGGAAAACCGATTGAACTGACGAAAAAGGAATTTGAGCTGTTGGAACATTTCATGCGGCATCCCGGGCGCGTGGTATCTCAGTTGGCGCTTTTGCAACAGGTCTGGAATGTCGATTTCGATCCCGAATCCAATGTCGTTGAAGTGCATGTGAAGCGTTTACGTGACAAATTGCATCAGTCCGGGAGGACCGATCCGATTGAAACGGTCCGCGGCTCCGGCTACCGCTTTAATTCCTAACCCCCCTCCGTCGTTTCCTGACACATTCGTTATTTCCTGACAAAACATTCATTTGACATTCAGGCGCTGTTCAGCCCTCGCGCGTAAACTGGGGATGTCGCTTTCTTCCAGGAGGACTATGCCATGAACTGTCTCAAAGACTTCTTCTCCACTGTCGATGCCACCGAGCCGCTGTCTGATAACGAGGTGCTTCATCTGTGTGCCCGTGCGCGGGAAGGCGATACGGAGGCGCGGGATCGGATTTGGCGTGGTCATTTGCGTCTGATCTCGTATATCGCAAAGCGATTTTATCGTTCGGATGGATTTTGCGAGTGGGGGGATCTCATGCAGCAGGGCAGCTTAGGGATCTTGCGTGCGATCGAGCGATTTGACGCGTCGCGCCAATGCAGCGGCCGCCCGGTGTCTTTTTCTTTATATGCGACGTATTGGATTGCCCACGCCATTCGCCGGGAAATTCAGAACCGAGGCCGTACCGTTAAATTACCCGTGTATCTTCAGCAGGAATTAACGCGCTGGAAGCAGAAAATGCGCGGGATGCGTCCTGTAGGCGAACGACATCGCTTTCTAGACCAACAGCGGCTTTCCTTGGCCGATCAGGTGTTTTATTCTCTCGATGCGTCTGCGCAGGAGCATGGAGAGGAGGGGCCACGTTCTAGGCATCTTTGGATGGGGGATTGGGACAGGACCGAACAAACGGTCGTTCAGGATCAGCTTGGGCGCGTAGTGCAGGAGCTCGTGCAATCGCTGCCGACGCGCGAAAGTTTTATTGTGCAGAAGCATTACGGTATTCGGACGGAAGAAGTTCCGTATGCGCATCTTGCACGTGAGATGGGGATCAGCAGCGAGCGGGTGCGCCAGCTTCAGCGCCGAGGGCTCGATCGCTTAAAGCAAGCGCTTCGGGCTTACCCCGAACTTCATCCCGGTACAGTATAATCACTCCATGCACCCCTCCGTTCTTCAGCGGTTGTCCTCCAGCCCCGGGACTGCCTTGGATGTTTCCCAGGACTATCCCAAAGTTGTGCGGCATGCCAGTCTCTTCTTGATTGAATTTAACGCCATGCTTGAAGGGGAAACCCATTCGCTTCCGGCCCCACTGCGCATTGGACTCAGCCAGTTTGGTGAAATGATGTGGATCCAGACCGACTCCTTGAAGTCCGCTCTGAGTGCCAGCGCATTGGACCGGCTGAAGGAGCAAGCGAAGACATCGCGTCCTCCAATGCAGGTCGTCTACGAATCGGTCTCAAATCGCCTCCGGTTGGGTCTTTTGGAAGGGGCGGCGTATCGCGAACGGGCGGTGGGGGGGATCCTTATTTTAGACAACCACGATTGCCTTGCCTCTATAGTAGTGTCACTTCGCTAAAAACATATCTAGTTAACAATACGTTTCGTATATTGACATTCGACCTTTTGGCTTGCTATTATATCCGCACGTTTTGAAAAACCGCTTGACCCTCTGTTTGAGTTCGAGCGGTTTATTTTTTGTTACCCAATAAAGGAGTTCGACTATGGCTTTATCTGTTCTGCAGAGCGTGAAAGTGGGTGCCTATGTGATGAAACATCGCATCCTGGGTACCAAACGATTCCCCTTGGTTTTAATGCTTGAACCGTTATTCCGCTGTAACTTGGAATGCGCCGGTTGCGGCAAGATCCAATACCCCGAAGAAACCCTTAAAAAGCGTCTATCCGTTCAGGAATGTATTGATGCGGTGGAAGAAAGTGGCGTTCCGGTGGTGTCCATTCCGGGCGGCGAACCCTTGATGCACCCCGAAATTCCACAAATTGTTGCGGAACTCGTAAAGCGTAAGAAATTCATCTATCTGTGCAGCAACGCCATCCTATTGGAACGACGCCTGCATGAGTTCACCCCCTCTCCCTATCTGACGTTCAGTATCCACCTCGATGGTTTGGAAAAAACCCATGACCGCATGGTCTGCCGTGAAGGCGTGTTCAAAGCCGCGGTTAGCGCGATTCGCGCGGCCAAAGCCAAGGGCTTCCGCGTGACGACAAACACGACCGTGTTTGACGGTGAAGATCCGAACGAATTCCATGAATTCTTCGACTTCCTGATGAACGATCTGAAAACCGACGGTATCATGGTGTCCCCCGGTTATGCGTACCAGAAAGCACCTGACCAGGAGCACTTCCTTCGTATTGAAAAATCGCGCCAGCTCTTCCAGGAAATCCTGCGTCCGTCGACAGATAAAGTCTCGGCTGAACGGCAGAAGCGATGGCAGTTCAACCAGTCTCCGTTCTTCTTGGACTTCTTAACGGGAGAAAAAGATTATCAATGTACGCCGTGGGGCAGTCCCTGCCGCAACGTGTTTGGCTGGCAGCGGCCTTGTTACCTATTATCTGACGGATATGCCAAAAGCTTTAAAGAGCTGATGGAAACCACCGATTGGGATTCTTACGGCCGCGGCCGCGATCCCCGCTGCTCGGACTGTATGGTCCATTGTGGATACGAACCCTCTGCCGTGCTCGACTCTACAGCGAATGCCAAGAATATGTGGAAGTCGCTTTTGGATGCCACGGGCCTGAGCAAACGCACCGGTTCCAAACGTCCGTCGTCAGAGACACACACTCCTTCTCCCACCACCTCCCTGCCGGTCCTTAATAACGGTTCTGGCTGCGGCTGCGGTGAAGGCGGCAGTTGCCACTCGAAGTCCGGATCGAAAGACAAAGAACTGGCAGGAACGGCTTCTCACTAACCCGGCGTCCTATGGTTAAGAAAGTTGTCTCTGAAATTATTTCCTACGTAAACGGCGATTTGATCGAGCGCAATGCGGCTCGGTTTGTCCCTGGACTCTCCCGCCGCCGTCTCTTCAAAAAACCCCGTCACTGGGATCAGATTTTCCCGGCGCTGGAGCCCACCGGTCCTCATTCCAACGAATTACCCTTGGGCGTGGCAGTCAAAGACACCATTGAAGACGCGCAGCGATGGCTGCTTCAGAAACAGCGTCCCGATGGCCATTGGGTGGCTGACCTCCGTGCAGACACCACGCTCGAATGCGACATGATCATGCTCTACGTTTTTCTTGGCTGGCACACGCGCCCGCCGGTGAAAGAGAAGATCCAACGCATGGCGACGTACATGCTCAAGAATCAGAACGCCGATGGCGGCTGGCCCATTTACCGTAACGGCCCGAGCGAAATCTCGGCCACCTTTAAAGCCTATTGGGCACTCAAACTCGCAGGCTACACGGCTGAGGATGAGCGGCTCGTCAAAGCGCGCGAATGCCTGTTCGCATTGGGCGGCATCCACAAAATAAATTCCTACAGCAAATTCTATCTCGCACTTTTTGGTCAGTACGATTGGGGGGGTGTGCCGTCGATTCCGCCTGAACTGATGTTTTTCCCGAAATGGTTCTACTTCAATATTTACGAAATGTCGTCTTGGACGCGAGGCATTGTTATTCCGCTGTCCATTCTCTGGGCGAAGCGTCCGCTAAAGACGCTACCTGAGAACGCCACAATCGATGAGCTCTTCCCTGAAGGCACCCCGCGCTGGGTCCCGGTAGGCGACGCCCTTGCGCGTAAACCTGGGGAAACAGATGGGTTTTTCTCCTGGCGTAACGTGTTTGTGGAAATGGACGCGCTCATTAAAGATATGGAAGGGAAAGGCCCGGCGTTTCTGCGAAATTGGGCGCTGCGTATGGCCGAGCGCTGGATCGTCGAACATAACGAAAAAAGCGGCGGGTTGGCGGCCATCTTCCCGGCGATGCTTAACACCATTTTGGCGCTCAAGGTGCTGGGCTACAGCGATGATCATCCAATCGTTCAACACAACCTCAAAGAGCTGGAAAATTTCTACATCGACCGTGGCGATGGCGGTCTGGAATTGCAACCGTGTGTATCCCCGGTGTGGGATACGGCTATTTCGATGTTGGCACTGGCAGAATCGGGCATTCGCTCCGATCACCCGAGCCTTGTGAATGCGACGCGCTGGCTGATCGATCGCGAAATTAAAATCCCTGGCGATTGGCGCGTAAAAAACACCACCGGTCCCATCGGGGGATGGGCCTTCGAATACGACAACGCGTTTTATCCGGATATTGACGATACGGCGATGGTGCTCCTGGCCCTGCGCCCCAGCGGTATCCTGGCCAAGGCCGAAGTCGCCGACTACCCCGTGGTAGGCCCCGGCGCGAAGCGGGCGGGGCTGCGCTTCGTGCGGCGGGAGGATCCTCTG
>CAZDML010000063.1:3226-11426 GCA_964506645.1 uncultured Elusimicrobia bacterium | reverse complement strand
GTCACATGCGCGAAAACGTCATTCGAGCCATGGCCGTGTCCCCCAAGGTGTGCCGTCACATTCATCTCCCGCTGCAATCGGGATCGGATCGCCTCCTGCGCGAAATGAAGCGTCTCTATACCCGGGATGAATACAAAGCCATCGCCCACGCCCTGCGCACGGCCATCCCGAACATTCAAATCACGACCGATCTGATTGTGGGCTACCCCGGAGAAACCGAGGCCGATTTTCAAGAATCCCTTTCGCTGATGAACGACGTTCGCTTTGATGGTCTCTTCGCGTTTAAATTTTCGCCTCGCCCCGGCACCCCGGCCGCCGAGCAGTTGGATGACGTTCCCGAATTGGTCAAAGAAGAAAGGCTTCAGACCGTATTAGCACTTAACAAACACATCCAAAGCACGTTGTCCTCTTATGTCCATACAGCCTCTTGAGACACTGAATCAGCGCAGCCCGGCGGCATTGTTTTTTCGCCGCTTTGCCCTCTACTTCTTTGTGTCGGCCGCCGTGGGCTTGCTGCTGTACACCGGAACCGCCTGGAATCTCTTTCGACCCGTCGTCCATAAAGATGTCATCAATAAGTACGCCGCCATTTACCACATGGACCCGCTATGGATTATGGCCATCGCGAAAGTCGAATCCCGCTTTGAAGCGTCCGCCCGATCCCCACGCGGAGCCGTTGGCCTGATGCAGCTGTTGCCTTCAACCGCCGCGGAACTGGCTCCGGAAGTTGGCCTCACCCATTTCCAAGAAAGCGATTTAAAAGATCCGGATATCAACATGCATATGGGGGTGCATTACCTGGCCAAACTCCAGCGCATGTTCCCTGACGATGAAGTGGCTGTACTTTCCGCCTACAACGCGGGGCCCGGGATTACTCAACAGTGGCGCCGCGGAAAACCAGCGCTCGACAGCACAGAAATCGAATATCCCGAAACCCGACAGTTCGTAAAGCAGGTCCAGCAGACCTACACTAACTTAAAATTCATGCAGCAGTGGAAACACGTTTTCGGGAAGAGCTAAATGGATAACAAAAAAATTCCTGCCAAGCCGTCGTCCCGGCATGTGGTAAGCCGGGACCCACAATCTTCGATGGACCCCGGATTACGAATTTCCGGGGCGACGACACCCGCCACCCCTCTCATGCGCCAATACTTCGAGATTAAAGCACGCTATCCCAACGAAATTCTTTTCTTCCGCCTGGGCGATTTCTACGAAATGTTTAATGAAGATGCGCAAAAAGCGGCTCCGATCCTGGAAGTCGCTTTGACACATCGTCAGGACGCGCCGATGTGCGGCGTCCCCGCCCATTCGGTCGACCCCTATATCGCCAAGCTCCTGCGCGTCGGCCTGCGCGTCGCCATCGCCGAGCAGATGGAAGAACCGAGCGCCGGCAAAGGCATCGTACGGCGCGACGTGATCCGTGTGATTACGCCCGGAACGGTTCAAGAAGACACGCTCTTAAGCGCCAAACAATCCAACTACCTCGTGGCGCTGGCGATTGATGGGACACAGGCAGGACTCGCCGCCATAGAATGCTCCACCGGTGAATTCCTGACGACCCAGATCGAAGGCGGAGTGGCCAGCTCCAAACTCTGGGATGAAATGACGCGCCTGGCACCTTCCGAAGTGATTGTGGCCGCACGCGCCGATTCGGACACACTGAAAACAACCCTTCAAAAACGCGGACTGGCGTGGGCCGAACTTCCGGCCGCCGATTTTGCACCGGCACTCGCCGAAGAACGGCTTAAAACTCTTTTTGGCACGGCTTCCCTGCGCGGCTTTGGGCTGGAAGGAAAAACTCTTGCGCTATCGGCCTCTGGCGCGGCGCTGCGTTACCTGGAAAACACTCAGTGCGGTAAACCCCTTTCTCTGCGTCCGCTGCGCACGTACTCTTTGGATGACTATCTGCTGATCGATGCCCATACACTGGATCATCTCGACTTGCTCAGCCAAGATCGCAAAACGCAGAACACACCCACTCTCCTCGGGGTTTTGGATCAAACCGTCACCCCCATGGGCGGCCGTCTCATCCGCCGCTGGCTTTTGGCGCCACTGAAAGAAGTCGCCGCCATCCAGGAACGGCAGCGCAAGGTGGAATTTTTTCTAGAAGGCAAAGAATGGCGGCGCAGTGTCCGTGCCGTGTTAAGCGGCTGGCCGGACGTGGAACGTATTTTGGCTCGGCTCACGGCGCGCACAGCCTCACCGCGCGACCTCTCGTCTCTGGGACAAGGATTGCGCCGTATTCAGAAACTTAAAACCCATCTCGCTTCAGCGCACCAACAAGCCACCGCGCTCGGCGCCGAATTGCCGGGTCCGCTCAAGAAAATGCTGCTCGAATTTCCGGAAGAACAGACCTTGGCCGACTTACTCGAGTCTGCCGTCGAAGACGCGCCCCCGGCCACGCTCAAAGAAGGCGGGGTGATCCGCGCAGGGTACCACAGCGAGCTCGATGAGGTCCGCCGCTGGATTACCGAGGGCAAAGACCGCCTGCTCGAACTGGAAAAGCGGGAACGCGAAGCCACGGGGATTAACTCCCTCAAAGTCAGCTTCAACAGTGTCTTCGGTTATTACTTAGAAGTCACCAAAGCCAATCTCTCGCGCGTCCCTGCGCATTACGTGCGCAAACAAACCACAGCCAACGGCGAACGCTATATCACTCAGGAACTCAAAGAGTTTGAGACCAAAATTCTCGGCGCTGAAGAGCGCGCCGTGCGGTTGGAAACAACGCTCGTCCAGCAATTATCCGAGGAG
Organism: uncultured Elusimicrobia bacterium; assembly: GCA_964506645.1. Taxonomy (GTDB): domain Bacteria; phylum Elusimicrobiota; class Elusimicrobia; order 2-01-FULL-59-12; family 2-01-FULL-59-12; genus CAZDML01. The sequence continues at coordinate 8,675 of CAZDML010000063.1, read as the reverse complement.
GTGTTCAAGAAAGCCTCGGCACTGCAGCACGTGAGCCAGTCCGTGGCAGAGTTGGATGTCATCTTAAGTTTGGCAGAGGTTGCAGAGCGCAACCGCTACGTGAAACCGACTATCGAAAGTTCGGATCTTCTGGTCATCCGCGAAGGCCGTCATCCGGTGCTTGAACAGGTGCTGCCTTCCGGAACGCTCGTCCCGAACGATATCGATCTCAAAGGCCGTGACCGGCATGTCGTGATCCTGACGGGGCCAAACATGTCCGGGAAGTCGACCTACCTGCGCCAGACGGCTTTAATTGTGATCCTCGCACAAATGGGGTCGTACGTCCCGGCGGCAGAAGCGCGCATTGGGGTGATTGATCACCTCTTTACGCGCATCGGGGCGTCCGACCGATTGGCGGAAGGCGAATCCACCTTTATGGTAGAGATGGTTGAGACCGCACACATCCTGCACCATGCGACTCCGCGCAGCCTGGTCATTCTCGATGAAGTCGGCCGAGGAACATCGACCTACGATGGGATTTCGATCGCCTGGTCGTGCTTGGAATATCTGCACGCGCTCGGCCCCAAAGTTCTTTTCGCGACCCATTATTTTGAACTCACCCAGCTCGCCGACAAACTCTCAGGCGTCACCAATGCCCACGTCACGGCACGGGAATGGGGGGATTCGGTTATTTTTCTACACAAGGTGGAACCGGGACCGGCAGACCGCTCGTTCGGAATTCATGTCGCGCGCCTGGCCGGAGTTCCCAAAGCGGTGGTCGAGCGCGCCGAAGTTTTGCTGAAAACCCTCGAGGAAACCGCGTATAATAATAAACCTGGCGCCGGTCAGAAGGAATTGCCGCTGTTTACGACGCCGCCGGTCCCCCGCAAAGAACTTCCAGCGGAATGGATCGCGCTCCGCAAAGAACTTGAGGCTTTAGCCGTTGAGAGTACGACGCCCGTGGACGCGCTTTTGAAGCTGCAGCAGTGGAAACAACGATTCCTCAAAGGAGACTCGCCCTCATGAGCCAGACCCATATTACCGAACGCCGCCGCCATCCTCGACTGCCACTGCATTTAAGCGTGGTCAAAATGGTCGATTTTAAATGCGAAGGACTGGATCAGACAGCGCCTGCGATTTTGATCGATATTTCTGCCGGTGGGGTCGGCATGGTCTGCTTCGCCTTGCCTCAGCTGGCGAAGAACATCACTTTCTCCATCGATCTGCCGGATCTCGTCAAAGCCAAACTGCACGGAAAGATTATCCGTGCGGTGCAAAAAGGCGACACCTACCGCGTGGCCATTGAATTCACGGAATTCCAGGAACAATGGGGCCATATGGTGACCAAGCTCATTAAATCGCACAAAGACTGTGAAGACCGCTGGAGCCAGGGCGATCGCAAACATTGTCCGAAAGAATGCGCGTTCCACAAAGCGTTCCCACGTATTGATCCCCAACCGGTCTAACACCAACTACGGTGACAGTCACCCAGCTCAAACGTAGTAGGGCTCCAGTGCCGCAGCAAAACATATACATTTCTAATCATCATTTTGCACTGGCACTGAAACGGCAATATATTTCAGCTGGGTGACTGTCACCGAACTATGGGCAAAATTCAAAAGCTTCCCGAGTCCCTCATCCGCCTCATCGCCGCTGGCGAAGTCATTGAACGTCCGGCGAGCGTCCTCAAAGAACTCGTTGAAAACAGCTTAGACGCCGGCGCCACCCAGCTGGCCATCGATATCTGGGGTGCTGGACGCACACGCCTACGCATTTCCGATAACGGCGAGGGCATGACACCCGAAGACGCGGAACTCGCCCTCGACCGCCATGCCACGTCCAAACTCCAGGCCTTTCAAGATTTAGAAACGCTCGCCACCTTCGGTTTTCGCGGCGAAGCCTTGCCTTCCATCGCGGCCGTCTCCCGCTTCGAGCTCACCACACGCACGGCCGGGGCCGCACAAGCCTGGCGCATCAAACTTGAAGGCGGCACGGTCCTTTCCAAACAAGCCATCGGCGCGCCACAAGGCACAACCATTGATGTTCAAGATCTTTTCTTCAACACCCCTGTCCGTTCCAAATTCATGAAGAAAGATGGAACCGAGCGCGCGCATCTGCTGCGCACTCTGCAGGAAATCGCTTTGGCGCATCCGAAAGTGGGTTTTCAGGTGTCTGTGGAAGGCAAGCCGGTGTTATCCCTTGCTCCGGTTCACGATTTGCGCGCTCGCCTCGCTGACATCTGGGGGGACAGCCTGACGCGAGACATGGCAACGCTCGAAGTCGTCCAAGGGCCCATTGCGATACGCGGGTTAATCAATGCGGTTCCCAACCACCAACCCACCAAAAACTATCAGCATCTGTTTGTGAATGGCCGGCCGGTACAGCAGAAAATGCTCACGCACGCCATCTACGAAGCCTATCACGAATGGCTCCCGGTCGGACGGCATCCCGCCTTTGCGCTGTTTATTCAAATCAGCCCGGTCTTGATTGATGTGAACGTCCACCCGACCAAGCGCGAAGTGCGCTTTTCCAACGAACGAGCCACCTACGATCTCTTGTTCACACACATCCGCCGCGTGCTGGAAGCGCGGCAGGACGTACCGGTGTTTGGATCGACTAGTCATGGACTTGACGCTTTTAGTCGTCGCCCCGGAGATTCGTTATCCGGGGTCCACCAAACAAGTCTTATAGATCCCGTCTTACGATCCGCCGGGATGACGGATGTAATGAATCTTCAATCCCCTTTCCAATCCGAATTTGTCGCTGACGCACCGTTGCGGCCGCTTTCTAACGCACCCATCCGAATTTTGGGGAATTTTCAGCGGCTCTACATTCTGGCGGAACAGGATGACCAGCTCCTGATCATTGACCAGCATGCCGCCGCCGAGCGCGTGCTCTACGAAAAGCTTCTGGCGCAGGCCAAGCTGAATCAGCCCGCCACACAACCCCTCCTAGCACCCTATCTCTGGGAACTTCCGGCGGATCAAGCAGAGCGCGTAACCGAGGCACTCCCGGCATTAAAATCGCTCGGGTTTATGCTGGAGCCGTTTGGGGGGAATTCCTTTGCGCTCAAAGAATGGCCTGCCGTGTTCCCGCAGCTTCGCCAAGCCAAACAATTTCTCGATATTTTTATCGAATCCCTGCAGGAAGAATCCCACGACTCGGAAGAGCATGCGCATCATGAGAAAGTAGCCAGCGCCGCCTGCCGAGCCGCCATCAAAGCCAACGACCACGTCGCCCCCGAAGAAATGACGCAGCTCCTGGCCAATCTAACGGCCTGTGAACGCCCCATGACCTGCCCGCACGGCCGCCCCACCCACATCCGCCTGCCCAAAGACGAACTGCACCGCCGTTTCCGACGGAGCTGACCCGGAGGCCCCTCTCACCTCTGGGCCTTTTAGCCCAGATTTTTACCCGTCCGATCTATAGATCTACCGTCTCAAACACCTTAAAATTTAAGTGTATGAACGGTCTTTTTTCTCGTCTGATACGACTTCTTCTCGTCTCTAGCGTTCTGCTCTCCCATGTGGATGGAAGGGCCCTGTCTCAGGGCCCCCGCACGACCCAAGCAGAGGCTCCTCTATTTGCGAATCAGGCCATCGTTCCCGCACTTTCAACAGCGTTTCATCTGTGGCAAGCTCAACTCACCGCACGTCTATGGTCTCTGCCCCATGCCCTTCACTCACCGAAAAAGAAACAGCGGAAATTGCTTATCGATCTTCTCAACCGGCTCGACCGAGAGATGCAACAGTCCCATCCAAATTATCAAACGTTCTCGATCGCCTTTGAAAACATGTTATCACTCCGCATCAAACGCTATGTCTTGCTGGACAAAGAGACAGGCGCTAGGATGCACCCTAAATGGCTGCTTCTCGAAGACCCACTCTCACGGTCCAAAGCGACCCATCATCCTTTCGTCTGTCTCATGCAGGTCTCGTTATTTCTTTTAGACCATGCTCACGACCCCGACCTCGTGGATGCAGTACTTCTACAACGTTTTGAACAAACCCTTGCACTCTATAATCAACAAGAAGCCCAATGGCCGGAGCGTTTAGGAAAAGTCTCTATTCCTTGGCTCTTCTCTCTTGCACTGAGCCCGCCCACCGTAGAAGAAGATACGCTTACAAAATTGGCGAGCCATCTTACCGATCTACCCGAACCGTATCGTACCGAGAGCCTAGCCCTCGAACTGCTTCAACTGGCGTGGCACGCCAATGCCTCTATCGCCGAGGGCGTAGATGTCGACATCGTGCGACGTCTTCTTCCCGCCGCATTCAAAGCACTCCGGGAGGACCTGAAAGACATACCCCAACGAACTGCCTTGGAAAACGCGATTGCGCTGGTCGCCACACGCCCCTCCTACGCAGCGGATCCAACCATCCAATCGATCTTGCAGCAAGAAGATCCGCAACAGAAGCATCTCGATTGGCACAAGCACTATGGCCAGCAAGAACGAAAGCACTCTCTTGCGTTGAGCCAGATGGATCCAGTACTCGGCTACGAGTTTCACGGCATTCTGACCGAACCCGAAGACCCCTCCATTGACCGTGTGTTACTTCATCCGTTTGCAGAAGAAAATAGGCCTCATATCCGAAAAATTCTCGAACGTATCCCGTCCATTGCCCCAGTGAGTATCCGACATTTGATGGCTGGAGAAAACGAACACCCATCGACTATGGTGAGAAGTATTTTGACAGATGTTTTTAACACCTATCCCTCACTCTTTCAGAGGGTCGCAGACTCGCTTCAGATAGGATTTACCTCTCTGCATAGCACTCGGCAACACCTTGCTGCACAACTACAAGAAGAGGGAGTCCATTTCATTGCCGAGTTCTATGGTGATGCAATTGAACTTCGTGCGTCAGCACGTCACATGACATTACCGCAGTATCGCGACTTTCTTCACATGCCATCCCCCGAAAGAGATGAAGAAATGCAAAAGCTCCATCATCTGATCGATCGCTCTCTTTTACGTCAACAAGACCAAACAGAATGGTTCCGCCTGCGTCGACATTGGGGCCCTGAGTTGCGCGAATTTTTACTTGGCAAAAACGATGCGCATCCCCCTGAAGATGGGCCCTCGTTCTTAAGAGAAAAATGGGACAGAAGAGACCTCTCACTCACGGCACGTTGCGTCGCCTCTTCAGCAGGAAAAGAACCCTATAGTGTAGCCATGACAATTTACGAGGCTTTGAAAGAACTTTATCATTCGTTACAAAAAGAAGGTGGAATTAGCGCCACCATAACACAGGATGAGTGGATCGAGCAATGGACGGTTCAGATTGATGCGTATGACATTTGGATGAATAGTCTCTTAAAAATACGTCACGGTGTTTACAGCACAGCAGGGACACAACGAGATGAATGGGATAGAAAAATTGTCGGCAATCAAATGGAGTCGTGGTTTGTAACAAACCCCCAAGGGGGTGGGGTGATTAAAAAGCGCCGTCAAAAGATAAGTACACAAGTA
>CAZDML010000063.1:0-3216 GCA_964506645.1 uncultured Elusimicrobia bacterium | reverse complement strand
GCCAACCCAGAACACATCCAACATCTCAAAAGACCTTACGATATTACTTTTTCACTTTTTACGTTGCAGCACCTAGGGGTCCCTGTCGCACGCGCTGTTTTAGACGCATTCATGGAACCCCAACGGCACGCGTATCCCTCATTGATTGTTTTCAATGTCAATTTACATCTCGGTTTATGGTCTGTCGCACGAGATGTGGCTGATCGTTATTATTTGTCTGATCGCATGGCACAAAGACGCCATGCGTTACTTGACCGCATTACTCCTCCGGGAACACCCCTCAATCTTGAGGCACTGACCGTCCTCGGCACGATGGCAGACGATGCTTTACTCCCCATTATTGAGCGTGGACAAAACGCGTGGGACAACGCGACCCGCGCAGCGATCGATTGGCTCGATAGCCATGTGGAAAGAAACAGGAGGCCACGCGACAACGTCTCTCTGTCTCTCATCGCTGAAGAATCCGGGACCGACCTAATGGAGTGGGAAGAACGTCTTTGCCCTTCTGCCTTACGACATGTCAATACCCCGTTTGGTGTCGAGCGCTATGATGCGTCCGGCCAACTGGTCTGGGCGACTTTTGTCACGCCCGTAGGACATTTTGAAATCACCCTTCGCGAAGAGAGAGTGCAAACCCATCGTTTCGAAGACCCCGATGATTATTTAAAGCCAGAGGAGATACGACAGTCTTACGATATTTGGGCCGGAAGTTATTTAAAAGGTCAGGCCGATGGGCTCCTCCTCAGGGAACCTCGCAACCTCCGATGGAAACAATCGCCGCAAGCCTGGACACTCGAACGCCTCGTGCTGCCAACCTATTTGCAAGATCAAAAAGTGGGTGGGGTTCTCATGGATTGGTTTGCCTGGCATGCAGAAAAACAAAGCGTACAGCAGATTATTCTTGGCAAAACACGCAACCGTAAGATGTATGCCATCTTTATGAAACATCTGGCATCCAGCAGGCGGCGACTGTCTATTGAAATGGATAGTACCTGGAGTAACATCCCAGAAGACGTGTTTATAGATCGCTACGTGTCACAAAATAGCGCCTCTATATTTTTTCCTGTGACTGTATCGATATCTGGACACCCCCATGCACGCACGCGCGATGAACTACCGCCTCCGAGTTCTGGGCCCTCGCTTCAGGCGCTCCCCGACGGCCACGATCATCATTCCTTCCACCCCGATCGTGCGACGCTTGATCGCGCGCACCAAATTAAACAGGGAGAGTCCCTCATGGAGGGAGAAACCCTCGTGGAATGGACTGCGCATGGGCTGGAATGGACCTTCGGCTCTCAATATCCCGATCAAATAAAGCCCCTTATGGACATCATCGATTCGGCGCCCTCACCCACATCGGCTATTGATCAGGTGCTCTCGCTCGTTCGAAACGAAGCACCTCTCCCAGTCTCACGAACCAGACTGCGAGCGCTTTTTGAACAGGCAGCTCCTCGTCTTCCCACAGGAACTCGGTTGCGTGTCGTTGTATTACCGCAATTGCATCGTCGAGACATTGGGTCCATCGCATGGATTGAAGACTATCTCCTGAATCATAAACCTCCTTTCTGGCTCGAGCATGACATACAAGCGCACGTACCGTGGACGTTGTTCATTCATGAGCACGAACTTCACGATCTTCAATCCGGAGATCCTGCGTTAGAGGGGGACTTTCGTCATGAACTGGCGCATCTTCTGCCTCCGCCGATCACGCGACCCGATGAACATGCGCTTCCCAAGGTGCACCTAAGAACACTCCACCGCAGCGATAAAGCCGAAGCCAGACGCCTGTATCTGGCACGCGAACGACATGCGCTCATCTACGGAAATGTCCTCACGTCGCTTCGCTTTAAATTACGTCGGCCTCACTGGCCCTACCATATTGGCGATATGAACCGCCCTCGTGTCCGCGCCGTCGAACATGCCGTGGAACGACTGCTCGCTCTCGGAGATCTCTCCGGACGCATGGCCGAAGACATCACCGAAGAGCTTCTGGGCGCTCTGCTCGTCCTGCATCCGAATGTTCTGGAACCTATCGAGACATTCCTTGCACACATTAGCCCTGAACGACTCGACTACTGGATTACACGTGGCCTGCAAGCATTGCCTGTCGATGAGCACCCGGACGGTGTACCGCGGCAAACATGGGCTATGTTTCAGCTCACGCGCTGGACCCGCCAGCCTTTCATTCCTTCGGCGCTCCTGCCTCCTAGCATGGATCCAGTCAATATCGCCGTGATTGGGACATCTGATATCGATGATTTAATTTTCCTACAGGAAGGCGCCAAACGTACAGATGCTCATTTTTTCCTTGTCGGGGGCCGGTCCGAGCTTCGTTTCAACACCCACCAAGGCCGGCCGAGGATTCAAATTGCGCAGGCCACCGTACTGCGAGACGGTCAATGGCAACACATGCATTTTAAGCACCCACCCATGGTGCATTACATCGCCGATAATGGAGATGCTCGGCAAGCGAGCCGCTACGCCCGTGCAGGGGTTCCTACTGGCGGGCATACACTCGTCGAAGACTATACCGAAGAAAAAGACATCACCGGATTTCTTTTGGGACAAGGAAAAGTGTCATTTCTTCTTCCTAAAACCAGACCCTTTATCATGTCCGAACACAAAAATCCCGTCATTGCGCAGCACCGGCGTGAACGGCCGGATATCGTCCGACTTCAGCGTAATGAAAGTGATTTATACTCAAAACTGTTAGCCATTATTGAGGCGTTCTATAAAGAAACCGGCACGGATGAAATCGTTCTAAAACCCAATCGTGCTCAAGGAGGCGAGGGGGTCTCTATGTTTGATCATAGCGAGATTCAAAAGGCCGTAAAGCAGGCACAACAGTGGGTTCAAAGTGGAAAGAATTTTCTTTTACAGGAACGAATCCGTCCCCCGATGGCCCAGGAGAACGGCACGGAGAAAGACTGGAATTTCCGAGTGTTTGTAAATCTGGATGAACACTTCCGGCCTTTTGTAAGCGACTTCCACGTACGAATCGGCTTATCAGGTCAAACGATCAGCAGCGATAGAGGTGCCGAAACTATAACATTTGATGAATTAGCCAAGCAGTTACGGTGGACCGTTACGGATCAGGAAGACATCCGCAAGCTGATCACGCAGGCTGCGATAGAGTCTTATCTGACACTGGAAAACGCGCTGCGTCGAGATGGTGTTTTAGCTAGAGAAGAACGCATGTGTGATTTTATGGGCTTG
>CAZDML010000062.1:0-11579 GCA_964506645.1 uncultured Elusimicrobia bacterium | reverse complement strand
ACCCCGTTCCTGTTAAGACCGCACGACCTGTCCCTGTAATAAAAACACCCGCTGTCGTATTCTTCCAATCGCGAGCGACCGTAATTGATGAGCTGTTCGCATTAAACGTTCCGCCTACAAATTCAATATCTTGAGTGATGGACATGGTGGAGGTCCGTGCATTAAACGTCCCTCTGTTTTGCTTGAAACCTCCGCTCAGCGTAATGGTATTTGAGCTCGTATCAATGGACCCGGTAAATCCGCCTGTGGTTGACGTGGATACCGTCATGGATGTGATCGTCACCGTTTGATCGATCGTACAGTTTCCTAGACCGTTGCCGTCAAAGATGGCGTTCTGTGTGGATGTGGGAGCACCGGCTCCGCCGGGGCCTCCGGAAGAGGTGCTCCAGTTGGCGGCAGAGGACCAGTTGCCAGTCCCGACCCAATATCGATTTCCAAAGTCCCAATTGGAGTTATTGCCGCTATCCAACGAAGTTCCATCGCTCGCCACAATCACGAGACCTCCACCTGTGGCTGCATTATTGTCCTGGGCATCGGTATAGGTCACCGTATTGGTCCCTGTATTGACAAAATAAGCGACATTCCCCGGAGACGTAGAACGGACCTTGATCCGGTTGGCGGCCGATCCCTGCAGTTTGAGTTGGCCGGATACAAAAAATGTCGTTCCCGCGGCGAGTGTTAAAACATTGCCCCCTGTGGTATCCCACAGGTTATAGAACGTCGTTTGGCCGGTGAGGGTCGAGGTACTGCCCGAGGGAGCCGTAAAAATAACCGTCGACGTGTTTGCTGTAAAAACGCCAGACGTCTTCGTCCAATTCCCTTGGACCGTCATGGAAGAATTATTCAGGCTTAAACCGCCGCCGTTAAATACAACGTTTCCACCCACCCCGAGGAAATAATTATTACTGGCGCCAGTTCCAAGTGTTCCATTCGTTAATGTCAAATTGCCATTGACCACCACAGGGCCAAGCATGCCCGGTCCCGTACACGTGGTATTGACTTCCATATTTTGATAGGTCCACGAGGACTTCACCACCGAAGCCGATGGGCAAATTCCAGTGAAATAAATAGACACCGTTGACCCTTGAACAGTGTTAGGGATACTGCTGACATCTTCGGATCCTCTCATACGCAGCGTCCCTGCAATGGTGAAACTCGATACGCTCAAAGTATTTGCCTTCAAATTCATGATCGCACCACTGTTAATGCTGACGGTCGAAACCGTCATGGAACTGGCCAGGGTCACCACATTGTTTGTTCCAGACACTGTGACCCTGTTAAACGGCAGACCGCCCGATGTAATGAGCTGCGCATTGCCCGCATTGCCGCCGAAAGTCACCGTGCTGCCGCCCGCTGTAAATCCACCCGTCACACGGTTCCAGTCCCCCCCCACGGTAAACATGGAGCTATTGGCGGTGATAGTACCGCCATTGAGGACGACATTGCTCGTGACCGTCACGGCATAGTTGCTTGACGTCGTACTGAAGGTTCCCCCCAGGACTTTGAAATCCCCTCCCACGGAGAGTGCATCGGCGAGTACTGTGGTTGAGGTGTTGTTAATGACGAAGTTATAAAAACTCTTCCCGGCCGAAGTCACGGTTTGCAACGTCGTCCCTGCAATTGCGACAGTCGAGGTGCCGGCGGTAAACGTCGCATTGGAGTTGTTCAGCCAATCCCCGCTTGCGACGGTCCATGAACTGTTGTTCATAACAAGTATTCCCGAACTCAAAGTCACTCCAGCATTATCATTTCCACTGGGAAGCGTTACACTAATGCCACTGGTAGCTGTAATCGTCGCCGTCGAACCCGACATTACATTAATACCGCAGATCGTTACGGAGATATCAATCGTACAGGGCTTATTGCTGGTCCCATCGAAGACGGCCGTAATGTTTGAGGCCGGTGCGCCAGAATCCCAGTTGCTTGCATCGGACCAATTGTTGGTTGCTCCCCCGCCCGTCCATGTTGTTGAAAAACATGCAAACGCAAACACCTGGGAAACAGAACCGCACATAAGAATGGACAAGAGGGATATTCGAAGAAAAACAACGGACCAAGCAGATGGGGTGCGTTCTGCGAGGGGGGCCAATTTCGGAGATTTTGGAAATTGCATTGCAAGCGTTATATATAGGTAGAAAAAATGAGCCGCAAGGTTTTTTTGTAATTTTTTTGTTATTCATTTTTGCATCGAAATATAGAGCAGATTCGATCCGAACAATTCTTAATATTGAGTTTTTTGTGAGGTTTGTTTTGAAGGGGTAAAAAACAGCAAAAAAGACATAAAAATACCACAGTGCTGGGAGTAGGATTCGAACCTACGTAGAGCATAGCTCGGCAGATTTACAGTCTGCTGCTTTTGACCGCTCAGCCATCCCAGCACTGTGGCATCTGTCTGGATTTACGTCGGAAGGGGTTTATTCTAGCAAAATATCGTTCGTTCCTTAGCGTCCCGCCCAATACCCCAGAAGCATAAAGACGATAAAGATACTGACCACGATGACGTAGTCTGCCGGTTTTTTAATCGGCGAATCGTCTGTGCGTTTTACGGGGCCCGCCTCGTCTGCAGCGGCAGGTTTTCCGGGCCCCTCGTGCATCTCTTCGCAGGACACCAGGAAGAGGTGCTGTTCTTCCAAAATTAAGTTTAAGTGGGATTTATCCAAAGCTTTGGCCTCGCCTCGGACTTGATGCCCCTGGGCATCCATCGCAACATACTGAAATGTAGCCATCGAGTGTCAGACCTCCTTTAAAAAAATGTCCATGCGATGCCATGCACATCGGAATGCGTGCAGCTGACATAGACCTGGCCCCAGTTGGACGTTCCAGACTGGTTGTTGTAATACCATCCGCCATTGTCATCGGCATAGGATTGATCGACCGTGTTGGTGCTCGGATGGCCCTGGCTGAAAGGAGTCGAGGGAAGCGTCGTATTCGGAATGGCAGTCAGATATTTTGTGTTCGAAAGCAACGGAGTGAGATTCCCTGTGACGGGATAAAGGCCTTCGTTGTCCCCATAGTAGAGAGCGACGGCCGAGCGAATGGTCGCTAAATTGCCTTTGGTTTGCCCTTCTTTGGCTCTCAGGATAAGCGTCGCAAAACGGGGGAGCGCCGCTCCGGCCAGAAACCCGATGATCGCCATGACGATGCAGAGTTCAACGAGGGTAAAACCTTTATTTTTTAATACGCGCATAGGCCGATGGGATAAAAATTGAAAAGCCGAGGATCGGAATCGTCCCGCATCCTATGAACCCTACGGTGCGGGACTGCCCCGCTTCGTAAGAATCTAAGAAAGCGGGGCGAACCGACAACCAGGTTATGGGCAGATAGCCGACGAGAGGACTTGAACCTCCAACCACCTGTTTACAAAACAGGTGCTCTACCGATTGAGCTACGTCGGCTATCTGCCCACTTCAGAACCCATTGAGCTACCTCGGCATGGATTGGGCAAACGTATAAAGAACAATGGCGGTGGCAGAAGCCACATTCAGGGAATCGACCCGCCCACACCCCGGAATCGCTATAAGTTTATCACAATGTTCACTCACCAAGCGACGCAGGCCTTTGCCTTCGCTTCCGACGACCAACGCCACGCGCTTCCCAGGAACAATCGTCCCCAGCGGTTCCCCCGCCATGTCCGCCCCGTAGACTTCAAAGCGCGCCTCTTTGAGCTGTTCCATCGCTTCGACCAGATTGCGCACGCGGATCATTTCCACATGTTCGGCCCCACCGGAGGAAACACGAAAGGCTGTCTCCCCTACCGGGGCACTGCGCCAGCGCGGCAGAATGGCCGCTTTCACACCAAAAAAACCAGAGCTGCGAAGGATCGCCCCTACGTTTTGTGGGTCTTGAATTTCATCGAGAGCAACGACTAAGGCGGGAACGCCTTCCGGCAAGTCGCGCAGAAATTCTTCGAGTTCGCGAAAGACCGTCGCGCTGACCTGGGCAATGATTCCCTGGTGATTTCCATCGGGGGCCATGTTATCCAGGATTTCTCGACGGACAAATTGGATCGCAACCCCACGCTGACGCGCCGCCTGGAGAATTTTTTCAATCACCCCGCCGGATAAACGTTCAGCGACCCAGAGTTTATGAAGGCTCCGTTTGCCGACTTGCAAGGTTTCCCAGATGGGCTGGCGTCCGTAAACGAACTCATCCATATTAAATTCCAAGTTCCAAATACCACGTTCCAAATAAGCTCCAAAAGGAAAATTCCAAACCTGTTTTTTGGTTTGGTGATTGGAATTTGTTTGGAGTTTGGAATTTGGTCATTGGTTATTTATCAGTGACTGGCTTTCGGTAGAAGCCGGGGGCCTTGGGCGGTATCTTCGACCACATAGCCCCGCTCCAGAATGGCTTTGCGATAGGCATCGGCTTCTTTCCAGAGTTTGTTCTGGCGAGCCTCCTCACGCTTTTGCGCGAGTTCACTGACTTCGGCAGGCACAAACACGCTCTGCATAAAGGAAAAGAAATCCAGCCCCAGAAGCTGCGACACCGCCTGCAGGCGTTCGAGAAGGTAACGAACCGAGGTCAGCGTGACCGTGTTGCCGCTGAATTCCTTTTCCAGCATCCCCGCCAAACGATGGAGGGCGCCCAAGGCTTCCGGCGTATTAAAGTCATCGCGCAGGGCATTATGAAAATCCTGGACGACTTTTTCGACTTCGATGACAAAAGCGGAAGGCAGAGACTTATCTGTGTCGACCCCCTGGCTTTGTTTGCGGACTACAAAGGTGGCCCGGGCAATCGTATCCATCATTTTGGAGCGGGCTGCCCGGGCCTGTTCGAGAATTTCCGTCGAGAAATCGAGGGGCGAGCGGTAATGCACGGACAAAAGCATATAACGCACCACGCTCGGATGATACTGTGCAAAGACTTCCGAGAGGGTAAAGAAATTATTCAGCGACTTGGACATTTTCTCGCGATTGATCGTTACAAAACCGTTATGAATCCAGACATTGGCAAAGGCAAGACCCGTGGCGGCTTCCGATTGAGCAATTTCGTTTTCATGGTGCGGGAAAATGAGGTCGAGACCGCCGCCATGAATATCAAAATTGGCCCCCAAGTGTTTGAGTGACATCACCGAGCACTCAATGTGCCACCCCGGACGTCCTTTTCCCCAGGGCGAATCCCAGGATACGTCGTCCGGCTCACCGGGCTTGGTGCCTTTCCATAAAGCAAAATCCAGCGGGTCCTGTTTTTCCTTATTAATATCGACCCGTGCGCCGGATTGAAGCTGATCCAGTGGTTTTTTGGAGAGTTTTCCGTAGGACGGGAATTTTTTTACCGAGAAGTACACATCGTTATCCAGCCGGTAAGCCACTTTCTTGTCGACCAGCTTACGGATGAGCGCAATAATGTCAGGAATATGCTCCGTGACCTTGGGATAGACGTCGGCCCGCTGCACGCCGAGGGCATCCATCTTGTTAAAGAAGTCCTCGATATTCTGCTTCACGAGCTCCGTAGTAGAGATCTTCCGTTCTACGGCACGAGCAATGATTTTATCGTCAACGTCTGTGAAATTCTGCACAAAGCGGACTTGATAGCCTTCCGCCGTCAGGACGCGGCGAACAATATCAAAGACCACATAGCAGCGTGCATGCCCGACATGACAAACGTCGTAGGGCGTGATGCCGCAGACATACATGCGCACTTCTTTCCCGTTGATAGGCTCAAAGTGTTCTTTTTTCTGGGTGAGGGTGTTGTAAATTTGAACACTCATCGGCTTTGCAGAAGAATCACGGCATGGGCCGCCAGCGCCGTGCCCTTTCCGACGGCATCGAGGCCTTCGTTGGTTTTGCCTTTGACCTGAACATCGAGGGGTGAGATTTTCAGCAACTTCGCAATGCGTTCGCGCATGGCATCCCGGTACGGGGCAATTTTTGGTTTTTCAGTCACAATAGTGGAATCGACATTCACCACGCGATAACCGCGCCGGTACGTCTCACTGAGCGCACGGTCGAGCATCGCAGCGCTGGGAATATTTTTTGTCTTGGGGTCGCCCGGAGGGAAATAGTGACCGATGTCCGGCAGACCCGCAGCCCCAAGAAGAGCATCAATGATCGCGTGCATCAACGCGTCCGCATCGGAATGGCCATCGAGCCCGCGCGCATCTTTAATGAGAATCCCCCCCAGCCAGAGCGGACGCCCTTTTTTAAATCGGTGAATGTCGTAACCGATGCCTACGCGATACTTGGATGTCATGATCGTCCCTTCAGAATAATGCGCGCTACGGCTGCGTCGAGCGGATACGTCACTTTCATATTTTCGGGCGAGGCTTCTACGACTTTGACGCGCGTTCCCAGTTTTTCGACGAGCTGGGCATCGTCCGTCACGGTCAGCGCCCGCCCCTGGTGATGCGCACGCTCCAGGAGTTTTCGCTCAAACACCTGAGGCGTCTGGGCGAGCCACACGGTCTCCCGTTTAGGAGAAGACTGAATGACTCCGGCCGCATTAACAATTTTGACCGTGTCTTTGCTCGGGATCGCAGCGATGGCGGCGCGGGAGCGCCGTGCCACAGCAATCGTCTTCTCAATGATCTCGGAGGTGATGAGCGGCCGCACCGCATCATGAACAGCAACGTAGCGCAGCCGCGGTGAAACGGCAACCAGACCATTACGAACCGAGTCAGAGCGTGCGGCCCCCCCTGGAACGATCAGGGCCAATTTCTTGAATCCCCAGCTTCGACTGGTCTTAATTAATGAAGGAATATCGTCCGCAGGAACCACCAGGATGATCACAGCCACCGACGCGGCCCGTTCAAACGCCCGAATTGACCACCAGACCAGCGGTCGCCCTTCCAGCGCTAGGTATTGTTTACGCACAGGCCCGCCGAAGCGCAGGCCTTTGCCTCCGGCCACGAGCACGACGGCGGTGTCTTTCATCCCTCTTTGATCTTGGTGAAGATCATGCGCCCCGCTGAAGTCTGCAGAACCGAGGTGACAAGCACATCGACTTTCTTGCCGACCAAACGACGGCCTTCTTCCACCACGACCATGGTGCCGTCATCCAAATAGCCCACGCCCTGTTCGCGTTCCTTTCCTTCTTTAGCGACAAAGATAATCATTTGCTCGCCCGGAAGCACAGCGGGTTTAAGCGCATTGGACAGGTCGTTGATGTTGAGCACCGTGACGCCCTGAAGTGCCGCGACTTTATTGAGATTAAAGTCGGTCGTAATCACCTTGGCATCCAGTTCTTTGGCCAAAGCCACCAATTTTCCGTCGACATCCGAAATATCCATAAAGTCCTTATCGTAGATTTTGACCTGAATATCCGGATGATCCTGGAGCCGCTGCAAGATGTCCAAACCCCGGCGACCCCGCGCCCGTTTAATGTTATCGGAAGAATCTGCAATCCCCTGCAGCTCTTTGAGCACAAAACGCGCGACCACAATGGGACCCGTCAGGAACTTGGTTTCAAAGACGTCCGCCACGCGACCATCAATAATGGCCGAAGTATCGAGCACTTTGATGTCGAGCCCGCGGCGCAAGCGCCCTTTGGCGGGAATATCCCCGCGGTCGAGCTGTTCGAGTTCCTGCTGCCTACGCACGGCGATCACCATGCCCAGATACGTCAGCACGAGATACATGTACGGAATGTATTTATTAACCATCTCCGACAAGTGCGGTTCTCCCACGAGTAAAATAGCCTCGTGAATAAACCATGCAAAGATAAGACCTAGCCCACCACCGATAATTCCGAAGAGCAGATGGCCGAGCGGCACTCGCTCGATAATAATTTCAACCCCAATGATAAAGAGTGCCGCGACCACGCCGACTCCAATACCTTTTGCATCACTGGATATTTTGAACCATCCAATGATGGGAAAGACCAGAATGGTGAGCAACCGCATAATCCACATCATCATGATTGCCCCCTTCTATTTCCATGTTCTTGTAAAGCCTCGGACAGAGATGAAACGCCGTAAACCTCCAGCGCCAAGTGACGAATTTCGTCGCGCGCCTCTTTCAAGCTGCGCACAGGGACAACGGCTCGCTTAAATCCCAATTGTGCCGCTTCCATGAGACGAACAGGCAAGGCACCGACGGATCGTACTTCTCCTCCCAGGCCGACTTCTCCAATCCAGACCGTATGCGGGTCCAGCGCTTGGTTTCGATGCGCACTGGCGATGGCCAATGCCACACCCAAATCGATGGCGGGTTCTTTCACTTTCATACCCCCCACAATGTTCACAAAAATATCTTCCGTCTCCAAATGAAGGCCGAGACGCTTTTCCAAAACGGCAATCAACAGGAGCGCTCGGTTTAAATCGTAGCCCGTCACCATACGCTTTGGAAAACCAAAATGGGTCCGCGTGACGAGCGCCTGCACTTCCAGCATCACCGGACGCGTGCCTTCGAGGCTAGAAACAACCACCGCGCCCGGTCCGGGATGTCGTTCGCTCAAGAAAATTTCTGACGGGCTTTTCACACCGAGCAGTCCCTGACCACTCATACGGAAGACGCCGACTTCATGCGTCGATCCAAAACGGTTTTTATACGAGCGCAGAAGACGGAACGTCTGCTCGCGCTCGGCTTCGAAATACAGCACGGTATCCACAATATGCTCGAGCACACGAGGACCGGCGAGATCGCCCTCTTTGGTCACATGCCCAAGCAAAAAAAGTGTAATCCCACGCGACTTGATGAGCCGCAAAAGCTCGGCCGCACATTCGCGCACTTGCCCCACCGATCCCGGCGCGCTTGCGAGGTCTTCGCGATAGGTCGTTTGAATGGAATCCACAATACAAAAGCTCGGTTTCACCTTATCGATGGCCTCGGTCATCTTGGACAATTCGGTCTCCGAGACCAGATACAGCCCCGACGCTTTGAGTTGCAGCCGATGCGCGCGGTCCTTCACCTGCTGCAGCGATTCCTCACCGGAAATATAAAGTCCTTTGCCCAGCGTGCGAGATAAACCGTCAGCCACTTGCAGCATGAGCGTCGATTTACCGATGCCTG
Source organism: uncultured Elusimicrobia bacterium (assembly GCA_964506645.1). Classification (GTDB taxonomy): domain Bacteria; phylum Elusimicrobiota; class Elusimicrobia; order 2-01-FULL-59-12; family 2-01-FULL-59-12; genus CAZDML01. Next base: position 2,628 of record CAZDML010000062.1, on the reverse strand, counting down.
GAGCCCCGCCCAAAAGCACCATCGATCCCGGCACTACTCCGCCACCGACCACACGGTCAAATTCTGCGACGCCGCTGGCTGTCCGTTGGACACGGTCGAGCGCCACATCATCAAGCGCTACGACTTCCGATGAAAAAGCCGTTAAAGGCCGTGCCCGCGCACTCCCCTTCGGCGCTTCCACATCCTGCTCTTCGACAAAGGAATTCCAGCTTTCACATTCCGGGCAACGCCCGAGCCAGCGCAGCGTGGCATACCCGCAGTTCTGACAACGAAACGATGTTTTGGTCTTGGTTTTCATTGGTTATTTCGCAAAGCTCGCAAACCCGAGCAAGTACGCCACATCGCGGTCTTCGAAGGCCACATTAAACGTTCCCGTTAAATCAGATACTTCGGCAATATCCTCGGCCTGAATGCCCGCCGACAAATAAGAGTTGAGCTTGTAACGAGCACCCGCCGTATAAATCGGTTTGGAGAAGGCTCGGCCTTTGATGGTGTCTTCTCGGCCAAAATCCGACCCCTGTGCCATGAACTCTACGCGATTTAAAACTGGCATCTCGGTATCTTGGAACGGTCGGTAGCGCAATTCCAATCCACCGCGCGACTTCACAAACCCGATGGCCCCTGTAAACGGACCCCAATGGCGGCCCATGAGTGCTGTGACCGTATTCTGGCGTTCGTAATCGACGGCGCTGTTGTGCGACGTTTTCGCGTTGATGAGATTTTGCCCCACGACGCTGTAAAACTTGTTGGGTCGAGGTTCCAAGCGGACACCCACATCCGCCCGCGTGACCGACGCTTTGAAATCCTGCCGCGCGCCCAATTCCCAGTACACGCGCACCTTGGTAAAGCGAGACAGCACTTCTTTGGCCGCTTCGCTGGTCGACTTGAGGTTGCTGACGGTCTGCTTGAGATCGTCGCCGGTCTGCTTGTCGTTGACCAAGGCGCCGATCGCCCCTTCACCGCGCTGCACCTTGCCCAGAATATCGTTCATCTTCTCCAGCGTTTCTTTGAGTTGATGAATGGCGGATTTCATGTCCTGCTTGCTGTTTTCGAGAATGTCATCGAGATGCGCTCCGACCGACTTGGCATGGGCGGAAAAGTCCTCGATATTCTTCACAATGTTCACCATGGACACCCGCTGCTTACCAACGGCGGCGTTGAGCGAGTCGGTGATGGAATGCAGATTCTCCATGGTGGCATTCAAATTCATGCCGAGCTTACCGCCGCCTGTGATTTCGTCCATCGATTTGGCCACACGTTCCAGAAGCTCATCAAATCCCAACACATCCTCGCCCATAATGGTGTCGCCGTTCTTTAAAAGCTGGCCCTCCTCGGGCTGTCCGGCGGCTGGGGAGCCGGCATTGAGCGCGATAAATTTAGTTCCGATGATCCCGGTCGAACGCAGGCGGGCTGACGCATTTTTGTACACCTTAATTTCTTTGGCGATGGCGATAATGAGTTCGGCGTGATGGTCGAGCAGCTTGATACTGCGGACATTGCCGACATCAACACCGGAAATCTTGACGGGCGACTTATCGGAAATGCCTTCGACGTTCTTAAAAATAAGCCGGTATTCCCGAATCGGCTTAAAATGAACATCGCCCAGCATCAGAATGCTGATCACAAGCACGGAGAGCCCTGCCAGAACAAAAAGCCCCACCTTGCTTTCAGCCGACAAACCGCGACGGCGCTCTTCGCTGAAGGATTCGGTGGCTTCGCTCACGCAAATGCTCGCACTTTCATTTTAATCGGCCCTTCCGCAGACCCGGTCACAAACTGTTTCACCACCGGATTGTCAGAATTCTGGATGTTGTTGGGCGTATTCACTTCAATGATTTTACCTTCATAGAGCATCGCAATGCGATTAGAAATTTTGTACGCCGACTTCATATCGTGCGTCACAACCACCGCCGTCGTTCCCAGTTTGCTCTGCAGGTGCAAGATCAGGTCGTTGATCACATCCGACATGATCGGATCGAGCCCCGTGGTCGGCTCATCATAAAGCAAGAATTTCGGGCTCATGGCGATGGCCCGGGCAATGGCCACACGCTTTTTCATGCCACCGGAAAGTTCGGCGGGCTTTAAATGTTCAATACCGGACAGACCGACCAGCCCCAGTTTTTCACGCACCATCGCCTGAATCTCATCTTCCGTATGGCCTCCGAGGTTTCGAAGACCAAAGGCTACGTTTTCTCCCACCGTGAGCGAGTCAAAGAGCGCCGCCAACTGAAACACATAAGAGAACTTGCCCTGCACTTCGGTCAGCGCCTTATCATCCATCTGCGAAATCGGCTGTTCATCCACAAAAACTTCGCCGCAGCAGCTCGGCCTCGCCCAGGCCGGCCAGCAGCACCTTGCCGACGCCGGTGCCGTAGGCGGGGAAGCGCCGCCCGACCGCCGAGACCATCCGGATGGTGCGGGTGCCCTCCTGCTTGGCGACGTAGAGGACATCCTGGCCCTCCAGCACCGCCAGGTGGACCGTCTCATCGCACAGCCGGGCCGTCTCGCGCACGACCGCCTGCCCGTCGCCCACCAGGTCGGTGCTCTCGATGTAGGCGCTGCCGATCTCGAAGATCGCCGGGCCGAGCCGGTGGCGGCGCTCGCGCAGCCCCTCGCGCAGGTAGCCGC
>CAZDML010000061.1:0-12254 GCA_964506645.1 uncultured Elusimicrobia bacterium | reverse complement strand
GACGTTGTTGTCAGGACTTCTCTCATTTTCACATACAGCATATCCCGGTCCTTGTCTGGATGAATGTTTACGCCGGGTCTTTTATATCCACTTCGCTTTTGTTGCGCTGTGTGAGATTAATACCCACGAACGGCTCAAACGGATGCTCAAGTTTCTTTTGATTGCGACCGGCATCAGCGTGGGCTATGGGATCATTCAAATGATTGATTCCCGCTTTTTTGTCGGTTCACCTACCGGTCCTGACCCCTTCATCTGGCGGCAAGCGTTTACGACGCGTATTTTTTCCACGTTTGGAAATCCAAACTTCTTTGGTAATTTTCTGGTCATTATGACGCCCATTACGCTGGCGCTCTTGTTGAAGCGCCAGTCCTCACAGCCTATACCCGTGATCATTTTTGCGCTGGTATCGATTTTTGTCGCTGCATTCCTCTGGCAGTCGGACACGATTCTGCTCAAATTTAATCTCGACTCTTGGACGGCTGAAGTATTTGGATTTTGTCTGATTGTCTATGCGGGATGGGCAGTCTACAAGTATTCTAGCCTAGGTCTTCTGTTTTTCAGTATTACGCTCTGTAACTTGGCGACCGTATCGAAGGGGGCGTTGGTTGGATACGGGATCGGCTTTATTCTCTTTTTGCTGCTGGTGCTCTGGTATTTTCCGCAGTTTCAATCTGAAAAATTACAGCGCTCCATTCGAATGACGGCGCTCTGTACACTGGTTGTTTTCGGTACGGTGATTGGTATTTATTCCCGAAAGCGTGTGGACTCTTTACGTTTTCGTATCAGCACCTGGGTGTCGACCTGGGAAATGGCCCAGTTGCATCCTATTTGGGGCAATGGTGTGGGGAGTTTCCGAATCATTTATCCGGCGTTTCGTCGCCCGCAAATCTTTCATATTGAAGCCAAACACAATACGGAAACAGACCATTCTGAGAACGAATACTGGGAAGTCCTTCAGGATGAAGGCATTATCGGATTTGGCATTTTCTTGTGGGTCATTACCACGTTTTCGCTCCTCGGTCTGCGGGCACTGAGTCGCTTTACGGAGGGGTTATCGATCCGCGACCCCAGTACTGGGAAAAAGAAGGTGTTTGAGGATCCCAGGGCCTACTACATGCTCGGGTTTCTGGCCGCATTCTGGGGCATGCTGATCCATAATTTCATGGATGTCAGTCTGCGTTTTGTCTCCTCCGGGATATTTCTCTGGCTGCTCGCAGGGCTCATTGCGGCGCTTGTCATTCACGATCCACTGAGTGAAACCGATGAACAGTATTTAGCACGCGAGACAGAGACGGGTGAAGAAACATCCCATGCCCCTGCGCTTCTGATCGGTGGCCGTCTGATAACCTGGGGGCTTTATGGGTATTTCTTATGGAATATGCTGGCACAGTTTGCTGATGCGCAAGGCGCATATGTTCCAGCGCCCAATGAACAGGTGCTTTGGATTGTTGCCTGGATTACGATGTTGGGGACAGTCGGATTATGTGCCTGGGCCATAGTACGGTTGACGCTGACGTTTAAAAAGGCATATGTATTTATGATTTTGTGGGCCATGATTTATCCGCTCAATACATTCTGGGGCTTTTTCCGCGCGGATGTGCACCATAATCGGGGTATTTTCTTCTCGAAACAGCAGCAGTGGGAGCAGGCGCTCAAGAATTACGACGAAGTCATCCGCTTAAATCCGAATTACATCATGGCGTACTATTTTAAGGGGAATGTTTTTACGGACTGGTGGGAGAAGATGCCGGGAGGATCTGCCATGGCGCTTCAGAAAGCGCTGGAGGCGTATGAGGGCGCATGGGCCATCGCTCCGAACTATGTGCAGTCCCACCATCAGGCCGGACTGATTTATTTGAAGGCCGGGACTGACAGCCGCCGAGAATACGATCAGCTGCGTTCCCAGGGGCGAATGGCCGAAGCCCAACAAGCGCTCATGAAGGCGAAAACACTGTGGGAGAAATCGCTCTATTATTTTGATAAATACCACAGCATTGACCCTGTGTTTGAACCGAACTACGCGCGGCGGGCGTGGGTGTATGTGCAGCTGGCAGACATCGCTCGGCAGCAAAATCAGGAATCGCAGGCCCAGGCGGACCTGGCCAAAGCGGAAGACAATTATCAGGAATCGATTCAGGCCACCGTGTGTCGGTCTCCGGTCAACGATGTCCTCGGGGAGCATTGGGGTAAGCCGCCGATGGTGGCCGAGGAGCGACCGGGAGCCATCTGGCTGATGAACAAAATATTTCAGCATTCGTTTGTTCCGCGGTTCTTACGGTCTGCGGCTGATTTTTATGTGAATCATTTCTTCCATGAATGGCAGGATCGTCAACACCGTCACCCCTCCTCAGAAATGTATGAAAATTTAGGCAATATCCGCTTTATGCGCGGGCAGCCGGAACGTGCGGTCCGGGCCTTTCATATGGCGGTTCGTGAAGATCCGATGAATCAGCGTGCTTGGAAAAATTTAGCCACGACATACAGCCGTCTCGGCCGTCCTTCCGATGTACAGAAAACCTGGTATGAAATTCAAAAACGGTGGCCTACCGACCCCGACGTGCTTCGGCTTTTTCATGGACATCCCGCGTCCCCGGCTCATCCGTAATCTTCTCCTCCTGTTGTTTGGGATCGGACCGCTGGTCTTCTTTACCGACCTGACCCGAAATCCTTACTCCACGCAGATTATGCTGCTCAATATCGTCATTCCGCTGTGCTGGCTTGTCTGGGCATGGCAGGCATGGCGTGAGGGAACCTTGACCTGGGTGTCGACCCCACTGGATTTGCCCTTTTTCATGTTGATCGCATGGATGCTGATCACCTGGGTGTTGTCATGGATGGGACGTCCACTTTTTCGTACATCCATTTATGCGGAAGGCAGTCGTAACATGATTTTCGTTGTCGTGAACATGTATCTTGTTTATGCTGCGGCGGTTCGCGCACAAGATCGGGATCTGTTTCGTTACATGGTCTGGATTTCCTACGCCGTAGCGCTTGTGGCTTCTGTTTATGGCATTAGCCAGTACTTTAATGTGGAGTGGGTATGGTCGCAGAATTTAAATCCGTACGGTAGCCGTCCGGTCTCGACGTTTGGAAATCCCAACTTTTTATCTTCCTATCTCGTCGTTCTATTGCCCATTGCCATCGCTGATTTCGCAGCCAACACGACGAAAGCCCCGCGCATGTTGATCTTCTGGACGATAGTCGCATCCCTGATGGCGCTTCTCGCGACGCTGACGCGTTCCTCCTGGGGTGGTTTGGCGGTATCCATTGTCGTGTTGTCATGGGGAATTTCCCGCATTCCGGGAGCTTGGGGGAAGGTGAAGACGATGTATCTCTTTGTGCTCGTGGTGGTTGTGGCCGTGGCGCTACTTTGGCCGAAGAGTTCCTCCGCACAGTACAGCGAAACGGCGCTGGGCCGTGTGATGGAAGTGAAGAAGATCGCTGAAGGGCCTTATCAATCCGTTTCCCAGCGCCTTCTTATCTGGACATGTACGTGGAAAATGCTTCAGGATAACCCGATTACCGGTATGGGATGGGGAACACTTGAACTTTTTTATCCCTACTATCAGGGGCCCCAATTGTTTCTTCGCTATTTTTTCCCGTTCCGAACGCATGCCAATAATGCCCATAATGAAATTCTCGAGTACGGGGCACAGATTGGCGTCGTTGGTTTAGGGATCGTCTTCTGGCTGTGGTGTATTTTTTTCCGGTCCAGCGATTCCATCGCTGGACGTCTTCCCATTCCCTGGGCCGTATTGCAATGGGGGCTGATGGCCGGGGTTGCCGGTATGCTGGCCGATAATCTTTTGAATGTCTCCATTCATTTTGCAATCCCTGCCATGCTCTTTTGGTGGTGTGTGGGTTCGGCGTTTACGACCGATGCCTCCGTGCAAACGGTGCGTCAGTGGCCGTGCCAGGGCTGGCGTCGGGCCGGTGTGACGGTGGCGATGGCGTTTCTTCTGATGTTTATGGTGCGCGCCCTCGCCGTCTGGGCTGGGGAAATCTATTTCTTTAAGGGGTTTAAGCTTTCGAAACGCAACGCCGACCTGGTTCAGGCCAGTCTCAACTTGAAAAAAGCCTTTCAGGCACATCCTTTGGAAGTAAACAACAACTACGAATTGGCCAATGTCTATGCGCGTTTGGGGCAGCGTGAAGACGCACTCAAAATGTATCAGCGGGCCATCGACGCCAACGCCGGGTATGACGAAATTTACTTTAACCGTGCTACGGTGCTCATGCAGATGGGTCGGAACGAGGAAGCGATTCAGAATTACCGCTGGTCGATGGCGATTAATCCTGCATCCCACGAGCTTTACAACGCGCTGACATCGCTGTATCTCAAAGATACGCCGCGGTACGGGGATGACGCTGAGAAAGTGTTCCAGCAGGCGGTCTATTTTTTCCCGGAAGACAAAGAGCTCTGGAACAATCTAGGGTATTTGTATACGCAGCGTGAGAAATGGGCGGAAGCCGCCGAGGCCTATGAACAGGCGCTGCGCATCGATCCCAACTATGATCTCGCCAAGCGAAATTATTCCTATGTCGAACGGTACAGAGTCAACAAAAAATAACCTTAGCGAATGCAGAGGAAGTGCCAGTAGGGAAGGTCGTCGGAAATCCGTATCGTTGAAAAAGTATCCGTCAGCGTTTTAATCTCTTCACGTGTTACCCGCTGTTCAATCCGAGTAAAAAATCGATCATAAACGTCCTGCTCTACCCGGGACACGCTCTTATCATGATAGAAATCGTACAGCGGAACAGCCCTGCTGAGTCCGAGCGGTTTCAGCAGCTTTCCGAGCCCAACCAGTGGCAGATAAACGAGCCATGTTCCGGCTTTGGAAAGGCCGGTGCGCAGCGCAGAGGATTGAATGCGACAGAGGAGATTGCGGGTCACGGTCACGCCTTTCAGAATCCAGCGGAAATAAAATGGGCGATTATCCAACGCATAGTAGAGGAAAATCAATAGACGGGGAGCGTAACGTGATAAGCGGCGAACTTCATCCAGGCAGGGTGTCGGTAAGTGGTGTAGAACACCCAGGCTAAACAGAAAATCGGCGAAATTATCGCGAAACGGCAGCCTCAAGAGATCTCCATGGAAGAAGAGGGCATTCTGGTTAGAGGCCAGGTTTTTCCGGGCTATGAATATAGCGTCTGAAAAATCCACCAGTATGAGCTCGCGGCAGTGGTTCTGCAGGAATGAGCTCCACCGCCCGCTACCGCATCCCGCATCACAGACGCGGGCAGACGCAAGCGATTCCATTTCCACCACGTCAAAATAGCGCTTAAATTCTTCAGCATGCTCGGGCAAAATCGCCCCATAGGCATTCCATTCCTCTCCAAACGAATGCTGAATATCCCGGGCAAAGGGGCCGGTTTGGGGGGGAACTGCCGCACCCGAAGACGGCAGGCGGGCTCGAATACGGGGGGTATAGTACGCGGGGTCGGTCAGTAAAATGACGTCATCCAGAACGGGGTAACGATGTGGCCCGACCTGTATGGCTTCTTCGGAAACAGATACATCGGGGGTTCCAAAAATATCCCGTAACGACTCAATTTTATCAGCGTAGTACACAGCATCACTCTAGCGTAATCGAGGGAAGAAGGCAAATTTTGCGTCCACGCTTCGAGGAGAATCTGTTAAAATAACCCCAGCGAATTTATACCACGGAAGGAGTTTTTATGTCAGGTCATTCACGATGGGCAGGCATTAAGCATAAAAAAGGCGCTATCGACGCTAAGCGCGGTAAAATCTTCACAAAGATCGGCCGCGAAATCACAATTGCTGCGAAGATGGGCGGCGGTAGTCCCGATTCGAACGCGCGTCTTCGTAAAGCGATGGATGACGCACGTGACGCCAATATGCCGAGTGACAATATTAAGAAAGCCATTCAGCGCGGCACGGGGGAACTCCCGGGACAAACCTATGAAGAAATGACTTACGAAGGCTATGGCCCGAGTGGTGTGGCGGTCATGATTGATATTACGACCGATAACAAGAACCGTACGGCCGGCGAGGTGCGTCGAATTTTCTCCCTGCATGGCGGCAATATGGGCGAGACGGGTTCTGTCGGATGGGTGTTTGAGTCCAAGGGGGTTTTGACCGTTGAGAAAAAAACGACGACCGAAGATCAACTCATGACGGTGGCCCTGGATGCCGGCGCCGAAGATATTAATTCAGAAGATTCAGAATACTTTGAAGTGACGACAGCACCTGCCGATTTTGAGAAAGTGAAAAAGGCCTTGGCAGAAAATAAGATTCAAACGGTCAATGCCGAAGTGACCCTGTTGCCCAAGAATTACGTGAAGTTAACGGGCACGGCCGCAAATCAGATGATGGCTCTCATGAATGACTTGGAAGAACATGATGACGTGAAAAACGTCTATGCGAACTTCGACATTCCAAAAGAGATCATGGAGAATGCCTCCAAATAGAAAACGCGCGGTGGTCTTGGGGATCGACCCCGGTCTGGCCACCACGGGGTGGGGCGTCCTGCGTCAGGAGGGTCCCAGCGCCGAAGCCGTCGCCTATGGTGTTGTCGAAACCCCCGCAGGCACCGACCTTCCGTTGCGTCTTCAGCAGCTGCATCGTGAACTCACCAAACTTATTGCACACTACCGTCCCGACGTCCTGGCCATTGAAGAACTCTTTTTCGCCAAATTTGCCCGCAGTATTGCCTCCACCGCTCAGGCGCGCGGGGTGATTCTTTTGACGGCGGCCGAGCAACAACTTCCTGTGGTGGAATATAACCCGAGGGCGGTGAAGATGGCGATCACGGGATTTGGGTCGGCGCAGAAGTTGCAGATTCAAGAAATGGTGCAGCGTCACTTTCGCCTTAAGGTCTTGCCCGAGCCCGATGATGCTGCCGATGCGCTGGCGATTGCTTTGTGTCATGTGCATACACTCTCCGAACTTGCGACCTCGCGTGCGATGGTCCCTTCGTTAGAACGGGCCATCGCCCAGGCATTGGAGCAATCGAAATGATTGGAAGTCTGCGTGGAACCCTTCTACATAAAGATCCTGGCCAGGTACTCCTGGAAGTTCAGGGGGTGGGTTATGAGGTCCACGTTCCGGTCACCGCTTACGAACGACTGCCGGCGGTCGGCCAGGAATCGCAGCTGTTTGTGGTGGAATCGATGGCCATGTACGGTGGGGGCACGACCCTCTACGGTTTCCAGTCCCTGGAAGAAAAGGAAATTTATCTGCTCCTTCGTGAAGTTCCTGGCACAGGGTCCAAGAAAGCGCTCGACTACCTCGATAAAATTGCTCCCTCATTGCCCGATTTTCGACGTGCCATTTTAGACAGCGACACGCGCGTGCTGATTAGCCTGTTTGGCTTTACAAAGAAGACGGCTGAGAAAATGATCGTTGCTCTCAAGGAGCGGCTCTCGGGGCTTCGCGTGACGGGAAAAGAGAAATGGAATACCGCTAAAACGCCAGACGGGGTTTCTGAGGCTCTGGCGGCGCTCGTCCATTTAGGGTATCGTGAGACCGAAGCGCGCGCGGCGCTCGATCGTCTGTCCCCTGCGTTGCGAACCGATGCGGGCACGAGCGATCTGGTACGCGAGGCGCTCAAACAATTGTCATGACTGAAAAACAAGCATCATCCCTGACCCCCACCGTCACGGTTGAAGAAGACCGGTTCGAGCAATCCCTGCGTCCGCAATCCTTTGAGGAGTTTATTGGTCAGGAACGTCTGAAGAAAAATCTCCGTGTCTTTATTGAAGCCGCACGTCAGCGCCAGGAACCGCTCGACCACTGCTTGTTCTATTCGCCGCCAGGACTCGGCAAAACCACGCTCGCCTGTATTATTGCCAACGAGATGAAAGTCGGCCTGCGAGTCACTTCGGGTCCTGTTCTCGAACGCAAAGGCGACCTCGCTGCCATACTCACCAGTCTCAAAGAGGGTGATGTTTTCTTTATCGATGAAATTCATCGCCTGAATCACGTGGTCGAGGAAACCCTCTATTCCGTGATGGAAGATTTTAAGCTCGACATTATTATTGGCGAAGGTCCCAGCGCTAAAACCATCAATCTTCCCGTTCCCAAGTTCACTCTGGTCGGAGCGACGACCCGTGCAGGGCTTTTGACGAGTCCTCTGCGGGACCGGTTCGGCATCACGGGACACCTTGAGTTTTATTCCGAAGATGAGCTGATTCAGATTTTGAAACGGACGTCCTCCATTTTGAAGGCCCATGCGGAGCGTGACGGGCTTTTTGAAATTGCTCGCCGAAGCCGGGGAACACCGCGTATTGCCAACAGGTTGTTGCGTCGCCTGCGCGATTTTGCGGACATGTCGCCGGCGAAAACACTGACTTCTGTGATTGCATCCCAGGGCCTGGCGGCTCTCGACGTGGATGTTCGCGGGCTCGATACGATGGATCGGCGCTTCTTAACGGCGCTGATCGAAAAGTTTGGCGGCGGGCCGGTAGGGGTCGAAACACTGGCGGTGTCTTTGTCGGAACATGTCGATACGCTGACGGATGTCCTGGAACCTTTCTTGATTCAATGCGGTTTTATTGCGCGGACACCGCGCGGCCGCCAAGCCACCGAACATGCCTACCGCCATCTCGGCCTGACGCCCCCAGCGCCGCAAAAAGATCTCTTCTAGGACGGCCGTATGGAGCTTTCTACTTTTGGAAAAGGGTTGATTGTCGTGGGTCTTTGCTGTGTTATTGCAGGCCTTGTGCTTCTTTTTCTTCCAAAAATTCCCGGGGGCGGTCGTCTCCCGGGCGATATCCTGATCAAGCGTGACAACGTCACATTTTATTTTCCACTAACCACCTCCATTCTTGTCAGCCTTATCCTGACGCTGTTGATTCGGTTCTTCCATAAATGAACGTCAAACGCATCTCAGGAATTCTCATCGCATTGTGCACGACCGGGTTGTATGCGGCGGATTCTCACGAGCCGTGGCTCTCAGGTAACTCTCCAACCATTTCAGCAGAAACTATTCAGCTGCAGCCTATTCCCTCTTCCGGAATGGTTCGTGTCGGTCTGCTGCACGTGAAATACACCGTAGCCATCAGCGCGACTGGGCCTATGGCGTATACCGCAGGCACAGGCTCAAAAGTCTACCGCGTGACCAAAGGGGCTGTGTTGAAGGTAAAAGCGAACCGTTCTTTGGTGAAAGTGGGAGGAAAGAGTTTTAAGGGAACCGTTCGAGTCGTTCCCTTGGACCCGGATACGGTTCTGATGCTCAATGGCCGCAGGTACCGCGGTGAATTTATTTTGAAGAGTGGCACCAAGGGGCGGCTGGATGTGATCGAAGTGCTGCCGCTCGAAGACTATTTATACGGCGTGCTGCCGCGCGAAGTCGGTCACGAGTGGCCGCTGGAATCGCTCAAAGCGCAGGCGGTCGTGTCGCGGACGTTTGTAATGGCCAATATCGGAAGCTATTCCGCGCGCGGTTACGACGTGACCAACGACGTCTTCTCTCAGGTGTATGGGGGGCTCGAGGACGAAACGGCGGAGACCACCCGCGCTGTGAACGAATCGAAGGGAGACATTCTGGTCGACTCAGACGGAAAACCGGTCCAGGCCTTTTTTCATTCGTCCTGCGGAGGCCATACGGAAGAGCCGCGTTACGTCTGGCGGGAAGCCGCTGGAGAAGAAGAGTCGTTCTGGGTTGGCGTGCCCGATACCTTCTGTAAAGACGAACCGCCATATTACAGGCGGGCCGAGATCAAAGCCGATCTCGTACGGAAACTCCTGAAGCGCAAAGGGTTTCCGGTCGGCACCCTAAAGTCGATTTCGATTGCCAAACGCACACCGTCCGGCCGCGCCTGGATCCTTGCGGTAAAGTCTTCTGGGAGAAAGGATGTAAAAATAGCCGGCAATCGCTTTCGCATGGCGTTGGGGGCTGACCAGGTTCGCAGCACGTTCTTTACATCGATTGAGCGGAAAAAAAATACGTTTATTTTTGAGGGCATGGGCTGGGGGCACGGAGTTGGGCTCTGTCAGTGGGGCGCTCGCGGCCGGGCGTTGGACGGACAGGACTACAAACAGATTTTGAAAGTGTATTACCCAAAAGCGGTTTTAAAACATGCCGCCTCCGTCAAATGATGAAGCTTTCCGCGTTCCACTACGACCTTCCTGCCGACCGGATTGCGCAGGAACCTGTTACGCCACGCGACCATTCACGACTTCTGACGTTTGATCGAAAGACGAACCGTGTCGCACATCACCGTTTTTACGAGATTCCCGAACTACTACAAACCGGTGATGTGCTGGTGGTCAATACAACCAAAGTCTTTCCGGCTCGGCTGCGAGGCACGAAACGCACTGGCGGTGCGATCGAAGTACTGTTACTCGCGCTTCGAGAGGGATCATCCTGGCGGGCGCTGGTGCGCGGGACAACCAAGGCCGTCGATCTTGTATTCCCCGAAGGGCTGACGGCTCAAATGATGGATCGCCTCGAGAATGGAGAATGGATCGTGCGCTTTTCTTCGAATGCGGTGAGAGAATTTTTAGCGAAGCACGGCGAAATGCCGCTGCCGCCGTACATTCGACGCGGTCGGTCAGAAGCCAGCGATGTCAATCGGTATCAAACGGTCTATGCTCAGCAGGAAGGCGCTGTGGCCGCGCCGACGGCAGGGTTTCACTTTACCCCGGAAGTTCTTTCGGCTCTACAGAAGAAAGGGATCGAGGTTGTTGAGATCATGCTGCATGTGGGTTGGGGAACCTTTCGACCCGTCCGTACAGAAGATGTCGAGTCTCATGCCATGCTCGCAGAGCCCTATGAGGTTTCTGCGTCTGTTGCCCAAGCGCTGACGGCGCACCGTCAGGAGGGTCGGCGTATTATAGCGGTCGGAACAACGGCGGTGCGTACGCTCGAAACCATCTGCGATGAGAAAGGGAACTACCGCGGTGGGCGAGGGGAAACGGCTTTGTATATTTATCCTGGCTATTCGTTTAAATCGATCGATGCACTCATTACCAACTTCCATCTCCCTGATTCTACGCCGCTACTCTTGGCTAATGCCTTTGCGGGTGGCACTCCCGAGACCCCCTTTCCACTCAAACCCGCCTACGAAGCCGCGATCCGTGAGGGCTACCGTTTTTACTCCTACGGCGATGCCATGTTGATTGTCTAAAAAGAAAAAATGCCCGCCTCATCAAGGCGGGCATTTAGTAACTGAATAAATATTACTCTGGAACTACGGTAGTGGTTTTTTCGATACCTGTACATTCTTCTTTAGCGCATTTTTTTCCAGTATCAATACAACTGACCGGCTGAGTGTATTGAAATTCCCAGTAAGCCCAATTTTTGGGACAAGCATCACTCCCATCATGATAGGCGTTCTCGCAATTTATCGCACATGAGTTATAGGCTACTCTCTGCGTCATTGTTGCTTTTCCATCTGTCTTTGTGAGATCCTTAGATTTGTAGCCACATATGGACACCATTTTAAATTCATGACAGATAAGATCTGGTGGTACAGCGGCCATCGCATCCTTAGGAAATACGTTGAGCACCATCAGGGTCAGCATAAGGTTCAAGATTGCACGAACTTTCATGTCGGGCTCCTTTTTTAGCCGTTGCTTCGATGCTGTTTTGATGACTGAAATGAGTGTAGCCCGGGTGGGGTTTTTTTCAAGGCTTTTGTTTGATTTTAAGGGTTGTTTCTGAAATTGAGTCTATAGTCCTGGCGATCTGGAATGCATCCCCTGCGTAGTCCTTTTTGCTATTCTCTTGTCTCGTGAAAAGCCAAACCTTTTTTGAGATTCTTAAAGAAGACCCCCAATCCCGTGCCCGGCTTGGGCGGCTTCATACGCCGCACGGGGTCGTGGATACTCCTGTTTTTGCACCAGTAGGTACCCAGGGGTCAGTCAAGACACTGATTTCGGAAGATCTCGAAAAGCTCGGTGTTCAGCTGATTTTGGGAAATACCTACCATCTCTACCTGCGTCCGGGTATGGACATCATTGCGAAAACGCAGGGGCTGCATAACTTCATGAGCTGGAAAGGTGCGATTTTGACCGATTCCGGCGGGTTTCAGGTCTTCAGCCTGGAGCAACTGCGTAAGATTACCGAAGAAGGTGTCGATTTCCGGTCTCATATTGATGGTACGGCACACTTTCTAAGTCCAGAAAAAGCGACCGAGATTCAGATGGCGCTGGGGTCAGACATTGTGATGTGTTTTGACGAATGCCCGCCTTATCCCTGCACAGAAGACCAGGCTAAGAAAGCCCTCGAACAAACAACCCGCTGGGCCAAGCGCTGCAAAGAAGCATTTACCAAGGGCGCCAAGCC
>CAZDML010000060.1:0-12302 GCA_964506645.1 uncultured Elusimicrobia bacterium | reverse complement strand
ACCGCCAGCGACCGCGCCGCCGACCGCGCCGCCCGAAGGCTCGCTGAGCCGGTGGGCAACGCCGTTGGAGAATCCGCTCGGCAATTGCGGCCCGACCCTATACGGCCGGCCGTTGGAGAAGACCTCCGTATAGTGAAGGAGATTGTCCTAAAAGGCCATCACCCGAAGCGGATCCACCACAATCGTTCCAGAAACGGGATCGAACTGATTGTGCCGCATGAGTGTCTGTAGTCGGCTCTGGAGCTGGGCCTGTTGCTCGGTAGGAAGGGCCTCATAGGCCTTAGAAAAATCTTTTTTGGCCCAGGCATTCAATAAAAATACTGATTCCCGGTGTAACCAGTCCGCTGTCCAATCCGGCGCCACGTAGGAGCCATGTCCCCAAAAGGACCCGAGCTCCATCCCACCGATCGACTGCCAGATATTTTGTCCCCGTTCAATACTTCCGGCAGGAA
Source organism: uncultured Elusimicrobia bacterium (assembly GCA_964506645.1). Taxonomy (GTDB): domain Bacteria; phylum Elusimicrobiota; class Elusimicrobia; order 2-01-FULL-59-12; family 2-01-FULL-59-12; genus CAZDML01. The sequence goes on along the minus strand of CAZDML010000060.1, from coordinate 11,850 downwards.
TCATGACTTTCCCATCTGTCGCCACGATGCCGGCCAATGGAATGGGCGGCTGGGTCTGATAAATACGAGATCCTACCCACCCTAATACCGAAAACGAGATGACAATGACAGCGACGAATGAAATCCAAAGCTTTTTCATGGAACCTCCCTTAAGTCGATGACGAGCAGATTCATTTTTAAAAAAATAAATGCCGACCACTATGATCTATCTCATAGTTCCGGACTAATGAATCCAGATATCCTCAATTCCTAGAGCCGTGCAGGAGGAATGCATGAATCAAGAACTGCTGAGACTTTCCCCATCATCCCGATATGCCCTTCAGGGACTCGTCCATCTGGCACAGCGACCGAAAAAGAGCTTCAGCTTAGTCGCACACTCGGCCGAGCGGTATCAACTTCCGAAAGATTTCCTAGCCAAAATTTTTCAACGACTGGCCCATCACGGGCTCTTAATGTCCAAGCGAGGACCGGGTGGAGGATATGCCCTTCTGAAAGATCCCTCCCAAATTTATATCGATGAAATACTCCAGTACGTGGAAGGCCCCTGGGAAGGGCCTTTTCGGTGTGCCTTGGCGGAACGTACATGCAACAGCGTGAAACCCTGCGCACTGCATACCTCTGTGGTGAAGGCAGCAAAGATCTTAAAAAATGCTCTATCTCACATCACTCTCGCAGATTTAGCCGAAGGGCGTGCCCATGGCCTTCTCTAAATACGGCCCCCTGGCCATTCTCCTTGCGGCTCTCCCCCTCTGGGGACGCACCTATTCCAAAATCCCGGAGTATGCCAACGACCTCGGACCCGACACGATTGACGTCTCGTCTTATCCCGAGGAAATACAGAAAAAATACGCTCTCTTCCTGGCTAAATGCAGTGTATGCCACAGCCCCGCACGCGCGATCAACTCTGAGCTCACCGATTCCAAAGAATGGGCCCGCTACATCAAAATCATGCAACTACGCCCTCCGTGCTGTAATTTTTGTCCGGTCCTCTCTCATGCCGAGGCTAAAGCCATCTGGGAATTCCTTGTCTATGACTCACGCATTCGAAAAACCGGCCCTCACGCAGCCGAATGGGCCCAACACCGCGCCCAACTGTTGCAAGACTACAAAACCCGCTATCCCAAGCAATTTTTAGAACGGTACGGTCCATCAAAACTCAAAACAAAGGAGTAACTCATGAAAAGAACCCTCGCCCTACTGCTGTCCGTGGCAGCGCTCTTCTCCAGTCATGTCTATGCCGAAACAGTCATCCCGGCTGCACTAACATTCGCGCCGCAAGTTCCAGCACCCCTTACACGACGCACCCCTGCCACTGTTCGCGTCGATCTGGTGGCGGAAGAAAAAACAGGCGTCCTCATGAAAGGGTTCTCGGAAGACACGACCTATAATTTCTGGACGTTTAATGGACATGTCCCAGGCCCGTTTATCCGTGTCCGCGTCGGAGACACGCTAGATCTCCATCTAAAAAATGCCACCAACAGCACGATGGAGCACAACATTGATCTGCATGCGGTGTCCGGACCTGGCGGAGGCGCTGCCGTGACGCTCACCAAGCCAGGCCAAGAAACACACGCCCGATTTAAGCTCTTAGCACCCGGGCTCTATGTGTACCACTGCGCGGCACCCCCCGTCACCGAACACATCGCCAATGGCATGTACGGATTGATTTTGGTCGAACCCGAGAAAGGTCTTGAGAAAGTCGATCGAGAGTTTTACGTCTTACAAAGTGAGTTCTATACCAAAGGGCACTTTGCCGATGAAGGACTGCAATCCTTCGACGCCACCGCCGCCTCTGCGGAAAAACCGACTTACATTCTTTTCAATGGAATGGTTCGCGCCCTGCAAGATGAGGGAGCACTGAAAGCCAAAACCGGTGAAAAAGTTCGTATTTTCTTCGGAAACGCCGGCCCCAATCTGGTGTCTTCGTTCCATATCATCGGCGTTATTTTCGACAAAGTGTATAACCAAGGGTCGATCACCGCCGCCCCACTGACAGATGTGCAAACCACGCTGGTTCCAGCGGGAGGATCTTCCATTATGGACTTCACTCTCCCCGTCCCTGGCAACTATACGTTGGTGGATCACTCGATCTTCCGGATCGAAAAAGGCGCCGTAGGGGTTTTGAGTGTCGAAGGAAAAGAACGGCCGGACATTTATCAATCTCTGCAAAAAGCGCCGACTGCAAAGGAATAGCAACCGCGAGAGAAAACGCTACGAACCGCTGGGAAGGTTGTCGGTGGGATTTTGATGTGAACCGTACCACTCGGTGTAGAGCCGGGTAAATACGGCGCCGAAAAAGAAAATTTGTGCCGACACATACACCCAGATCATCACGATGATGACCGACCCGGCGGTGCCGTAGAGCGGTTTGAGCGTGCGACCCCCAAAGTACAACGAGAGACCACCTTTGCCGATGGCAAAGAGCACCGCTGTTAACAGCGCCCCAGGCAACACATCCGACCAGCGAATGCGGGTATTGGGTAGCCACTTGTTGATGCCGGCAAAGACCCCGACCGATAAGCAAAAGGCCACCACGGCGCCCGACACTTTCGCTCCCGGATGCGCCACAAAGGCCGGCAGCCAATAGCCAATAACTCGCCCCACAAAACTCATCCCCGAATTCAGCAGGACCAACGTCAACAACAAGAGCCAACAAGCGACCACCATGACAATTGAAAAAATAAAATGCTGAATAAAATGTCTGCGCAAACGCCACTGTTCTTCTGGCACGTTCCAAATGATGTTGAGTGAGGTCTGCAGGTGCCGAAAGGTCCGCGAAATCGAGTATATAAGGAGGAGTGCACTGAACGTGGAGATCCCGTGATGCCGGCGCGTGCCGGAAGTCCATTCGCCGATGAGCTGACCTACGGACCCCCCGAAGATATCGTTAAACCGCGAGACAACCTCCCCCCGGTCTACAAACTTTCCGAAGAAAAACAGCAGGCTGATCATGAGCGGCGCCAGCGACAGGAGCGTAAAAAAAGAAAGACCCCCAGCCAGAAGGGTCGGGTGGTCTCGCTGCCATTCCTTACAAGTGGCCCCAAGCAGCTTCCCGAAACTGGGACTGTCCGGCCGAGGATGAACGGATCCTACACGCATTGGCTCATTCTAATTATTTTTTTAGGACGGCAAAGTGTTTTCTCCTTGATTTTTAGAGGTTTTCCCCCTAAACCTATGCCGGTATAAAACTGTGGATTGCCCTAAGTGTAAATACGCCAACCCCGCCAACCAGGCTTACTGCCTGCTGTGCTACGAAGTGCTCATGCATAGCGCCTCGAAGGCCTACATGCACGCCCAGCGGCGGGCACGCGAAGCCGAGCAAGGGAGCCCTGGCTCATCCTCGGTGCCGAACTCCGGATTTGTCAGCCCGCCGATTCATGTGATCGACGACCTGCATATTCCAGCAATCCGCTGGGGATGGATGATTCAACGGCTGTGGGTACGTCTGCACCGCCGGCGGCTGGGCCTGGCACTGGGCTGTGCCCTGATTGTTTTAATGGTCGGCGTCGTTTTGTACCTGTCACCGGAAAATCACTTGCGCATCTACGGCAGCCGTCTCGAGAACATCATTCCGACCCAGGAATCACCGATGTTTTTTGTCGGCATTACGAACGAATACAAGATTTGGTCAGAAAAACACGGGTCGATCGATACTCCGATGATCAGCGGCCAGACCCAAGAAACCGGATCCATCGTTCTGGAATCCTCGGAACAAGGGAAGGCACGCAAAGTCACGGTTCGCAGCCATGAATGGATGATTGATGAAACGGGACATGCCGGAGTTCGTTTGGTTCCCCCCACTCACCCGTCGCTGACACCTGGAATTGCTGAATTAAATGCTGCTAACGTTATGACGAAACGGCCCACGGCCGCCTCAACCCGTGTCGGACGCACGCTGCCGCTCGTCCTTCCTGATTGGCCTGACGGACTTTCCCGCCGTGGCCGCACCTGGAGCGAACCGGTAGAATGGTTGGAACAAATTGGTGAATGGAAAATTTTCTGGAAAGGCACCCTGCGCTGGACGCTGAACGACTTCTCCAAATGCGACGACGACCCCTGCGCAGAGCTGAGCTATGTAGCCAACGTCACGCCGCATCTCTGGGAAGCACCGTCCTGGGCACAGAAGGGTCTGGGCACCTCACGCTTCACCGGCCAAGGCTCCGGCCGTGTCCGTTTTGACAATCGCAAGCATATGATCCTCTCCAATTCCCTTGAATACGACGGCACGCTCACGTTGCCGATCGATAATATTGCCCGCATTCCCCGAAACGAACGCATCGGCCGCACCCCGAACGCACAGCCAGGACTCATCGTGCTACAATTCCACAGCAAGTTGGATATTCGTAAGCCGTAACACCTCCACGCCATGACACCGCTCGCTCTGCAGTTTTATACCCGGCCGGATTGTGATCTCTGCGACGCCGCGCTCGCCGTGGTGCAACGCGTAGCGAAAAAAATCGCTTGCTCAATTTCCGTGATCGATATTTCTGATGAACCTGCACTCGTCGAAAAATACGGCGAGGTTATTCCGGTACTCACGTGCCAGCACGTGGAATTAGCGCGCTCTTTCGTCGAAGAAAAGGCACTCCTGCGCGCCCTCACGGCGCTGTCCAAAGATGCATCTGCTCCACATTAATTTTTCTCCCTCGAAAACTTGACACAAAAAAAATCCGGAGTATAGTAGTAAGGTCCTTTCCAAACATAAAAAACAAAGTCGCCATAGTCTGTAAATATCGTTTTTCGACGCGCGCAGTGGCATTGTTGACTTGCCACTACATATAGTGTATTTTTAACAGTCTCAACCACCTGTAGTACCGAAAGCCAGAATCTAAGGAGCCGCCCATGAGTCAAAAAACCACCACGCCAGGCCTGTCTGTGCAGAGCCGTTTTGTCCCCGCGGGACAAGATCCGATCCATGCACTCGCCTGGGATCAGCGCACCTCCATGATCCGCAATCCAGACGGCTCGGTGGTGTTTGAAATGAACAACATCCGCATTCCGCAAGGATGGTCGCAGGTGGCGACCGACATCATTGCTCAAAAATATTTCCGTAAAGCGGGCATTCCTTCTAAAACAAAGAAAGTAAAGGAAGTGGGCGTACCGGAATGGATGCAACGCTCCGTACCGGATCAGGACGCGCTCAAAGACCTTCCCGAAAATGAGCGATTTGGTCCAGAAAAAGACGCCCTCCAGGTCTTTCACCGCTTGGCCGGCTGCTGGACTTACTGGGGTTGGAAACACAACTATTTTAAAACCGAAAATGACGCCAAGGCCTACTACAACGACATGCTTTACATGTTGGCCAACCAGATGGCGGCGCCGAATTCCCCGCAATGGTTCAACACCGGCCTGAACTGGGCCTACGGCATCGAAGGGCCGGCGCAGGGCCACTACTATGTCGACCCCAAGACCGGCGAAATGAAGCAGTCCGTCAATGCCTACGAACACCCCCAACCGCACGCCTGCTTTATTCAGTCCGTCACCGATGACCTGGTCAACCCGGGAGGCATCATGGACCTTTGGGTGCGTGAAGCTCGTATCTTCAAATACGGTTCAGGGACTGGCTCCAATTTCTCAGACATTCGCGGTTCCGGCGAACCCCTCTCTGGAGGCGGCAAATCCTCCGGCCTCATGTCCTTCCTTAAAATAGGGGACCGCGCCGCCGGCGCCATCAAATCTGGCGGCACCACCCGCCGCGCCGCCAAAATGGTCACGCTCGATCTCGACCACCCCGATATCGAAGAGTACATCCAGTGGAAAACCAAGGAAGAGCAGAAGGTTGCCGCGCTGGTTACGGGTTCGAAGCTCTGCCGCAAACACTTAAACGAAATTATTAAAGCCGTCCACGGCTGGCCGGAAGTCACCGAACGCCTAGACCGCAAGAAAAACACCCGTCTGGCAGCGGCTGTTCGCGCGGCGCAGAATGCGATGATTCCGCAAAATTACGTGGAACGCGTCATCGAGCTTGCCTCTCAGGGCGTGACCGGCATCGACTTCCCGGAATACAACACCGACTGGAACTCCGAAGCCTATGTGACGGTCGCCGGTCAGAACTCAAACAATTCAGTCCGCGTGCCGAACGCCTTCATGGAAACCCTTCTCGCTGACGGCGAATGGCCGCTCCTGTGGCGCGTGGAAAAAGCCAAAGCCGCCAAAGAAGGTCGCGAACCCAAAGCCTGCAAAATGGTGAAGGCCAAAGAACTCTGGGACCAGATCTGTTACGCCGCCTGGGCCTGCGCCGATCCGGGTCTGCAGTACGATACAACCATCAACGAGTGGCACACCTGCCCGGAAGATGGCCGCATCAACGCTTCGAACCCCTGCTCGGAATACATGTTCCTGGACGACACGGCCTGCAACCTCGCGTCCATCAACCTGATGAAATTTTTCGACTTAAACACCTCGCGCTTTAACGTGGAAGCCTATCGCCACGCCACGCGCCTTTGGACGATTACCCTGGAAATCAGCGTCACCATGGCGCAGTTCCCCAGCCGCCCCATCGCCGAGAAGTCCTACCTTTATAGAACCCTCGGCCTTGGGTACGCCAACCTCGGTGCGCTCCTCATGGTGCAGGGGATTCCCTACGATTCCGATAAAGCCCGCGCGATCGATGGCGCACTGACCTGTATCATGCACATGGGCTCGTACGCGACCTCCGCGGAAATGGCCAAAGAAGTCGGCCCCTTCCCGGCCTATGAACGTAATAAGGAAGCGATGCTGAAAGTCATCCGCAACCACCGCCGTGCGGCCTATGTCACCGACAAAGAAGAATACGAAGGCCTGTCGGTCGCTCCGGTCCACATCAACCCGGCGCACTGCCCGCAGGACCTCCTGTTTGCGGCCCGCCATGAAGCCGACCGGGCGCTGGAACTCGGCGAAATGTTTGGCTACCGCAACGCCCAAGTCACGGTCATCGCGCCCACCGGCACGATTGGCCTCGCGATGGACTGCGACACCACCGGCATCGAGCCGGATTTCGCACTTGTGAAATTTAAGAAACTGGCCGGCGGCGGGTACATGAAGATCATCAACCAGTCGCTCCCGCCCGCGCTCAAAGCCCTCGGGTATTCGCATTCCCAGATTGAAGACATTGTCCGCTACTGTAAAGGTTCCGGCACCCTGACAGGATGTCCGACCCTGACCCCGGAAAGCCTGAAGTCCAAAGGCTTTACTGATGAGGTTCTGGCCAAAGTCGAAGCGGCGCTCCCGCAGGCCTTTGAAGTGCCGTTCGCCTTTAACCAGTTCACGCTGGGAGAAGCGTTCTGCAAAGAAACACTCGGCCTCACCGATGAACAGCTTTCCGATTGGAACTTCTCGATCCTCAAGCACCTCGGCTACTCGCAGGACGAGATTACCATGGCCAACGAATATGTCTGCGGCACGATGACGATCGAAGGCGCACCGCACTTAAAGAACGAGCACTATCCAGTGTTTGACTGCGCCAACAAGTGCGGAACCAAGGGCAAACGCTTCATCGCCCCACGCGCCCACCTGCGTATGATGGCCGCCGCCCAACCGTTTATCTCGGGCGCGATCTCCAAGACCATCAACTTCCCGCACGAAGCCACGCTTCGTGAAATTGATGAAGCCTACCTCGAGTCCTGGCAGCTCATGCTTAAAGCGATCGCCTTGTACCGCGATGGGTCCAAGCTCAGCCAGCCTCTAAACACAACCTCGGACTCCGACGGCGGTCAAATTGTTTCGACCGACGACTTGTCCGGCGGACCGCTGAAGATCGCCGAGAAGATCGTGCACCGCTACCTCGCACGCCGCCGCCGCTTACCGGATCGCCGCGCAGGGTACACGCAAAAAGCAAAAATCGGCGGACATACCATTTACCTGCGCACCGGGGAATACGAGGATGAATCTCTCGGCGAAATCTTTGTCGATATGCACAAAGAAGGCGCCGCGTTCCGATCCCTCATGAACTGTTTCTCTATCGCCATCTCACTCGGACTGCAGCACGGCGTGCCGTTGGAAGAATTTGTCGAAGCGTTTGTGTTCACGCGCTTTGAGCCGCATGGGATGGTCGTGGGCAATCCGCAGATTAAGATGTCGACCTCCATCATCGACTACATCTTCCGCGAACTGGCCATCAGCTACCTCGACCGCCAGGACCTGGCCCAAGTGACGGCCGAAGATCTGCGCGCCAGCTCCACGCGCCTACCGTCTGACCCGATTGAGTACATCGATGAAGAAGTGGTGGAAGAACGCGTGCTCGATCAGAACCAGCCGGCACCGGTCACAACCTTTAAACCGCATTCGTCGCATACAACCAATCAACCCAAGAAAACAGCCGACGTAAGTGCCTCCGCCGCGCCGGCTCCGGCAGCGCCCGCTGCAGCGCCCAACGTCGCCGGCTTCAAAGCCCCGGTCGTGAATCCTCCGCCGATCACCAACACGGCCGAGAAAGTTCGCCAGGCCAAGCTCAAAGGCTATGAAGGCGACGCCTGCCGCGAATGCGGACAGTTCACCATGGTCCGCAACGGCACGTGCCTCAAGTGCGACACCTGCGGCACCACCAGTGGCTGCAGCTAATTCGGCAACATTTAGAAACTAAATAAAAAAGCCGCCCATCCATAAGATGGGCGGCTTTCATTATGTCTAGAGTAATTCGAGAAAAGATTAATTGATCACGGGCGGCTCGGTCACAACCGGCGCCGTACACATTCCGTTATTACCGTAGTAGGCGCCGACCCCCCCACCCCACCCAGGCAGCGTCTGGCATAGAGGTCTGCAAGATTTTAACTCTCCTCCCAGCGTTACACCCGGGAATTCACCGATAAGTTTTCCGTCCTTGTTGTAGCACTTACAACAGGCTAACACGTACTGAGGTTCCTGGGATAATTTCCTCGCAGGCGCAGAAGATGCTGGAGAACTGATGAAGCATGTGAGGATACCGAGACCCAGCGCAACAATTGAATATTTCTTCATTTGCCTTATACCTCCCATTTTCTGCCTTACGGAAAAAAGTATATCGGTGCTTTTTCTGGCATACAAGACCTAAATGCTCCGAAAGGGGTCTGACCCCAGGCTGAAAACTACGCGGTCAAAAGGGACAGACCTCGTTGTGGATAAACTCCTGCCTTCCCCTATCTTCGCCTGTGAACATTGAACCGCTGACCTATCGAATGTATAGTACCGAAAGGAACAGAAACTATGAATCGAATCAAGCACTTTTTTATAGCGTTATGGCGTTATTGCAAGGACGGGTTATCTATTTACTTGCCTGAAGTACTTCTCAGCGTGCTTCCCCTGGGTCTCTTTTCATTCTTACTGATTATCCTACTCCCCTACATGGCTGGCACGCTGTATCTGGCTCAGCGATATCCCAAGGCACAAAAATGGATTCTCTATCTTGGAAAAAGTGGTCTCTATCTGGCTCTCACCTTTATCGCTGTGAATATGATCGGCGGCATGAGCATGGCGGTGTCGGATGGAGTTGCAGGATCCTACAGAGATCGGCTTTTACAAAGCTATATCCCAATGGTCTTCAAAAGTTTTCTGTTTTTACACATTCTCATACTGCCCTCCACCGCCTATGGCTTATGGCGATTAAAGCGCCCATCGGCATCCAAGCCTTTCCCCCAAAGTTAAACCAGCTTGAATTTAGACGATTTCAGGCGGGCCGATCGGCGAGTCCAGCAATTTCTTCCTCTTCAGTTGATCCACATCCTGCACCAACAGCCGAATATCGGTATCGTGAACATCCACTTTTCCTTCCAGCTTTTCCACCCGACGAGCGACATCCCGGCTGGATAGCACGGCATGCCGCAGCTGAATAAACGCGCGAATAATGGCGATATTCACCAATACCGCCTGTTTACTATGGAGCACACAAGACAGCATAGCGACCCCATGCTCCGTGAAAGCAAAAGGTAAGTACCGGACATTACGCTTGGATGCGGTCGCAATTTGCGACCGGATATTTCTTGAGGTACCCATTTGGTACCTCAAAGACTCGGCCTCAATCGTCGAAAGTTGAAACATAAAGTCCGATGGGAAACGAAAGAGATTTCGTCTGACTTGCTCATTAAGACGCTTTGTTGGGACCTGATATAAATGGGCGAGATCCGCATCCAGCATGACCTGTCGACCTCGAATCTTATAAATCCGCTTTTCGATTTCTTCCTTGCTCATGGCTCCTCCTAGTGATTGGCATCACTTCTTAGAGTCTGAACGGGCGTATTATTCATTTTTCCGAACATGACGTCTTTTGGCTTGCCCCTATGCACGGTGAAAAATTTTCCCCTTGAAAATAAAAAGGACGCCCTTTACACTCCCACCATGTTTATCAAAAAATACTTTACAGCTCTGCTTACAGCCGTTTGGGTCATTGGCTCTGAAATTAGCTCCCTCGCCGCACAAACCAGGCCTGAGTTTCCCCCTCCTCTAGGGCACCAGCCACCCTCTAAGGGATCCTATGTTGTAAAACAGTACCTCTCAGGTCCGTGGAAAGGAGGAAAAGCCATTATTCGGTATGCACAGAATCGGTCTCATACCGTGATTCACATCTACGACAAAAAAGGAGCTCTCAAAAAAGTCTTCAAAATATGGCGGTCTTCGAAATACGTTGCTCCGCCTCCCACTCCGGCGGCCTACCGTGCTGCATCCCTCAAACAATTTGCCATTCCAACGCAAATTAACAATCCAGAAAAAGGCATCGAACTATGGGACAACCGCAATGTCAGTACCGGTCCCCGGTATGGCATCTTCCGAGAATTTGAGCGACGTGTCATCCCAGCCGAGGAAAAGAAATCGGGACTTCCAGATTACGAGTACACCGTGGAGGAGGTCAATCGGCGAAAAGGGACCCATGTGATTTTCTACTACAAAACCAGTCCAGCTCAAAAGCCCATTCTGGTTGCCACTGAAAAAATGAAGAATCTGACGTTTCTTAGCAATTACGCCATTCTCTCTGAAGAACGAGATCGCCTTATTTTGCGTGAGTAAAGACGGGAACGAAATGAGTATGGCTTAGCGGATGGGAAGAGCGCAGTGGCTACACAGGACTAATCTTTCAGATGCGAGATACGCTCACATTAGTCGAGAGCTTGGCCTGAGGCACAATTTTTATCGTTAGAGTGAACGACGTTGCCCGCATTTCCTACATAGTAACAATCCGGGTCATCCCCAATAAGCGTGCAGCTATAAAAATTAACCCAGCATTCTTTCATTTCAACAAGGTCACCGCCCTGACAGCATCGCGAATCTTTAGGCAACGTTCCTTTGACCGTACTCACCTTACGGCACGTCCCATTTTCAATACTGTTCGTACTACAGCGCGGCAATCCTTTGGTATCGACTCCTTTACACATAAGATCTTTGCATTCTTTCACTAGCCCACCAAAATTTTCACTCGACATCGTTTGATTTTGCGCTGACCATGCGGGGAGTGCGGATGCTAACAGAAAAAGCGTGACGAGAAGTGTTTGCATAAGAAGCTCCTTTTGCTTTCACCAACTCACTTCACTACAACTATAACGTATGTATGTTACGTCCGAATGACAAAATCAATGATTTTTCTATTAGCCAAACTTGGGTCTTTTGGGGAAAACCACCTCTACTATTCTGTAAGTGCTTGCCTGGTCCACAGATGTTGTTCCCTCCATCCCACAGGACTTGGCATTTTAGAGCTGGAATTTTCAGTAAATCTAACGGGAGGGTGGGGCAGGAGGGGTTTTGCGTTTGACGGGTTCGATACAGGTACAGCCGGTAAATCCACAACCAAAACAACAGTATTTCTTCTTACCAATCACAAATCCGTGGACACCAGACCAGCGGGACTTCTTTAACTTGCAGTTGGCGCAGAGAGTCATACAGCTATCGTAGCATCTATTCTCCCTCATT
>CAZDML010000059.1:7116-12397 GCA_964506645.1 uncultured Elusimicrobia bacterium | reverse complement strand
AGCGAAGGCGACCGCGTGCTGGGGCTCAACCTAGGCGCTGATGATTATGTGGTGAAACCTTTCAGTGCTGTCGAATTGGTCGCCCGTATCCAGGCGGTGCTGCGGCGTAGCGAGCGGACTGTTGTGGGTAGCGAGCTCCTTCGGGTGAAAGCGCTTACCCTTGATCCCGCCAACCGTACGGCTACCCTGAAAGGGAGGCGGCTCAAACTGCAGCCGAAAGAATTTGAAGTGCTGTTTCAGCTGGTGTCGCGTCCGGGAAAAACAGTTACCCGAACTTTCCTTATTGAGAGCACCTCGAGCTACGGGGCCGAGGTTTCCACGCGCAGCCTGGACACCCACATCAAAAACCTTCGGAAGAAATTGGGCCCGCTGGGCTGCTGCATCGAAACATTGCCGAAGCTCGGGTACTGTTTTACCCTGCCGAATGACTGACCGCCGAAGCACCTATTTCATCTTCCAGTCGTTGTTAACCGCCGTTCTCCTGCTGTTTTTTATTTATCAGCATCAATTTTCGTTTGCCGAATACATACGGCTGCTTTTGCTAGTGGTCGTTCTGGGCGGGCTCTTGGTGGCGATTTTGAGTGCGCCGGCGGAGTGGCTGATGCGTCCGAAAGCACAGGGCGGGCTCTTTCTGATTGATGTCGTGCTCTCGACTATTATTTTGTCGTGGGCCCGGCAATCCCAGTCCGATTTATTTCTCACGTATTTCCTAGTTATTTTTGGAACGGCCCTCACGCAGAATATGACGCAGAGTTTTTTGGTGGCGCTCATTGCCACCCTGCTTTATGGGTACACGGCCGCCAAAAATGCGCACGGGCTGCCTTCGGAAGCGGAATTCTGGCTGCGTTTACCATACCTGTGGATTGCGGCTTCTTTTACAGGGATGCTTTCACGAGATGTGCGCGAATCTCGGCAGGCACAGGACCAGATGTTTCAGAAGCGCTTGTTCCATATTGAACGGCTGGCGGCACTGGGACAAATTTCCGCGGAAATCGCACATCGGATTAAAGCGCCGCTCACAACGATCCGCGTGAATGCCGAAGTCCTAGCGCATCAAAAAGAGATGTCGGCCAAATCGCGCGATGAGCTTGTTCGCATACAAACGGAAGTCGATCGCTGCAAAGAAATTCTGCAGAAACTTTTAAGCCTAGGTCGTATTGAAGAACTGGACCTGCAGTCCATGGACCTGCGCGATGCGGTGGGCTCCGCGGTGGAGCGGATCCACGCACAAGCAGAAGCGCAGCGTATTGATGTTCATGTCGAGGGGCTGGATCAGGAAGCTCGCGTTCAAGGAGACAAGACGTTGCTCTCCGAAGCGCTCTCAGCCATTCTGCAAAATGCGCTTGAAGCCATGCCGCAGGGTGGAGCTCTGCGGATGGGGCTTCATTGGGTAAGGACCGGAGGATGGTGGCTGACGCGACGCACGAATAAAGATTTTTTTGACATTAGTATTGAGGACAGCGGGACCGGCATTGCACCCGAACTCTTGGAAATGATCTTTCAGCCGTTTTTTACAACGAAGGTCGACCAAGGCAACGGTCTTGGCCTTTCTGCGGCGCTGCGGATTCTGGATAAGCATGCCGGATCAATCAAAGTAGAAAGCGATGGCCCAGGCAAAGGAGCTCGGTTTACATTGACGATTCCTGCGGAGGTAAAACAATGAAGAAAAATATTTTCCTGACAGGGCTTGTGTGTGCTGGAATCCTTCTCGGATGTGAACCGCCGGACAAGCGGGTTCTGCAGGGGCTCAAAGCCTACCGTGAGAAAGACTACAACACGGCTTCGATTGTCCTCGAGCACGATGCGAATGCTGGCCATGAGGGAGCGGCTCTGGCACTGGGAACCCTGAACGCACTGGGCAAAGGCATCGCGAAGAATATTCCGCAGGCGAAAACGTTGTTTGATAAGGTCACGTCCGACCGTTTGAATGACCGTTATGCGGCGATCGCTGGAGAAGCTGCGGCTACTGAAATGGCCGAGACGCTGGCACTGTACCGAAAAGGGGAATTGAAAGAAGACCCTCCGCCCGCACCTGTCGAGTCCTACAGCTACACCCCGATGCCAACCCCCGTGTATGTTCCTCCTGTCGTTGAATCGGCCCCTGCGGCGCCGAAGATTCCCAAGCCCGGCGAAGGGCAATATGTCCCGCCCTGGTCTCCTCCCCCGGCTGTAGACGGACAATAATTAAAAGTCGATTTTTTTATGGACAGCTGGCGTGTGAGCCGGACCAGGTACATCCTGTCTGGTCTTGCCAGCTGATGCGGCTCGGTGAGGATGAGGTGAGTTTGACGTTGGCAGCGACCGTCGCATCGTAGTAGATGGTGACGTGAGAGTTTCCCAAACTGGGGCTGCTTCCAATATAGGCTGTTCCAATGATAATGGTATTACCGCCCCCCGATACGGAAAATGTTCCACCGACATATAGGAACCCATGAATAAAAATTTTATTGCCGAAGTTGCTGTAGGTCAGTCCAGTTGGCGCATAGGTAGAAGGAACAGAGGCATAGGTTGCGTAAGTGGCATCAAAGGTGTCGTGATAGGTGCTCCAGTCGCTAGCGTACTCTCTCCAGGCCGTCGAAGGAATCGAGGCTGCAAAGTTGCTGCCGTTGCCGGGATTGCCACTCATGCTCAAGTTTCCTTCGACGATTAAATCGCCATCGATAAAATGATTGTTCCCCGGGCTGAGCGTGGGCGTGACTGCAGATGTGTAGTAATAAATACTTCCTGCGGGGCCGCTACCCAGAGAAGCGCTGCCATCGACGGCATAGGCAGACGATTTGTATCCATTGGATCCAGTTAAATTAATGGTCGGCGCGGGGGGCAATGTTTCGTAGGCCCAGTAGTGGCTGCTGTCACTGTTGGGGAGCGCAGAACTGGTATCGAAAGGATCAATAGATGCCGCGCTGTATAAACGCGGGTGGAGGTGTCCGGCGTCGGTATCAATGGCAGATGGAGAGATCACCGGTCCCCATTCAACATCCGGGTTCCCTTCGATGGTGACACCGTTCAACGCAAACAGGGCGGACCCGGACATGCTCCCAATGGCATAGACGGCTTGAATAGCTCGAATTTCTTTGCCTGAAGTGTCTTTTCCGACGCCTACGACACTGATTTCCTGCACGCCTGACGAACTGAGGCGAATTTCATAACTTCCACCACTGTCTGTATAGGTTTGATCAAAGTTGTATCCACTCGGGATAGTCCCTGCCAAGACGTTATTCCATGTCGAAGTGCTTAAGAGCAGTTGTTGGTAACCGCGCTCCACAGCCGCCTCTGCCAATGCAAAGGCACGTGTGCTGCGTTGTGATTTGGCCGTCCATGTCGATTCATTTTGTACCAGGCGAACGATGGCGGGAATGGTAATCGCCAGGACTAAAACGATTAAAATCGCAATAACAAGCACTTGTCCTTGAATACGTTGGATCATTAGTTCATCACCCGGACCTTTTCAATGGAAAGTTCTAGCGCTTTAGACGCTCCCTGATACGTTGCCTTCTCCATCGTGATCGCGACCGAGATAATCGATGGGTCATCTGATCGCGGATAAGTGAACGCGATATAACGCAGGTTGCTACTGATGGTGGATGTGGAGACGCCCACCTGCATGAGTTTGTTGTTCATCTGATAAAAGGACATACTTTGCCCTCCGATGGTCGAAAAACTGATGCGCGAGAAGGGCGGTTGTTGTGGCGAATTGACCTGATCAATCACCACGCTTGAGGATTCTGCCTGCCGCAGGAAACGGTTAATATTTTCGAGGCAAGTCCGTGCATCCTTTTGAATTTCAATCTTAGCCGTGTGCAGATAATAAAATCGAACCAGTTGCGAGATCAAAGCGGGAAGTCCTGCCGCCAGAATGCCAATAATGGCAACGGTGAGCAGCATTTCCGTCAATGTAAATCCGTTACGATTGCGTGTTACCATCGCAGATTTTGTGTTCCTATTTGGCCCGGAGACGATACGGTGACTGAATAGGGGCATCCGTTCGCCATCGAAGTGGACGGTGTTGTTCCATTAAACTGGGTATACCATGCATACACTTTATAGGTCGTCGTGCTGGCGCGTACATCAATCGTGTAGGTGCCGTCGGCTTGAGACGATCCAGTGTAATAGCAAGGGTTGCAAGACGTCCCTGTCGCTCCATACTGTGTCGGGGGTAACGTGCTGCCCAGGGTGCTCGTTGTGACGACGACAAGAACGCCTGTGGCAATCGTAGTCGAACTGCTGTTGAGTGCTTGTCCCGTAATTTGTGCCAGTCCGCTGGTAATCGTAAAGGTCGATACCGATGTCGATGTTCCGGTTGAACTTAAGACGACACTGATGGATGAAGGGGAAGCGGCTTCGATCGGATCCAGGGCCGGCTGAACGGTATAGGTTCCTGTAGCGAGATTTCGCAGGTAGAAATAACCGGAGGAATCGGAGGTGGCCTGAGCCATTTGATTGCCCCCTGACAAAGCAACAGCGGCTTTGCTGGGGAGCGCCGTATTGGAAGATGTTTTGAAATAGCCTCTAATGATGCCGCCCAAGGATATGGAAAAATTGTTGTTGTCACTCATCACTCCCTGGCTAACGCTAACGCTAATGGCATCGCTGGTATAAGTACTATTGGTATTGTTTGGATTGGCAATGATTTGAATGCTTCCTGTCGATGTAGATAAGAAATAGCGGCCTCGCGTGGCTGTGGCATTGGAGGTGTTTACTGTTCTGCCATCCCCCATGACGCTGATATTGCCTAGCCCTGTGCCGCTGGCGTCTCGTACCCATCCTGCAACAAACCCATAATTGGTCGTGCTGTTCAGTAGCGTGGCGGTCGTGTTGACAAGGGTCCAACTTGAGTTCGTGGCCCCATTCGGAACGCCGGTTGTCACGCCTGCTTGAAAAGTGACCGAGGTGTATTCTACATAGGCACTTCCAGAGCTGATGGTCATGATCCACGTGCCTGTAGCGCCACTGATAGAATAGGCGCATACGGGATAATCCCCATTGCTTGTTGTGGCATCGCAGGTCGTTACTGTGGAGAAAGCGTCATTGAGTGTGACGATAGCGCCGTAAGCCGGGGTTCCAGTGAGAGGTATTTTGCTCACGGATGAATTGTTGGGTGTGACCGTGAGAGAAGGATAATCGACCCAGTTCTTATGATTATGTCCCGTGTCATAGGCCGGACCATAGGTCGTATTCATAATTCCCGGCAGTGACAATCGTGCAATTTGTTCTCCGGCGGCAAGACCTGTGGCGCTAATGGCCGTGCCTTCTACGTAAGTGCTGGGGGGACTCGTTACGC
>CAZDML010000059.1:0-7106 GCA_964506645.1 uncultured Elusimicrobia bacterium | reverse complement strand
ACAATCAATCATTTCGCCAAATGGATTCAACACGTAATAATGAAGATGCAATGTTCCCGCTTCATTTGCATCAATCAAATGTGAAGGATGCGCATGGGTTGTGTAGTAGGCATCAACGTTGCGTGTGACCCCCCCGACCGTGATGCTGTCGGATGTGTTGGCGATCAAGTAAAACGTGTTGGGTGCCATCGAAGGCGTAATGACGGTTATGTCATCATTCTCGTAGGCCCCGGTCTGATCGTAGTAACAAAAACGCACATACCCCGTGGTCATGGCGTAGGCTGAGGTTGTGGGATTGTAGAGTTCAATATATTCATAGTCCCGGTCGGTGGTCGTGCTGGCAACGACCTGGGAAATGACAAGATGTGTGCTGATATACACCTGTCCCATAGCGGTTCCGCTAGACATCCGTATCATCGGGCGTAAGCCGCCGGGATTGAAATTGACGGTAGTACTATTATTGCTGGTTGCTGTTTGGGCGGTCGCAGTGTTTCTCGTAAAGTAGCCCGATGATGAGCATTGAAGAGAATAGGATCCGGAACTGACGGCGATACGGTAAATCCCTCCGCTGTTGGTCGTGCCAAACCAGGCGCTGTTTTCAAGCACGCGAACAATAGCTCCGGATAGGACGACACTGTTGGTATCGGTCACGATGCCGGTAAAAGCGGCATTCAACGGGTTGGCCGCTGGGTTACTCATGAGGTTGTGCAGTTCTTTCGCGTGCCATTCCGCGCCATCCTGCCAGAGGACATAGACCGTAATCAATTTAAGTCCCGTATCGTCGCTCGTCCAGTCCGTGGTTGAAACGGCAACACCATCCTGATAGGCAAAATCCACTCGCGTTGCACGCGTAAAAGAAATTCCGCCTTCCAGGATCGTTTGCGGCGGATAATTGCCGGGATCATAGACCACTTCGGGAAGATTGGTGTTGGGCGTGGGCGCTGTCGTAACGAGGAGGGTGTAATACGATAGATTTTTCAGTTTTTCGATCTGTTCTTGTGCCAGATTGTTGGCCAGGGAGCGCCGCTTGGAGTTTTGAATGGATTGCGTAATATATTGGTAGGAGCCAATCGAAGCCAGAACCCCGATACAGATGATCGCCGCAGCAATCATCAGTTCGATTAGTGTAACGCCATTTCTGTTGCGAAAAAGTTTCATCGAAGTTCCATCATTCGTACATAAATTAATAACTATTTACAATACAAAAATGGTGTCCGAAGAAATTCTTTACAGGACGATATTAGATCTAAAAATCAAATCGTTTTATTGGGGGGTAGGGCTTATTTCGGCGACCCTGTGTCGTTCGGGCAGGCGTTCATAAAAAGCCATGGTTTCAGCCACTGTACGGCTCAGACTCACCTGGGCTTCGGCCTGCAAAGCGGAGCGAATCATCTTGGCGCGCTGGTCGGGTTGGTGAAGGGTCTGTCGGAGCTGCTTGAGTGCGTTTAGAAATCCCTCCGCCGTGGGGTGGCCGTTGACATAAGGGACTTCAAAACCGTTGGCGGTCTGCCCTTGTTTTTCTTTCCCGGCAAAAATCACGGATTCTGGAATCGCTCCATCATCGGTGGCGATGATGAGACCGCCATTCACCTGGGCTTTCATAAAGCCGGTGGCGGAGGCTTCCCGCCCGTCATCGGCCAGCATGACAGCCGCATCGGCGCCGTGGAACAGCCGCGGCGCGATCCAGACATTAAAGTTATCAATAAAAATAATTCGGTCCTGTAAGGCCTTGTCCTGGCTGAGCGAATCCAGCAAATGGTAAACCATGCCCTGCGCCTGGTCGTCGTGCTGATGAATGCGTCCGCCAATGAGGAGCACGGTGTCGGAGTCTAGGAACTGACGTTTGAGATTTCCCTCTTTGCAGATCTGTCCGAGCACATCGAGCCGCTTATAGCCGGTGATGCGCCGCGTCCAGAGAACGAGGGACTTGCCCATGGCCTGTTCCTTCCAGGTGTGCCACAGTCCGAGGTGACGCCACAGCCAGTCCAGCAGTTCATTTTTCTGTACATTCCGCAGCGCGAGAAGTTCTGCGTCCGACAAGGTTTTCGCCTTTTGCCAGCTGCTGGATTGCCAGTACGGAACGTGAATGCCGTTGGTGATGGATTGAATTTTGGCGGCATAGTCTTTTAAGGAAGGCATCGCTCGCATGACGCGGCCGTGCTTTTCAGCCACGCCGAAAACGCCCTGAACTTCGCTGATCAACAGGCGCGTGATGTCGACGTCTCCATGCGTCTGTGCTTGCGTGTTGGGGTAAACATAAGGCGTCGTGTCGAGCTGGACCCGTTTGCAGGTCTCTTGGGACCAGACCGGGTGGGCATATTCCATCGGTGTATGGTCGTTAAAAATATAGCGGGTGTTTTCAAAAAAAGGATCGCTGTGAAATGCGTCTCGCGCAATGCGGTGGAAACCAAAAAGAGTCGGAGTTTCGCTTAAGACGATGACATCGGGTGCCAGCTGGAGATGCTTGAGCAGGGCCAGGGCTCCGCGGCCAACCAACCAGCTCTGCATCTGGCGGATCTGTTCGCCCCAAGCGCCGGGTTGTGGAGTGCCTGTCGGAGCGTCTTCTTCGCTGGGATAGACCACGTGTGAAATGGCCGGGCAATCCAGAAAATAGACAGGGGATTTGCCATAGGCCAGCTTCCAGACATGAACGCTCTGGCTTTTTCCTTCGTAAAAAGGAAGTTCGAGCGTGATGCCGGTATCCTGAAGTTGGTCGCGAAGCATCGGGCCCACTTCACGTTTCTCCAAATGCAGCTGCCCCCATTCGAACCAGCTCTGAATCCAGGTCGTGTCGTACAACAGCGTGATTCCAATGACGTCGAGCCCGGCATCGCCTTGCGCGACGATGCGTTCACGCAGCAGCGGACCGATGCCGCCGACCGAGGTGGACATGGCGGCGTCGCGTGCGGCGCGGGATCCATAACGTTTGTGGAGATGTTCCAGAAAGTCCGGAGGGAGAGCGATTTCCATCGCAACCTCAACGATGCGTTGAGGGGTTGTTTTCGACGAAGCAGTCATCTTTGGTACATAATACAAAAATAGATTTTTGCTAAGCTATGCGCACAATGAAGAAAATCCTCTGGCTCCTCAGTTGTGTCTTTGCCGTGTCGCCCGCCACGGCGGCCCAGGTCCATTCCATTCTGAAACTGACGTCCTCTCCGCAAAATCTCATGATTCGCCATGACCAGCACGATGGTATCTATATGGTCTGGGTCACGACCGATGCCACCGGGTCGTCTCTCTGGCTGCAGCAGGCCAATTTCCGCGGGCGTGTACGCTGGCGCGATGCGGGTCGTGTGATTCGTAAGACGGCGGCAACCATCGAGATGCCGCAGATCGCTGCCAATGAGGAGGGCGTGAGTCTCTTGTGGCGCGAAACTCAGGGCGGAGAGTCGGAATTGTGGTGGCAGCATTTTGATGCCCGTGGCCATGGGCTGCAGCAGCATATTCGCAGCGGGCCGATGCTGGGGAAAATGGCTCTTGTGTCGGAAAAAACGTTTGACCGACTCTACTGGCAGGAACGCGGCGCCGATCACTGCGACCTGGCCTATGCAACGGTGCACTATCCGCGCGCCGGGGCTTTCGTCAGTCCTGTGAAAGTGATGACGTCTCAACCCCAGTGCGATATGGATCCCGTTGCTATTAGTGATCGCGAAGAAGGTGTGATTCTGGCGTGGCACTCCCAAGTCAACGACACCTGCCAGCTTCTGGCACAGTATGTGAATGCCGAAGACCGCGCCATGTGGGAGGCGCCCGGCATTGCACTCACCAGTCGTTGCCGTCAGCCAGAAATCACAGCGCTTACCCTAACACCCTCTCACCAGATTGAAGTTGTGTGGAAAAACCATTCCGGCATGGGGGACGAATGGCGTGCGCAGAATATTGATATCGGTGGCCAGCGTTTGTGGTCTGAGGACGGCATGTATCTGGCGGATGATGCCAACGACCAGGCGCACGCCAGTGTTTCGTTGGATGGATTGGGCGGGATCTTTATGGCCTGGGAAGGCGCCCATGCCGAATCTCCCAAAATTTATGCCCAGCAATGGGACCCCAAAGGCCGACCGCTGTGGGGGGAAGGGGGGCAGCCCGTGGTTCTAGAGCGGCCAGGCGTGCAGCTCAAGCCCGTGGCGGTGGCACGGGAGCAGGGGGGGTATGTGTTTTGGCGGGATTCTTACAGCCCGCCCTGGAGCCTCTATGCCCAGCGTATGGAAGGGGAAGGGCACCGAAAATGGCCTGGCGGAATACGACTTTCCGCCTTAGACATCGAAAATGACCCCCTAGTGGCTGTCAGTACATCCCACGGCAGTATCCTTTTAATATGGTTAGACACCTCTCCCGAGGAGCAGCGCTGGGAGGTGAAGACCCTTCTGGTCAGCGCGGAGTCCCATTCGATCTGGTAGGGGTCAAATAGGTATAATCCCCCCTATGGATAAGGAAGTCGAACTCGCAGCACCCCCCCGTATCGGCCAACGACCCCTCCAGGACTTGATGAAGGATGTTCTCATGGCACTGGGGGAGGATCCTTACCGGGATGGCTTGCGGGAAACGCCAAAACGCGTCGCCAAATCGCTGCGTGAGATGACCTCCGGCTACCATGTCGATATTGACCGTCTCATTAACCAGGCGCTTTTTGACGTGCCGTACAGCGAGATGGTTGTGGTCAAGGACATTGATTTTTATTCGCTTTGTGAGCATCACCTCCTGCCGTTTTTCGGAAAGTGCCATGTGTCCTATATTCCGGATGGAAAAGTGATCGGGCTCAGCAAGATTCCGCGTATTGTCGAGGTGTTCAGCCGCCGCCTACAGGTACAGGAACGATTGACCTCTCAAATCGCAGAAATTATTCAAAATAAAATTAATCCGCTCGGTGTTGCTGTGGTTATGGAAGCGCGTCACCTATGCATGGAAATGCGGGGAGCTGAAAGTAAAGGATCTCCGACGATTACAAGCGCCATGGTGGGAACGTTCAGGAAAGATCCTCGAACACGCGAAGAATTCCTTCAGTTCATTAGCAGTCCCCGACGATAAAAGAGAGAATCTGTATGTCTACCCCTGCGCCGCTGGCCGGGCTTGAAGATGTCGTTATTACCACCTCGACCATCTGCTTTATCGATGGCGAAAAAGGGATCCTCCGCTACCGCGGATACGACGTTCACGAGCTTGCCGAAAAATCTACGTACGAAGAAGTTTCCTATCTATTAATTTACGGTGTTTTGCCGACCGCTGATCAACTTAAAGCATTCAGCCAGGAACTCGCCAAGAACCGTGCCATTCCCGAAGGCTTGATTACTATTTTAAAAGCCATGCCGCCGACCACCGACCCGATGGCCTGGCTGCGCACCGGGGTCTCCGCCCTGGCGGGCTTCGATCCCGAAGCCGAGGACAATTCGGAAGTCGCCAACCTGCGTAAAACCATTCGCCTAACAGCGCAAGTGGCAACCATCACCGCCGCGCTGGAGCGGATCCGTAAGAAACAGCCGGTCATTGCCCCCGATGCGAGCCTGGATCATGCCGGCAACTTCCTGTACATGCTCAGTGGAGAAAAACCGGACGAGCTCAGCCGGCGCGCCATGGACATCTGTCTCATTTTGCAGGCCGACCACGAACTGAATGCCTCCACCTTTGCCGGCAGAGTCACCGTGTCGACACTGTCCGATATTTACTCGGGGGCCACGAGTGCTGTGGGAACCCTCAAGGGACCGCTGCATGGCGGTGCCAATCAGCGCGTGATGGAAATGCTCGAGAAGATCGGCACGGCAGACAAAGCAGAAGCCTATCTTCGTGAACAGCTTGCCGCTAAAAAGAAAGTGATGGGATTTGGACACCGGGTCTATACGACCGTCGACCCACGCGCAGCGATCTTGAAACAGATGTCCCAGGAGCTGAGCCAGAAGATCGGGCCTGCCAAATGGTACGAGATGTCCGAAGTTCTACAGCGCATTATGCTGAAAGAAAAGAACATCAATCCGAACCTCGATTTTTATTCCGCCTCTGTCTATCAGTACCTCAACATCAACATCGACCTGTTCCCGCTCATTTTTGCCGCCAGCCGAATTGTCGGCTGGTGTACGCATTTTATGGAGCAGCTCAAGAACAACCGGCTCATCCGTCCGCTGACGGACTATAAAGGTCCGCAGAATCTGAAATACGTGCCGCTCGTCGAACGCCAGCCTCGTGCCGCCAACGTCTAAATGAAGCTCCACGAATACCAGGCCAAATCAGTTCTTGCGAAGTTTGGAGTTCCCGTGCCTGCGGGAATACCGCTTTTGTCCGTGGCGGAGCTCTCCGGTTTAGAGGCTCAATTACCGGCTGCCCCCTGGGTTGTCAAAGCCCAAGTGCATACGGGGGGTCGCGGTAAAGCTGGCGGGATTCTCAAAGCCGAATCCTGGAATGATTTAGAAAAAGCCGCAAAGGGCCTGTTTGGAAAGACACTCGTGACTCATCAGACAGGACCGCAAGGCATTCTGGTGCGCAAACTGTATGTCGAGCAGGCGCAATCGGTGGCGCGCGAACTCTATCTTGCCTGCGTGATTGATCGGGCCAAAGGAAAACCCGTAATCATGGCTTCGACGCAAGGCGGTATGGACATCGAAGAACTGGCACGCACGAAACCCGAAGCGATTTTGTTCCAAGACGTCGATCCGTGGTGTGGCCTTCAGCCCTATCAGGCGCGTGACCTCGCTCAGCGCATGGGACTCACAGGGGCTGCTTTGAATGCCGTGGCTTCCGTTGCCCTCAGTGTTGCCAAGGCCTTCCTCGGCATGGATGCCTCTCTCCTCGAAATTAACCCGCTGGGTCTGACCAGCGATGGTAAAGCCATCGCCATGGATGCCAAGATCAGCCTGGACGACAACGCCCTTTTCCGTCACCCCGAACTGCAAAATTTCCGTGACCTGGAAGAAGAAAACCCGCTCGATGTGCGTGCCGCCAAAGCCGGTGTGAACTATATCGCACTCGACGGCACGATCGGCTGTCTGGTCAACGGCGCGGGACTCGCGATGGGGACCATGGATTTAATTAAGTATCACGGCGGAGAACCGGCGAACTTTTTGGATGTGGGTGGCGGCGCCACGGCGGAAACCGTCGCCAAGGCCTTCAAGATCATT
>CAZDML010000058.1:5125-12436 GCA_964506645.1 uncultured Elusimicrobia bacterium | reverse complement strand
CCAGCACGCGGTCGCCTTCGCTGGACATGCCTGTCAAGAAAATAACTGGAATCTGCTTCGTTGCCGGGTTGTCTTTAAACGCCTTTAAAATCTGCCGCCCATCTCCCCCGGGCAACCGTATATCCAGAAGTATCAAATCAGGCTTATAACTAGATGCTTTTTGATGTACTTCGGCGGGATTAGAAACACACTGCACGCGAAAACTGGGCTCTAGCGAAAAGCTCTTTTCGATGGCTTCGATGATTTGGGGATCATCCTCAATCGCCAGGATACGCGGCATAAAGGCATTCTACGGAATTCACATTTTGAACACAACTTCCACACACATAATCCAGCTGACCTGCGTACACTCAAAAGAGAGGCCATGACAATGAAAAAACGGTTTCTGATGAGTTCCTCCGGCGTTACCATCACCGAACTGATGGTGGCTGTCGCCATTATCGGCATCGGAATCCTGGGCCTTTTGAAAACGTTTGTCGGTGTTCATCAAGCCATCCAAAATTCGAAGAACGGAACGCTGGCCAATACACTGGCTCAGGAAAAAATGCAAATCCTCAAACAAAAGCCCTACTTGAGCCTCTTGGTCACTCAGACGTTTAACACCCGCACGGATGTCACACCCAACATCACCTACGATATGGTCAATTATCCGGCCGAAAGTATTCTTGAAGGCGGCGTCCAATTCACACGCTACACGTATATCCAAAATATCACAGACAATTCGGGGTCCCTGCAGATTGTAGCGCCGGATTCTCAGGACACGGGGATGAAGCAAATCACCGTATCTGTGGTTTGGAATTATCAGGGCGGCACAAAGGCGCTACAGATTAACAGTGTCGCCAATAATCCCAACACCATCATGGGCCGTTGTGTTCTGCAGGGAGTGGTACGCAACAGAAACACTCTAACGACCCTTCCCAACGCCGCGGTCACCATTGCAGAAAATGTCGGTTGGCGCGACACGGCCGACAGTGCAGGCAATTACAAGATCACTCTATCGCCGGGAAATTTTAACGTCGCGGCCAGTGCGAGCGGTTATTTTAGCGCTCTCATTCCTGTATCCATTTCCCCGAACCAGACCCAGACCATTCATCTGGATTTATCCCCCATGAGCTCCGGAACCATTCACGGGTACGCCTGGATGCAGACGCATCTGGTGATCAGTCAGGTTGTGGCCGCAACCGGCCCTGCCAATGCGTTTGAGTACATTGAACTCTACAACCCGACCACAGGGCCGATTCAAGCCAATGCTTACGGTGCCAACTCTCCCTGGATTTATTACTACGACCGCTTCGGCAATGCGACCTACTCGTATTTCAATTTTGTGAACACAACAATCCCCGCCAATGGTTACTGGCTGATTGCCAACACCGCAACGATTACGATCAACGGCATTTCCCGAACAGCCGATGCGGTATACAACGGTTCGGGGAGTAGCGATTACCGCGCTCCCAACCACCTGCTACAGACCAGCCAACCCGGCGGCATTACGCTCTTTGTCTATCCCAACAACTGGTCTGTCCCTATCGATAAAGTGGGATGGAACAAAAATCCCGGACTCCAAGCACCGGCCCAGGCAGTCGAAGGCTCGGCAATTCCCAACCCGGGAACCAGCCTCGGCATTCAGCCCGGTGAGCAGTTCGTTCGCAAAACCGACACCAGCACCTGCAATGCCAGTTACGGACCGGCGTACGATTCCGATAACAACGCCAACGATTTTATGGATTTGACCAGCAACTTGATCACACCCAACAACAGCACGAGCGGAACCAAAATTGCGATCACCGGCGTTCCCGCCGTTGGGGCCATCATCTCGGTCACGGATGGCCTCTCCACGCACGCCACGGTGTATGCTACCGGTTCGCCGCAAGTCGGTGAATTCTATGTCTCGCAGATTGCGACAGGCACATGGGACGTGTATCTCACTAGCTCCAGCTTTTATGCCTCGATAACGTCAGTCGCCATCACGGCCAATGCCGTGACTCAGGTTCCGAACACAACAACCTCGCCCTCATGGCCTGCCGTGAACTCACCCAACACCGTCATCAGTTCCAGCGCAACCAACGGCTACGTCCAAGGCCGAGTCACCGATGTGGCCGGCAACGTCATCACTGGGCCTCTGATTTCTGTCAGCGCCGGCGGCGTGACCACGCCCACCAACAGCGATGGACGCTATTTCATCCAGGTGCCACCCGGCACATACAACATGACAGCCAATCCCAGCAACGGAAATAGCAGCTACGTATCCTTTACCAGCTCCAATGTCGCAATCAGCCTGGGCCAGGTCACTTCCATGAACAACATCGCGCTCTCTCAGGGCGGCCGTATCAGCGGTTTTGTGACGCGCGATGGAATCAATGCCCTGCCCGGCGTCATCTTCGTCGCACAGGATGCCAACTCTGTGACACAGGACCAGCAAGTGTCCGATGCGTCCGGCCGCTTTACGCTGATCAACCTGGGCACCGGTACCTACACGGTACAAGCGTCCCTGGATACAGGCGAAACCTCATCGCCGACCGTCGTCTCAGTCAATGTGACCGCCGGTGCCACTGTATCGGCGGGAACATTTACGATTACTGGCGATATGGGAACCATCACCGGGGCCGTGACCGCCTCTGGCAATTCGATTCGAACCGGAGTCGTAATTTTCGCCAGCACATCGACCTTTGCCGGAAGCCCGCCGGTGCTCAGCAGCAGCACACTCTCCAGCGGCGGTTACTACCTCACATCCAGCCAGGAAGACGGCACCTACAGCTTGGATGTCCGTGGAAGTACGTCAACAACCTATAACGTGTACGGGTACTATCCTTCGCTCAGTGGACAAACAATTACGATGTCAACACGAACCGTCAGCGGTGTGTCCATCAATCCAGGAATAACAACCAGCGGGGTGAACTTGTCATGGTAAAACGGCTGCTTGGCAAAGAGGGCGGGTATACCCTGACGGAAGTGCTGGTCGTGGTAGCCATCCTGGGAGTCATTGCGTTGATCGCCACGCCGGTAATGATCAATGCCATTCGCTATTTTGTGTTAAGCCGTGTGAAGCTCGAACTGCAGCGTGAAGCGCGCGCGGCCATGTACGTAATTACGCGCGATGTACGACAGGCACAGGCCAACACCATCATCATTGATAACGCTGCCGGACAGCCCAGTTACTCGCGTATCACGTTCACCAAAATTCAAGGAACGACCATGACGTTTTATCAGAGTGGGACGAACTTGATTCAGCAAGTGGGCGCCAATAGCACCGTGCTCAGCAAGAATCTCTGCTATCTGGCCTTTACCTTTCCGCGTTCGGATGACATGAGCATGCTATCGGTGTCAATGACACTACAAGAAAACACCTATTCGGGACAAACCAAAGCGCTGCATATGGCGTCCCAAAAAGTGCAGGTAATGAACTGATGAAAATTGATACGAAAGGGCAAATTTTAGTAATCACACTTGCGGTCCTTCTCTTTTTACTGATCATCACGCCCGCCGTGGTCACCTGGCTGCAAAACGACACGCGCTGGACCGTGAAACAACAAAAAAGCAGCGATGCGTTTAATCTTGCCGAGGCGGGACTGAACCGTGGCACCTGGGAACTGCAAAGCACGACATCCACATGGGCCGCTGCGGCCACGGGGACCATCATTCCCGGTTTTAATTTTGATACCACCTATGCCGATGTCACCGGCGGGACATACCGAATTAAATTTACATCCGGCACGCTCACCAACGGTCTGGCCACGGTCACCATCACCGCCGAAGGCCGCGATACCATGAGCAAAGAGACGCGTGCGATACAGGCCGTCTTTGAAAACCAGGTCATTTACAGTGCGCTCATGTCTGGCGGGAATGTATCGTGGGCACAAGGTTTGGGCGTTTATTGGGGTCCGATCATGTCGCAAGGCAATATCACACTGCAAGATGACGTAGTCGGTGCCTGGTATTTTCCGCGCAAGTTCGCCAAGGGCGTCGTACTCGGTACCAGCGCCAATCCGCGTGATACCAATGGCCTCTCTCTGCCCAACACGGATAACGTCGAGTGGTGGTCTCAATATTCCGGCGTTCCGCCGCTGCCTGTCTTGGATTTTGCCACGATGCGCTCCTCGGCCGCCGCCGCTGGCACACTTAACGTGTATGGATGCCGTTCCACCCAGGGCGGGGCCGGCACCTCGGGCAGCGCCACACAGTGGGACACGCGCACGTCCTGCTCCTCAAGCGGCAGTCACGCGACGCACTTTGGAAATCCTTGGAGCCATCCGAAATCGGCACAATTTAATCCCAACACCAACCCCATCTGGTACTGGGACGGAGATGTCACACTGAGCGGCCGCTGGTGTGGATCATCCTCGTGCGGACAAAGCACGGGGCTGCGCGGCACGTTTATCGTACGCGGCAATCTTACGATTGATACGCCAGGCGAATACACCTACACAGGACCTGTTCCGACCGCGGCCTGGCAGGAACAAAACAAACTGCTCAAAACTACGTTCGACACGAATGCGTCCGGCGAATATCCGGCAGATACGGGACTGCATTCCAATGCGTCGACCTTCCGTTTCGGCACGGACACCTGGTGTCAGCCGGGATCGAGCTGCGGATGGGCATCAACGGTTGGCCTACGCGGCTTTACGTATGTCGGAGGCAATCTAACGATTCTTCAGTTCATGGATTTTAACGGTGCGGTGTGGGTGAATGGATCGGTCACGGCAACGGGGGGCACGAGCACTTCGTTCTGCGGCATTTTCTACGATGACACGCTGCAAGTTCCTGTATTGAACGTTATCTTGGAACGGCTATCCTGGAAAGAAACTTCTCCGAGTTCTACGGCCTGGCCCTAAGGGGGCGGAGGCGGGATAGAGCCGTCCGGAGCACGCGGAAGTTCCGCAGGAGCGGCGAAGGAGCCGCGGCCTCCGGTCTCCGAGTCAACAGGCGGGGGCAACGGCAGGGCCTGGAAGCGCGCTCCTTCAGTAACGAGCGTTGAGGCTGAATCATTTCCGCCCAAAGTGATGGCCTGCGCCGCGTCGAACTTTAATTCTCCACGGCGGTATTGTCCGAGAACATAGGCTATTTCATCCGCCATAGAGGACCCCAAATCGTCCTCGTATTTTGAATCCACACGATCCATGTGAACACGATTCAGCCAAGTTCCAGCGGCAGCCAAATCGGTCGTCACACCACGTCCTGTGGCGGTCATCACTCCCACCACGAGCTGCGCCGTCTCATTCCCTTCCTCGGCCAGCGATTTTAATTGCGCATAGGCGTGCGCGTCATTGTGATCGCGCAAGGCACACAAGCCGGCTTTCAGGCGGTGTTCGGAGCGGCTGCATCCAAAAAGAAAAATGCCCAGCGTGAACAGGGAGAGGACAATCGAAGGTCGATGGGAAGGGAGGCCGGTCATGTCCTTGAGGACAAGAGACCGAGTTTAGAGACTCGCGGGAACCTGCTGCAGGCTGCGCAACGTGTCTCGCCAGTGGGCACGCGCTTCCTTGAAGCGGGCTTCATAGTCGTGCATTTTTGTTTTCCACTGCTGTAACGTGTGTTCAGAACCCACAAACGCGGCCTTTTTCATGTCGCGGTACTTGGCTCGCGTTTCAGCCCATTGCGCCAGGCTTTGCTCAAAACGGGCACGGGCGGCTGTCAGACGCTGACGCAAAGTCGCGTAATGCTCGCCGGAGAGACGGGCCAAATGTTTTTCTGCGTCAAACGCTTCCATTTCCATGCGTGCACGCAAAATGAGCTGGGGCGAAACACGATGGAGCTTGGTCGTAAAACCGATCATGTTCAGTCCGCGAATCAGCCATTTCGTAGGATCCCATTGATACCAATAAATGCCGTTGCGGTAGTCCGAGGGAAACATGTGATGGAAATTGTGATAGCCTTCGCCGTTGGTCAAAAAAGCCAACCACCAGGAATCGCGTGAAGAGTCTTTGCGGGAAAACGGCTGAGCGCCCCACATATGCGCAAGAGAATTGATGAAAAACGTCGCATGATGAACACATACGACGCGGATCAAAGCACCCCAGAGAATCGCCCCGAACAGGCGGCCTGTGGCAAGTCCCACCAGAGCGGGAAGCCCGAATCCAGCGATTAAACCGATCGCAACCGTATGCTCGTGCTGCCAACGGACCCAACGGTCGCGCACCAAGTCACCCACATTATTTAGCTGCTTTTCTTCACGCGATTGATAAAAGATCCAGCCAATGTGTGACCAGAAAAACCCTTTGCCCGCATTATAGGGATCCGCCTCCGTATCCGTGTACCGGTGGTGAATGCGGTGATCTGAGGCCCAATTGAGCGCCGAGTTCTGCATCGCACAGGCACCAAAAATGAGATAAAAAAGTCGGATTAACGGGTTGGCTTTATAGCTGACATGCGAGAAGAGACGGTGATAGCCGGCGGTAATGCTCAGGCCAGTCGCAAAAAACATAGCGATAAATAGAGCAATTTCAGTTCCAGTCACACCAAAACGGGGGATATAATAGGCCGCGCTGGCAATGGCCACGAGCGGGGAAATCGTCAAAAACAAGACATTGGGAACGTGCATCGGATACTTCGGAATAAATCGTTGGTTAGGCATTTTTGCCTCCTTAAATACGTCAAAAACAGGGGTCAGTTTAGCATTTATGCGGGGAGATAGCCATAGCATTTCCGTCAGATAACCAGCTCCTATCGTATCGCTGGGATCGAAATTGCTATGCTCCTACTATCGGCGACATTGTGGGAACTATTGCGTCCATTTCAGGTTGAATAAGCGTACACATTCGCTGTATCGGGAGGTATCTATGAGTGACAAAAAAGAAGAAGGCTGTTGTTCCGAAAATGAAGGATCTTGCGGCGGTGGCGGCTGTGGTTCAAGACGCTGCTGTTCCGGCAAAGCCCTAGGGCTTATCGCCTTGCTGTTGGTGGTAGGTTTGATTGGGTACATGATGGGCAAATGCTGCTCTCAGAAATCGAAGGGAGTTTGTCCCATGTCTTCGGCTCCGATCGCAACGCCGGCAGCCCCAGTTAAGTAACAAAATCCCTCCTCACATGAGAAAGTTTCTCACATTCACTGCGATGCTCATCCTGAGGTTTGGAGGAGCGTCGTGGGGAGGGCCTACCGAAGTAGCGCCCACGCCCGTTCTCACGCTATCGGAGGCCTACGCGATGGCACTGCGCCAAAGCGAATCGCTTCTCATGCGAAAAGAAAACATCGCACAGCTCGAATCGCGTTATAAGCAGGCCTGGGCGGCCGTCCTTCCGGATGTGCGGTGGGTCTATACGACGCTCTTTCAGGACACCTCCGGCAGCGGAAGCAGCGATGGGAGTGTGGGTGGGACA
>CAZDML010000058.1:4449-5115 GCA_964506645.1 uncultured Elusimicrobia bacterium | reverse complement strand
GTGGTCCCTGGAGCGCGCGAACGCCCCGCGGCCTGTTTCCGCGTCCAACAACCGCTATTTTCCGTATTTCGATAATTCTCCGCTCTCTCCACCCCCAAACCACAAAGAAAAAAAGAAGAACAACTCTACCGCCGCGCCCAGGGTCTCCTGTATCAGGATGTCGCGCGCTCCTATTTTCTCGTCATGCAATATGATCGAGAGCTGATCAATTTGCAGGAGCAGATGCGACTCACGAAAGAACGCATTTACGAACTGCACCAGCGTGTTCGCCTGGGAAAATCCCGCCGCAGTGAAACACTAAGCTCCGAATCTCAGTCGGCCACGCTAGAAGCGGAGATCGAGCGCCTGCAAGGCCTGCGATTGATTGCGCGCGAGATGCTTTCTTTTTATACAGGCCAACCGCTGGGCGAACGTGCGCTAGAGTCCACGTTATCAGAAAAATTACCGATACCCTCTGAAGACACCCTGCTGGCCAAGGCCGACCTTCGCAGCGACCTCGAGGCGGCCCGTTTGGCGATCGAATCCAGCAAATTTCTGACCCGCTATTACCGTGGCGCTCTCCTGCCCACAGCGGATCTCGTCGGGAATTACTATACGAAGCGCACCGGATTTCAAAAAGGAACCGACTGGGATGTCCGCTTTAATCTGGAAGTTCCCCTTTTTCAA
>CAZDML010000058.1:0-4439 GCA_964506645.1 uncultured Elusimicrobia bacterium | reverse complement strand
AGCGCGATGAACCGCTGGCAGGAATCGAAATCATTGGTGCGCTGGAGCGAATGGTCCTATGCCGGCCTGAAGCGCGATGTGCAAACGGAAGTCAAAAGCAACGTTCATACGCTGCGCTCTGCGCTCGCACGAACACAGCTCCTACGCCGTGCCTATGAAAAAGCGCGAGAGAGTTATCGCCTTCAAGCCGAAGAATACCGTATGGGCCTAGTGAACAATCTTGAAGTATTGCAGGCCATGAACACCATGACGGACGTGCATCGCGATTTTGATAAAGCACTCGTAGAAGCGCACGTTGCCTGGATCGCCCTCAAAGTCTCCATCGAAGACTACCCATGACCCTGTCTGATCTCTCCATCAAGCGTCCCGTTTTCGCCTGGATGCTGATGCTAGGGCTGATCGTCTTCGGCGCGATCAGCTTGAAACGCATGGGTGTGAGCTACCTGCCCGATGTCGATTTTCCTGTCATTATGGTGACCGTCACTTTAGAAGGCGCAGCCCCGGAAGTGATGGAAACCGAAGTGGCCGATGTGATTGAAGATGTGGTCATGGGCGTTGAGGGCATCAAAGAAGTCTCGTCCACGTCATCGCTGGGACGCACCCTCCTGACTCTTGAATTTCATCTCGGTCGCGATTTGGATGCGGCCCTTCAGGAAGTGCAGACCAAAGTCGCAGAAATTCAACGCAATCTCCCCCGCGGCATCGACCCTCCAACGTATCTTAAGGTAAACCCCGAAGAGCAGCCGTTCATGTGGCTGGCAGTGTCTGGGGCCGAGAATCCCACTGCACTCATGCGCCTTGTCAAAGATCAAATCAAAAACCAGTACACCTCCGTTCCCGGTGTCGGACAGGTCTTTTTAGGCGGTTACGTGGAACCCAACCTGCGCGTGTGGCTCGATCTCGAAAAGATGCGCGCGCGCGAACTTACGGTGACGGATATCACCGGCGCCATCAACCAGCAGCATGCGGAAGTCCCCGCAGGGTACATCACCACCGGCCCACAAGAATTGAACGTGCGCGTGATGGGCGAAGCCTCCAATGTGGATCAATTTTCCCACATCATCATCCCGCGGCGTGCCGGCGGCGGGCGCATCTGGCAGCGCTTTCAACTCAGCGACATTGGCGCCATTGAAGACGGCTTAAATGATGTACGTAGTATTTCGCGTAACATGGGCGAACAGGCTATCGGTATCGGCATCAAAAAAATTCCCAGCGCCAATACCGTCGAAGTAGCCGCCGCCGTGCGTAAACGCACCGCGGAGATTATCAAGACACTCCCCCCGGGCTATACGATCAAAGTGGCCTATGACGGCACCGTCTTTGTGCGCGAAGCGGTCAAGGAACTCCTCTTTACGCTTCTTTTGTCCGCCATCCTGACATCGATTGTCTGCTTTCTCTTCCTGGGATCGTGGAGCTCGACCTTCAACGTACTGATGGCCATTCCCACGTCGATCATCGGGGCCTTCACCGCGCTCTACTTCTTCGGGTTCACCCTGAATACCTTCACTATTCTGGGACTCTCGCTCGCGCTGGGGATTGTCGTCGATGACGCCATCATGGTGTTAGAAAATATCGTACGCCGCAAAGAAGAAGGGCTTTCCCGCGTGCAGGCCGCACTCCTGGGTGCGCGCGAAATCAGTTTCGCGGCCATGGCCTCGACCGTGGCAATTTTGGCGATCTTCATCCCTGTTATTTTCATGCAGGGCATTGTCGGACAATTTTTCTTCCAGTTCGGCATCACGATGAGCGTAACCGTGCTTCTCTCGCTTCTTGAAGCCCTCACCTTGGCGCCGATGCGCTGTTCTCAATTTCTCCAAACGCCCACGGAATGGGCGGCGTCCGGCTGGGCGCGCTTTTCACCTGCTGTCTGGGTAGACCGTGGCATGAACATCATCACCGAGCGCTACAGTCAATGGCTCCGCGTCACCTTGAACCATCGCTGGAAAGTCATCTTCGGAGCCATCCTCCTGTTTGCCGGCTCGCTTTTCATCGCCAAACAGCTGAAATCCGAATTTGTCCCGGCCCAAGACCAGGCCATGCTTTTTATGAAAATGGAAACTCCGCCAGGGTCGTCTCTGGAAGCCACGGACGCGGTGAGCAAAAAAATTGAAGACTGGCTGCTTAAGCGCCCGGAGGTGTCGAATTATTATTCTGCCGTGGGCGGCTTTGAAGGGGGCGAGATCAACGTCAGCATGATTTTTGTGACGCTGCATTCCGTCAAAACGCGTCCGGTGGTGGATGGGCACAAGAAACCGCTCAGCCAGCAGGAATTGTCCGCCCTGCTCAGCACAACCTTTACACCACAAACGCTTCCCGGCATGGAACGGCTGATCGTCCAGGATTTGTCGCTCTCCGGCTTCTCGGCCTCACGCGGTTTCCCGATTGAATTTACGCTCCGCGGCCCAGATTGGGAAAAACTGGCGGACATCAGCCAGACGGTGCAGAAAAAAATGAAGGATTCAGGAATGATGAGCGATATCGACAGCGATTACCGGCTGGGGCAGCCGGAAATTCATGTCATTCCAGATCGTGCTAAAGCTGCCGCACGCGGTATCGATATGCGGACCATCGGCGAAACGATTAATGCCACGATCGGCGGTGTGCGCTCCGGCAAATACACCAAAGGCGGCCGGCGCTACGATATTCGCGTTCGCCTGGGTCGCGAAGATCGTGATCGTCCCCAAGATATCGACCGCATCTGGGTACGCAATGAACAGGGGGAAGTGGTTCGGCTGGCGGATGTGGTCACCCTGCTCGAAAAACCAGCGCTCTTGTCCATCAACCGCAAAAACCGCGAACGTGCGATCAGCGTGTTCGCCAATGTCACCAAAGGATTTTCTCAGACGCAGGCTCTGGACTATGTACAGTCCCTGGGAAAAGATCTGCCGCCTGGATACCGGATCGCACTCACGGGAAACTCGGAAGCCTTTAAAGAATCGATGGCGTTCCTTGTCATGACCATGTTCCTGGGCATCTTCATCGCCTATATGGTGCTCGCTTCGCAATTTAACAGCTTCGTTCATCCGGTCACCGTTTTTGCCGCCTTACCGTTTAGCATCACGGGCGCATTTCTGGCGTTGTGGGTGGGGCATCAAAGCCTTAACCTCTATAGTTTTATTGGCATCATCCTCTTGATGGGGATCGTGAAAAAGAATTCCATTCTCCTCGTCGACTTTACGAACCAGCGCCGCGCCGCAGGGCGAGATGTCACGCAAGCTCTCGAGGACGCCTGCCCTGTGCGCCTTCGCCCGATCTTAATGACCTCGGCCGCAACCATCGCCGCGGCGATTCCCCCCGCGCTGGGCATTGGCCCCGGCGCAGAAACGCGCATTCCCATGGCTCTGACCGTCATCGGTGGCGTCGCGGTGTCCACCCTGCTCACTCTTTTTGTCGTGCCCGCGGCGTACAGTCTTTTCTCGCGCGTAGAAAGCCACACGCATGACGACGATTTAAAAGCTGCCCTCAAGGAGCTGGGAGAAACGCCCACGCATGGCTAACCGCCAAAGCCTATCGGACATCTCCATTAAAAATCCGGTCTTCGCCTGGATGCTCATGCTCGGCCTCATTGTCTTCGGCTGGGTCAGTTTTACACGCATGGGCATCAGCCAGCTGCCCGATATCGATTTTCCTGTCGTCAACGTCCGGATCACCTGGGAAGGTGCCGCGCCCAACGTCATGGAAACCGAAGTGACCGACGTGATTGAAGATGCCGTCATGAGTGTCGAAGGCATCAAAGAAGTGTCTTCCTCTTCGCGCCAGGGCCAAGCCTCCATCAACGTGGAATTTAATCTGGACCGAGATATCGATGTCGCACTGCAGGAAGTCCAAACCAAAATTGCCCAGGCGCAGAGAAACCTTCCGGAAGGGATTGATCCTCCCGTAGTAACCAAAACCAATCCAGAAGACCAGCCCATTTTGTGGATCGCTCTCACCGGAGACCGCCCGTTGAAAGAAATGATGGAGTTCACCAAAGACCGACTGAAAGATTCCTTTACCACCGTCTCAGGCGTCGGCGAAGTGTTCTTGGGCGGATACGTTGAACCCAGCCTGCGCGTCTGGCTCGACAAAAACAAGATGCGGGAGACGGAACTTACCGTTGACGATCTTATCACCGCAGTCCGTACGCAGCACGCGGAGGTACCGGCTGGGCGCTTGGAAACGCAGGCCAAGGAACTCAACATCCGCGTCATGGGTGAGGCGGCGACGGAAGCGGAATTTCAAAACATCATCATTCCCGGCCGGCAAGGATCGCCTCTCTGGAAAACCTTTCGTATCGGAAACATCGGAGCAGTCGAAGATGGCCTCGATGACGTTCGCCGCCTGTCCCGCAGTCAGGGAAAGCCTGCCGTCGGCTTGGGCATCCGTAAACAGCGCGGCGCCAACGCCGTCGCCGTCGCCGGCGACGTGCGCCGCGTGCTCGACGAGATCAAGAGCACCCT
>CAZDML010000057.1:0-12627 GCA_964506645.1 uncultured Elusimicrobia bacterium | reverse complement strand
CCGGGGGTGGCCGTTCGGCTGTACTGGCCCATGGTTTCCACCAGGCCCTTCTCCGACTGGCGAACGATGCGAATCATCCGGGACACATAAATAACCGCCGCAACCGCTGCTAATAAACCGACTCCACCAAATGGAATCATGACATCCTCCTTACGTTCACGTGCGTTCCTTCGACATTCAACACTTCCACCCATTGGTCCTTTTCAATCGTATCGTTCGACATCGCACGCCAGATGTCGCCGTGAACCTTCACAACCCCCGGTGTTTTGGGATCGATTCGTTCCACCACGAGCGCTTTTTCACCCACCACGGCATCGGCATTGGACGCGTGCGGCTTGGTCGCAAAGAGAAACTTGGCCAGAGGTATTAAGAGCGGGGTAAAGACGACGGTTAAAGCCACGAAGACAACCCAGGGAAGCCACAACAACGCCGAAAAATACGCGGCGACGGCCGCGCCCACAGCTCCCATGGCCACACCCAGAAAGAAGAAATGGGTGGGCGGAGGAAGAATTTCTATAACGATACACACAATGGCGGTGGTTAGCCAAGCTTTCCAGGACATAACGCCTCCTTACCGGATCACGCGGATCCGGTTTAACGGCCAGTACACAATCCAGGCTTTTCCTTTTAAGAGACGATTCGGCATCGGCCCCCAGAACCGGGCATCAAACGAACCGTCACGGTTATCTCCCATAACAAAATAGGTTCCTTCCGGAATTTTCACAGGGCCGAAGTTATCACGTACGGAATAGCCACGCTTCGGCAGCGCAAACGAGCCGCTCTGCCATTCTTTTTGATACTCTTCGGGTTTCAACGTCAGGCTGGGCACCGGATACACCAGGGGATCGCGCTGAATAATGTATTTCTCTTTCTGAAGCTGGCCATTCACAAACAGCTGCTTATTCTTCAGTTGCACCACATCCCCAGGGATACCGATCGCGCGCTTAATAAAGTCTTTATGAATCCCACGCTCCCGATCTTCCTCTGAAAGCGCCGAATCCGGACACTGAAACACAATAATGTCGCCCCGCTGCACATCACGAATCTTGAAAATTCGTTTCTCCGAAAAGGGAATTCGAATTCCATAGATGAACTTATTCACGAATAAGTGATCGCCAATCAAAAGCGTCTCTTCCATCGATCCGGAAGGAATTTTAAACGCCTGAAGCACGGCGTACATAATCACCGCGGCCAGTAAGAAAGCCGAAAAGGCCGTTTCGGCCCATTCCAGGTCAGCCGCTAGGAGCTGAGGGGCTCCTTCTTTACCGTCACCCGCCGGCTTTACAGACACCTGAATAATGCCCCAAATTGCTGCTAAAGCACCCAAGGACAGGGGCCATCGCAAAGTAGGTCCGTGAAGTTCTGTGGAAGAACTAACAACAAATCCCACCAGACCCCCGACGGCCGCCATGAAAAGCACATGGAGCAGACGGACAATGACGCGCCTGCTCAGCCAGCTCTCGCGTTTAAAAAACTGCCGCAAAACCCCGGCGTAGGCGCCGAGACCGCATCCAATCCAAAAAAGTGTTGTTTCCAAGGGTCTCTCCTTATCGTTTCAAAATAGCCATGAAGGCTTCTTGTGGAATTTCCACAGATCCAAACTGTTTCA
The DNA here is from genome assembly GCA_964506645.1 of uncultured Elusimicrobia bacterium. Lineage (GTDB taxonomy): Bacteria > Elusimicrobiota > Elusimicrobia > 2-01-FULL-59-12 > 2-01-FULL-59-12 > CAZDML01. Next base: position 11,018 of record CAZDML010000057.1, on the reverse strand, counting down.
TTTTCTTCTTTCCTTCTTTTTGCTTTTCCAAAAGTTTACGCTTACGCGAAATATCGCCGCCGTAGCACTTCGCCAGAACGTCTTTTCGCAAGGCGGGAATCGTTTCGCGCGCAATAATCTTATGCCCCATACGCGCCTGCAACGGGATCTCAAACATCTGACGCGGGATCAGCTCTTTCAGAGATTCGCACAACGCCCGGCCCTGGGTGTAGGCCTTGTCTCGATGCACGATAAACGAAAACGCATCCACAGGCTCCGCATTCACCAGAATATCCATCTTCACGAGATCTCCCGAACTGTGACCGGTGTGCTCGTAATCGAAGGAGGCATAGCCTTTAGAAAGGGATTTAAGTTCATTGTAGAAGTCACTAACAATTTCTGCGAGCGGCAAATCGTAATGCAGCGCGACGCGCACCGTTGTAATGTATTTCATGTCATGGAAGACTCCGCGGCGGTCCTGACAGAGCTGCATGAGCGGCCCGACATAATCGGCTGGGGTCACAATCGTTGCGGTGACATAGGGCTCAAGAATTTCGTTAATGTCGCCCTCATCCGGAAAACGGGCGGGGTTGTCCACCGTCACACGCTCTCCATGATGTGGGACAACGATGTATTCGACATTTGGCGCTGTGGCAATCATCGGGATTTCAAACTCACGTTCGATACGTGTCTTGACGATATCCAGGTGCAAGAGTCCCAAAAAGCCGGCGCGGAAACCAAATCCCAAGGCCGTCGACGTTTCCGGGACAAAATTAAAAGCGGAGTCGGTGAGATGCAGCTTCTCCATCGCTTTCTTTAAGTTGTCGTAGTCGCTAGGGTTGATCGGATAGAGACCGGCGAAAACAAACGGTTTGAGCTCCTTATAACCGGGATGCGGGGCACTCGCGGGCCGATCAACCGTCGTTACGGTGTCACCAACACGAACATCATGAAGTTCTTTCAGGCCTAGGATGAGATAGCCGACCTCGCCCGCAGAGAGTCGGTCCTTCTTAATGAACTTGAGCTGGAGAATGCCCAATTCTTCAGCGGTCATTTCCAGGTTGGTAATCATGAACTTAATCGGACGCCCGGTGCGGATTTCCCCTTCCAGGACACGGATATACACCACAACCCCCCTGAACGGGTCGAACACGGAATCAAAAACAATGGCCTTGAGCGGCACCTCTGTATTCATCGGCGGCGGCGGGACATCACGAATCACGGCATCTAAGATATCCTGAATGCCGATCCCAGCCTTGGCGCTCGCGAGGATCGGTTCCAGTTCAATACCCAAAATCTCACGGATCTGACGTTTACATTCTTCGGGATCGGCGGAAGGTAAATCGATCTTATTAATAACCGGAATGATTTCCAGCCCGGCATCCCGCGCTAGCGTCGCATTGGCCAGCGTCTGCGCTTCGACCCCTTGGCTGGCGTCAATTAATAGAAGTGCCCCCTCGCAAGCCGCCAGGGCTCGGGACACTTCATACGTAAAGTCGACGTGGCCCGGGGTATCAATCAGGTTCAAAATATATTTTTCATGGTCCTTGGGGTGCGTATATTCCATACGCACGGCTTTGGCTTTAATGGTAATGCCGCGTTCACGTTCCAACTCCATACCGTCCATGATCTGGGCACGCATTTCGCGCTGCGAAATCGTCCCGGTGGCCTCCAACAAACGGTCGGCCAGTGTCGATTTCCCATGATCAATATGGGCGATAATGCAGAAATTGCGAATGTTCATAGTGAGAAAGGACTCAGCTCTTGGATTGGGCCAGCTTTTTGAGGATCACGTCAGGATCCGTCTGCTGCAGAACATCCTGCGCGAGCGCTTTGGCGTCCTCATAGCGCATGGAACGGATCAAATGTTTAATTTTAGGAACAGCCGCCGCGGGCACAGAAAATTCATCAAGCCCCATCCCTAAAAGCACTTTGGTCATAACCGGATCGCCGGCCATTTCCCCGCACATCCCGACCCACTTGTTGGACTGATGGGCGGCTTCGATAATACCGCGAATCAGGCGCAGCACGCCCAAATGCAGCGGGTTATACAGCGGCGCAACGTTTTCATTCACGCGGTCGACCGCCAGCGTGTACTGAATCAAATCGTTGGTCCCAATGGAGAAAAAGTCGCATTCCTTGGCCAGCACATCGGCAATCACTGCTGCTGAGGGTGTTTCGATCATCACACCGGTTTCTATTTTCGGGTCAAAGGGGATGCGTTTGTCTTTGAGCTCTTGCTTGACCTCATTCAAAATTCGGTTGGCCTGTTTTAATTCTTCAATACCCGTAATCATCGGGTACATGATCTTGAGCTTCCCTTCGACCGAGGCCCTGAGAATGGCGCGGAGCTGTGTTTTAAAAAGATCCGGATACCGCAGGCACAACCGGATCCCTCGAAGGCCCAAGAAAGGGTTCGGCTCATTGTCGAGACCCGTCACGCCAAACGGGGCGAGTTTGTCCCCTCCCAAGTCGACCGTTCGGATAATAATGGAATATGGCAACATTTGCCGAGCCACGGCACGATAGTTCTGGTAGTGCTCTTCTTCCGTGGGCAATTTCGACCGGTTCAAATAAAGGAATTCCGTACGGTAGAGACCGATACCCTCGGCGCCGTGTCCGAGTGCCGGTTTGACTTCTTCCGGTGTTTCCAAATTCGAAGCGAGAACCACTTTATGACCATCCGTTGTTTGCGCGGGGAGATCGCGCAGCTTTTCCAAGTCACGGCTGGCGGCATGCTGAATTTCCCGCACCTTGCGGTAATTTTCGAGGGTTGCCATGGTCGGATTAATGATGACCAGGCCCTCATTGCCGTCCACAATCAGCAGGTCGCCGCTTTTCACATGCGAAACAACTTCCTTAAGACCGACCACGGCCGGAATTTCAAGGCCTTGTGCAAGAATCGCCGTATGTGACGTTCGTCCTCCAATATCCGTGGCGAAGGCTTCGACCAGTTCATCACGAAGCGTTAAGGTATCGGAAGGCGCTAGGTCTCGAGCAATTAAGATCGAGCGCTCCGTGAGCTGGGACAGCCCCAGCGTCTGATGCCCCAGCAAGTGGCGCATCACCCTGCGCCCGACATCCATAATGTCATCTTTACGCTGACGGAAATATTCATCCCCAAGTTTTTCAAAGGTCTTCGACACATGATCCAACACCTGCACGAGCGCTGCCTCTGAATTGATTCGATCTTCGCTGATTTTCTTTTCAATATCTTTACTGAACAGCGCGTCTTCCAGGATGAGCAGATGCACATCGATCAGCGCTTCGTGCGACTTTCCCAGCGCTTTCAACACCCGGTCGCGCGATTGATTGATATCCGTTTTCGTCTTGGCCAGCGCCTGTCGAAAACGCGTGATTTCTTTTTTGACGTTCTCTTTCTTAATGGAACGACGCGTATACGAAAGGTCTTCCTCGCTCAGAACAAAGGCTTTCCCGATCCCGATGCCAGGGGAAGCGGGAATGCCACGAAGAATGATGGATTTTGACGATTCAGGCATTACTCTTTCTCTCCAAAACGCTCGTTAAACAGCTTTTCCAGTGCATCGAGCACCTCTTTTTCATCCGTCCCGTTGGTAACAACTTTAATTTTGGCACCTTCTTCGGCGGCCAGCATCATCAGGCCCATGATGGACTTCCCATCGACTTCCGTTTCGCCTTTATGGACCTTCACGCTGGACTTAAATTTATTGGTGGTTTGAACAAACATCGCCGCCGGTCTTGCATGAAGACCTAATTTATTTTTTACAACAAAGAGCCGATCCATCATTAATGAAAAACCCCCATCATCGTCATCATGACCGAAGCGCCGCAGACCAGATAAAACACCAGGAGCCCCGAGGCTGACCATCGCTTCAATACCAACGTAACGAGAAGCACGGCCATCATCCCAAACAGCATACTCGATGTCGTCCAGCGCCCCAGGTAAACCAAAATCATCGCGCAAACCAGCAAGAGGCCCAGTCGGCGGATTTGCGCCGCCCACGTCTGAAGATGCAACGACTCTACCCAGCGTACCACCATCGGCCCATCGGACACCGCACGATAAAGACCCTGCGCACGCAGCCACACGTGCACGGCGTTAAACAAAATGAAAAAGCCGAGCACCCACCAGCGCGCACAAATGGACCACGATTGCGTGGGCGAAGCGACCAAAGCGCCGATAGCTAAAGCTAAGAGGGCACAAAACGGCCGCCAGGTTCCCCAGATCACATGGTCGCCAATCGCCCCAAAAGCACCGCCCATACTGTCCTTTAAGAGTGTCAGCGTGGGATCTTCCTGCTCGATCTTGTGACCGCGGTCCTTTTCCTTCGCATAGACGACCCCCATGACGATCGTCGCAAAATACGGGTGCGTATTGAAGTACGCCAGCTGCCTCCGCAAAAGCGCCTGACACTCTTGCGGTTTATTCGAAATTCGGCGAACCAGCGGTGCCACACTAAAAGCAAAACCTACGTTTTGCATACGCTCAAAATTCCACAGGGTCTGAAGAAAGAACGATCGGACAAAGGTCCGCCACATCGCCCAGATCATGCGTGTTTCCGCCCTTTGCCCATGCGCAGTTTGGCAAATCGGCGCTCCGGCTCATCCGAGAGAAAGAGTTCAAGCACCACACCCATTCCCGCCATGGGAAGCACGTAGAGCGTGTAAGCCAGCTTGTCTTCTACAAGTGGCCCGTACGAAGACGACCACAACAGAGCCAATACCTTCTGTCCGAGCGCCATCGCCGCCAGATAAAATACGGCGTAACGCAACCAGCACCAGACCAGGCCAACGGCAATACTGAGGGTCAGTGCGTCCATCACGTGTTTATCGGGCACCGCATCGAGCTTGCGGATAAAAAATGTATTCAGTTTCCGCGCGTTATGGTCGGCAATCCGAAACAGCCAACCAAACGGCACGGCCAGAGCTAGCGCGACAACCATATGCGATACCGACGCATGGGAATCGATCTGCGACCAAAACACCCCGAGGAGCGTTGTCGCTGTCGCATCAAAAGGAATACCGACTCCGACAGGCGTCACATCCATCCACAGCAACTGCACGATCCCTCCGATAATAATACCGCAACGCAAATCGCCCAGGATCCAACCAAAGATCGGACCACACACAAGCGGCTGAGACACCATAAACGGACCAATCCCTGTAATATCCAGGGCGATCACGGCCGCCCACGCGGCCGAACGCATCAGTTCGCTCATGCTTGGCTCACTTTCGCTTCCCAGGAACGAACCAGCTGCTGTCCTGGTTCAATTCGTTCGCGCGTGTGCGCCAAAACAACCGTTCCTTGGTACGTTCTCTCAAAGCCTTCTTCAGAAAGCGAGACTGTCTCCAGGGGAAAATCCCAGACATGCATAGGGGTTTCAAAACGAAGACTCAGGGCCAGGCCAAATCCATGATCACGGCGCTGCCAGAGGCTCTGCACACCGTAATCGACCGGATCCTGCTGATCCTGGCTGGAAAAAGCAAAATTCATTTCGCTACCGAACCAGAGGTCACATGCCAGACCTTCCATGTTCTGAATCTTATAGGTCACTCGCCATCCCTGATCGGAGAGCGGCGTAATGACTTTTTCAACACGGAGGGTGTTCTTCTGCTCGCCGGTCCACACCGTCCCAGTGCGTTGCAGCCGAATCGACAGTGTCCGATCCCTGACCACCGAGGCCTGATAGCCGGATTTCACAAAGTCTCCCTGCTCGCCATACTGGCAGCGGAAATACGCGTCCAACGTCGTGTCGGTATGAAAGAAATGGTCCAACAGACTGGTTCTGCGATACCAATCGGTATGCAGCCGTTTTTCCAGCCCGGGTTCTTTGACGCGGACCAAATCGTGAATCGTCTTGGCTCCACCCCCGGAGGCGGCGGTGAGATGCGGCTGCTTGGCATAGTCCAGAAGCTGCTTGTGGTAGCCTTCCGGTCGACGCGTTAACACGTTAGAGAGGTTAATGCCCTGATGGCGCAAATCCCATTCAAAGAGACTGCCGCCTTGTTCCGTGGAAAAATACAGGTTCTGTGTCGGAGATTCAAGAAGCACTTCCTTGACGCCGTCTTTATCAAAATCTTTTTCTGTCACCGTCGTATCATGCACACCGAGGGCTTTATCGGCCAGGACTTCGGCTTCCAGGAGTTCCTTATAGAGAGCCTGCCGCAGGTGTGGAAGATAGAGCCCACCAAAGACACCATGCCAGTAAGCGCAGTTACATTGACCGCCCCACAGCGCATCCAGAATTTTTTGTGCTTTCGCCCCGCCGGAAGCGGCTCCGCGCTCCAGTTTTTTTACCGCACGCTGCGCTTTGTCGCTGACCCACAGCATTTTCTTGTGAATGTTGTTGGATTCGTCATACTTGGTGAGGAAATTCCGCCAAAATCCCCCCCGCACAAAGGCCTGAGCCGGCTCATTGCCACGGCGAGCCAGGTCCTTCTGGGTCTCCAGGAGCACGTCCTGCGATGCGGCGGGGAGTGTCCATTCACTCATTTCAAAATAGGAGGCTGTCGGCAGGTACACACGCCCATGTGGAATCGTTTGGGCCAGGTAATCAGAAATACGCGAACAAGAAATCCAGTCTTGGTTACTCTCCAGGACAGTCAAAAAACGTTCCAACCAGCCATCGGTATAAACATGCTGATAGGTATCGGGCCACAAGCCGAATTTTTCCCCATCATCAAACATCACCAGGCCGTGATGTCCCGAAGGCGTGACATAACGGCGCAAGAGCGTTAGCGTTTCCCCTGGATCTTTAAACGGGATGGCATAACGCAAATCTTTGCGAATGGGCAAGAGCGTCAATGTGGCCCCTTGCTCTTCCGTCAGGTACGGCCCAGTCATCTGTTCTTCAGTCATGCCGGTACTTAAAAAGTGAGCATCATCGACCAAGGAATACTGAATCCCGGCGTCATGCAGTACCTTGGTCAGGTGGGGCTCCCAGATGCGCTCGGCTAGCCACATCCCTTTTGGCGTGACCTTAAAACGCTTCTGAATATACGCGGTGAGCTTGCGAATCTGTCCATTTTTATCGGCATCCGGGAGAGCCGTTAAAATGGGTTCGTAATAGCCACCCGTGAGAATTTCCACGCGGCCCTCATGAACTTGCTTAGCGACGCGTTCGATGTACTCCGAGTGATGGGTTTCCAACCATTCCCATAAAATGCCTGTCGCATGAAGATTCCAATGCAAGCGCGGATGCTGTTCCATGGCATCCAAAAACGGCCGATACGACTGCGCGTAAGCTTTTTCGAAGACAAAATCGAAATTGCCGATCGGCTGATGGTTGTGGACGCCCAGTAAAAAATGAACTTTCTGCATGGGTTATCGAGGCTGCTCCCGCAAATTTTGACGTTCCTGGTCCCAGCGGTCCAGATAGGGTTTTACATCAATGGGCTCATCGAGCGGCAACGGACGTGCCTCCAGGACAATCCCTTTCGAGGCGAGCACCTTTAACACGGCCACGTCCTGATCGTTGAGTGAAACCGCCTTAAGCACCTGTACACGACCTTCTTTGTAATGCATTCCGCCCACGTTCACCGACTTAATCTGAGCCCCTTTCTGTACGAGCGTTTGAACATCCTGCGGACCAGAGACCAGAACAAGCACACGCCCCTTCTGCCAGGCCTTGGACGTCCACGCCACAGCCGTTTCCACCAGCGATAAACATTCGAGTGTTGTGCCCTGAGGAATGGCGAGATAATAAAGTGCCTTCTGGGTTTCATCCGCAGCGACGGTATCGCTAGCGACCACCACATGCGTGATGCGCTGTGCTTTCAGCCAGCCTTCAACAACCTGGCCATGCACGAGACGATCATCAATACGAACCAGCTCGACACTCATGAGGGAACCCTCTTAAGAAGCAAGTCTTTCGGCAGGACAATCGCCCGCTTCCCGTCATCGGATACTTTCAAGGCGAGCGTCTTTACATCCATTTGTTCCCGGTGAGTAAACGCCGAGATCAACATATAGAGATTAACGCCGGTCACCACATCCGCCTGAATGTTTTTGGACTTCATCATCACAGTATTGCAGGGGGTCCCGCCCAGCATATCGACAAAACACAGCACACCATTTCCAGAATCGAGCCGTTTGAGAGCGTCATCCACAGCCTGAGATAAGGCATCAATCCCCGTTTCAGACGTCACAGGAATACTGATGGCTTCCTTCTGATGACCCACAATATTTTGCGCCGTTTGAAGCAGCTCCTGTCCGAAAAAACCGTGCGTGACAATGAGAATACCGATCATCCGTGAATCATCCTTTCCACATCGCGGTGATGCAGCCGCACCTGAAACCCTTGATGGCCCAGGAATTTCTTAAGCGCATCGGCCATGACGACCGATCGGTGCCGGCCGCCGGTGCAACCGACCGCCACCGTTAGATAACTTTTTCCTTCATGGACATAATGTGGGAGTGCTTCTTCCACAAGACTAAAAAACTTCTTTTTGAACTTTTGCGCCAACGGCATGGAGAGAACGTAGCGCTGAACCGGCTTCTGCTGCCCCGTTTTAAAACGCAGGCGAGGCACATAGTTGGGATTCGGGAGAAACCTCACGTCCCAGACAATATCGGCGTCCACGGGAATACCGTACTTATAGCCAAACGACACCACCGTGACCTGCATCCCGCGCGCCGGTCGGTCCAGAAGACTGGCGATCATTTCTTTTAACTCAGAAAACGTCCAGTTGGAGGTATCGATGATCTTGTCTGCGGCTTCTTTAATCTTCAGGAGCCGGCGCCGTTCTTCGGCGACCCCTTCTCTCACGCTGGAACGCAGCGGATGACGGCGGCGCGTCTCGGAAAACCGGCGATACAGGGTCTCGTCGCTGGCATCGAGAAAAATAATACGACAGTTAACTCCTTGTTTCTTTAACGCTTCGATGGTGCTGAAGAAATCACGCAGAAAGCCGCGCTCACGGATATCAATCCCGAGCGCAACACGCTGGAGGGGCCGTCCGCCGTGCGAGCACAGCTCGGCCATCCTCGGCAAGAGAGCGACGGGCAGGTTGTCGACACAGTAAAATCCAAAATCTTCAAAGCAATTAATCGCCTGGGATTTTCCTGCACCCGACATTCCCGTCACAATCCAGAAAGTCACTTTTTCGCGTTTCATGGGAGAGTCCTAGCTCTTTTTATTTTTACGACGCCCCTTGGCCATCATCGCAATCAATTTGCTGTTAAATTCTTTCGCTGTAAATTGCCCTCGGTACTTGAGCCGTTGGTTGAGCGTGGCCACTTCGACTAGCACCGCAAGGTTCCGTCCCGGCCGTACCGGCATGACAATTTCTGGAACCCGCACACCGAGAATAGACGTTGTCTGTTCGGCAAGCCCGACACGGTCGTATTCCACTTGCTGCTTCCAATCCTCCAGACGGATGATTAATTCAATCCGAGTACGGTCAAGAATGCTGCTAACACCAAAAATTTTCTGCACATCAATAATGCCAACACCGCGCAGTTCCATGTGATGACGAATAAGCTCAGCGCCGGTCCCCCATAAAACGCCTCCCAGGCGATGTTTAATTTCAACGACATCGTCGGCCACCAGCATATGTCCCCGCTTAATCAGTTCCAGCGCACACTCTGACTTTCCAATACCGGAATCGCCAACAAGCATCACGCCCAACCCGTAGACGTTCATCAACACGCCGTGGACAGTGGTCGTTGGGGCCAGCTTGCCTTCCATGAACACCGTCAATTCACCAATCAGATGCGCTGTGGTCAGCCCGGACCGCAGGATCGGCAGTTTGAACTTATCCGCGGCTTTAATCACTTCGGGGTGCGGCTTAATGCCGCGCGTGAGCACAACACAAGGAATGTTTTTATGCTGAAACACCTTGGTCAGCATCTCCATCCGCTGGCTTGAAGACATCGTTGAGAGGTAGGTATGTTCTCCCAGTCCCATAATCTGCACGCGCTCTGACGGGAAATAATCAATATACCCACTGAGCGCAAGGCCCGGTCGGTTAATTTCCGAGACCGTGACCTGCCGGCGCAGACCGGCTTGGCCAGCCAGGAGCGCCAATTCCAAGTCGCCCTGCATTTCTTTTAAGATGTCTGCAACCAGGAGCGTAGCCATTGTTTACTGATCTTCCTTGCGAATAATTTTCAGCACTTCATTCACGTCTTTGACTTCACGCAAAGCCTGACGGAAGAACTTATCCTTGAGCAGGCGTGAAATTCGCGCCAGAGCCTTCAGGTGCGCACCGGCCGCGTGGGGCGGCGCAACGAGCAGAAAGAAAATATGTACAGATTCTCCGTCTAGCGCATCAAACGCAACACCGCGCCGCGATAAACCGAAAGCGGCGGTGAGCTGTTGTGCCTTGTCTGTCTTGGCATGTGGAATGGCGATCCCCTGCCCGATCCCTGTCGATCCGAGTTTTTCACGTTCCATAAGAACATCCACAACGCCTTTGGCATCAGAAATTTTATTTTCCTTGGCCAAGAGCCCTGCAAGTTCTTCCAAAACCGCTTTTTTGTTTGTCGCGGCGAGGTCGATGACAACGGCAGAAGACGTCAAAAAATCAACGATCTTCATTTTTTCCCACTGTTCTTCTTGATTGGCTAACATACGTCCTGCCTCCTCTTAAATTATGGACTCGACGACCCCGTACGTCTTGTCCGGTTTCCGATAAATGACGGTGGCTCGATTGTTCTCACTGTTTACAAAAATCCAATGCGCGCTATCCGAGAGCTCCATCGCACTGATAGCTTCCGATACTGTCTGTGGGACCAGACGCATCACGCGAACGCTGGAAATCCGGTAATCCGGCATTTCCTCCACACTCGATACCGGCAGCCCCATGGCGGCCCAGGCCGGCGGTGCATTGCCAACGCTGCGGCGATGGCGCACGTCACGATGGGTGCGTTGGCGGTCTTTCATGCGGCGGAGCTGCTCATCAATTTTGTCGCTGGCCAGGTCAATTGCGGCGTAAAGATCGCCGCCTTCTTCTTTCGCGGTTAACGTCTTGCCTGAGGCATGAATCACAATCTCAGCCATGTGCCGCGTTTTTGACACATCCAGAATGACCTGCGCCCAGATAAGATGGTCAAA
>CAZDML010000056.1:0-12792 GCA_964506645.1 uncultured Elusimicrobia bacterium | reverse complement strand
ATTGGCGATGTTCCCATCAGCACCTTAAAGCCGGGGGACGCGGTCTATATTCACTGGCGCAATACACCCTACAAAGAAAAAGTTCTCATCTCCCAATCCGGAACATCAAGCGCGCCCATTTGCTTTATCGGCGTTCAAGGACCTGGCGGCGAACTGCCTCAAATCGACGGCCGTAACGCTACGACCAACGCGCAATTTGTCATCACCTATCGCCCGGTGGAAGACAGCGGCTTGTGGACACTTTGGAATCCCACGAAATGGCCAGGCCAGGTTGACTACATTGTGATTGACGGCTTGGAATTTATGAATGCCTACCGGGAAAGTGATGCCACCCCAGCCACCTACACGGCCTGGGACAACACCACGCGACAATGGGCGTGGGAAGGGGCTGCCGTTTATGTAATTGGCGCTAATCATTTCACTATACGCAACTGCTGGATGCATGACTCCTCGAACGGCATCTTTGTCAGCGGGGGACGAGACAATCATGATCTCACCATTGATCGTTGCCGGATCTGGGGCAACTCCAACCCGTATATCCCCGGTGTGAAATTTACTCACAATGCGTATGTGGAAGTAAATGGCCTCACGGTCACCAACAGTTGCTTTGGCCCCACGCGTGTTGGAAGTCCCGGCGGAAATTTAAAATCGCGTTCCAACAAAGAGTACATCTATAACAACTATATCGAGGGAGCACAGCGTCAACTGGATTTGGTGGAATTTCAGGAAAACACAGCCATGGGGCAAGATCCAACGTATGGACTGCATGATGTCGTCGACCACAACACGCTGGTCACGGGCAACAATCAAGCGGTAAAACTGGTCCACTATGGATACGAATGGCTGGCCAACCCCGCGACGGATCCCCAACGCAAGAATTTGACATTCACAAACAATGTGCTTGTCTCAAGAACCGATAAGACCTACTCGTTTTATACCGCCATGTTTGATTTGACCTCTTTAACTCAAACAGCCACAGTCTCTAATAATGCTTATGCGATTCTCCCCAATGGTCAAACACCGGCAACGGCTATGGTGTGGCTGACCGACAGCGGTAATCTTAATTTAGGCACCCGAACCCTTGTTTGGCCGGCGCTTCCGCTGGACTCCTGGCCCAACCGAACCTCCAATGCAGTGATTAATGGAAAAAATACGGTAGAAGTACTGGACCCGCAACTGGATGCCAATTACCACCCATCGCCTAGCGGTCCGGCCGCCGGGTGGGGATCGAATCTCGTATGCGGCAGTTTTCTTACCCCCCCGCCTCCTCCGCCCATTCAAACCTCTCAGGCACCAACGATTAGCGCGCAACCTACGAACCAAACCGTTGGACTTGGCGCTCAAGCCACGTTCAATGTCGCGGCCAATGGCACATCTCCTTTGATTTACGTCTGGAAGAAAAACGGCACGGCCATTGCGGGTGCCAGTGGGCCCTCCTATACAACCCCTGCGGTTTCTTCAACAGACAACGGCGCTGTGTTCACGGTCACCGTCTCGAACTCTGTAGGATCTGTCACGAGTGCGAACGCCGTACTTACGGTTTCTAATTCGTCCGGAGGCAGCGGCGGCGGAGGCGGGGGCGGCAATAGTGGCTCCTTTGATTTTGTGAAACTTGCATCCACATACAAGCGCTCCGACACAATTACTGTTACCAATGCGCCGTCAGGAACTGTCTCCTACTTGTGGGGCTTGACCCCATCTGCAGGAGCGGGAGTCCTCGCACACAGTCCTGCCAAAGCAGGCAATGCGGGCAGTGCCTACAGCCTGTCCACGGCCGCACCTTCACTCAACTTACAATCGCTTGCCACTCTTCCTTTTGGAGCCTACCAACTCATCGTGTCTGCATTGAACACACAAAGTCAGTCGCTCGCCAACGCACAAGCACACATTTCAATTGTGGCTGCGGATCTCAACAATATACGCGTCTACCCTAATCCCTGGCGTATCGATATACACAGCGGTCGCCCACTCACATTTGATTCATTGACAGACGGCAGCACCGTTAAAATTTTTACCGTTTCTGGTCATCACGTGCAGTCGTTAGCCGCAAGCAGCGGATCGGCCGTTTGGGATCTCACAACCTCAGAAGGGGACAAGGCAGCGAGCGGACTGTATCTTTACGTCGTCACCGATGCGCAGGGACAGCACACCAAGGGCAAATTCGCACTCATTCGCTAAACAACCCTCCGCCAAAAAAATCATCGCGCTTCTCCGTTGTACCAGGATCAAAAAAGTAGAATACCCCCATGGCAAAAGGCTACTGGATTACCCTCTACCGCAAGGTCAACGACCCGGCCAAGATGGAGGCTTACAAAAAACTCGCAGGCCCGGCGATTACTGCCGCCGGCGGGCGTTTTCTCGTACGCGGCGAAGCCGCAAAGGTCTACGAAGCCGGCATCCCCGGTCGGGTCGTTATGATCGAATTTGACAGTGTCACCCAGGCCGTTGCCGCACACGACAGCCCCGCTTATCAAGCCGCCCTCAAAGCCCTGGGCAATGGCGCCGAACGCGATCTGCGCATTGTCGAAGGCGCATAAGCTCCTATCCGCCCACTGAATATTTCCAAAGAATTGCAGTGTGAGCGCCAGCGTCGCGTATAATGAACTCTATGAAAATATCCTCCCTTTTTGACACCTGCCGTATCGGACCCTTAAAACTGTCTAACCGTATCGTCATGGCACCGATGACACGCTGCCGGGCCGGAGAAAACCGTGTGCCCACGCCGGTCATGGCAACCTATTACGAACAGCGCGCGACGGCCGGACTGCTCATCACCGAAGCGACTGTGGTGTCCGTTCAGGGCATTGGCTATCCAAACACCCCCGGCATTTATTCCGACGAGCAAGTGCAGGGGTGGAAGCAAATTACCAAAGCGGTTCACGCTGCGGGGGGGCATATCGTTCTGCAGTTGTGGCATTGCGGGCGGATTTCCCATCCGCTCTTTCAAGCCCATGAAGCTCTACCGGTGGCCCCTTCCGCCATGGCACCTCAGGGGCAACTCTATACACCCCAGGGGATGAAACCCTATGTCACACCGCGTGCGCTCGACATTACCGAGATTGCCGATATTGTGGCGGACTTCCGCCGAGGGGCCGAACGTGCGAAAGCAGCCGGGTTTGACGGGGTCGAAATTCATGGGGCCAACGGCTATTTGATCGATCAATTTTTACGCGATGGAAGCAATCAGCGAACGGACGTCTACGGCGGCTCAGCCGAAAACCGCAGCCGGTTTCTCGTGGAAGTCACTGAAGCTGTCATCGGCGTCTGGGGGGCCGACCGCGTTGGCGTCCGCTTGTCTCCCTGCGGCACTTTCAATGACATGAAAGACTCTGATCCGAAGGCCACGTTCAGCGTCGCCATTGAAAAACTCGACGCTTTGGAAATTGCTTATCTGCATTTGGTTGAAGCGATGGAAGCGGATCTGCGTCACGGCGGCATGGAAGTACCAACTGCGTACTTCCGCACTCTGTTTCAAGGCGCTTTGATAGTCTGCGGGGAATACGATGCGGCCAAAGCGGAAAAAGTCATTGCCGAAGGCCAGGCGGATGCCGTAGCGTTTGCTCGCCCATTTATCAGCAATCCCGATTTACCACGCCGGCTTAAAGACCAGCTTCCGCTGGCGCCGTCGGATCCCGCCACGTATTACACGTTTGACCCCAAAGGCTATACCGATTATCCGCCAGCTGCAAAAAAAGTAGAATAGCGCCATGAAAGTTCCTGAAATATCCGCCGAAGAAGCCGCCGCCATCCTCAAGAGCGATCCGAGCATTAAGCTGGTCGATGTCCGCACCGATGAAGAATACCGCCGCGGAAGTATCAAAGGCGCGATTCTCGTGAACGACAACACCACCCTACGCAAAATGCTGGCCTGGCCCAAAAGCACTCCGATTTTGCTGTACTGCCACAAGGGGATCGACAGCCGAAAAGCCGGCAGTTTCCTGCGCAGTCGGAGTTTTAAAAATGTCATGACCATCTCTGGCGGCATCGACGCCTGGTCGCAAAAGGCCGATCCTAAAATTCCCCGCTACTAAACGCCGTCCATGAGTATTCCCGAACTCCTGCCCACGCAAGCTGTAGAATTTTTAAAAACCCATTCCAATGCCAAACTGATCGATGTCCGCACCGATGAGGAAGTCCAGACAGCCAAAATTAAAGAAGCCCTACTTGTGAACACACAAGAGGTCATGGATCAGGTGCTCGCCTGGCCCAAAGACACACCGATCATCGTGCATTGCCATCACGGCTTTCGCAGCATGCAAGCCTGCGGTTATTTGCGTGCCAAAGGATTTACCAATGTCATGAACCTGGCTGGCGGCATCGACGCCTGGTCGACCGACATCGACCCCAGCATTCCACAGTACTAACGTATGGGAGCGCTTCCGCCGTTTGGCCCGTCTGATCTAGACCGCGCCTGTCCTTGCTGCGGTTACAGCACACTCACCACCCGAGGGGAAGCCGAGATCTGCCTGGTCTGTTGGTGGCAGGACGATGGCTCGGACACGGCCACCGCCGGCGACCTCGTGGAAGACAGCCCCAACGAGAACGTCACGCTCGAGCAAGCCCGAAAAAACTTTCTCCAGTACGGAACGGCCTTCCCGGAACGCCGGGATCTCCTCGCCCAGGACCCGTCTCCCTATTCCCCCATTCGAACGTTTAAACTCCGACCAGACGGCTCCGTCGAAGAAACGACCCCCGCCCCGCACCGCAACTAAACACGTTTTAACCTGCATTTTCACCCCTACCCAAGCGCCCCAAAAAGGGGCATACTTAGGGCGGACCTTAAGGAGGTTGTCATGAATATCCCAAAGACGTCGTGGATTCTCATGCTGCCGCTGACCGCCGGGCTGACGGTCCTGACACCCATCCCGCGCGTGCATGCCGACAGTGCCGTGGCTCCAGCCGCCGATCAAAAACTGGAAGAAAGCAAAGCCAAAGCGGGCCATTTGCAAGACAGTGAAGCGATGCATTCCACCCTGGCGATCGTTGTCGTGGTCGTCCTTCTGGGCGTGATCGGTTCGGTGTATTTCATTCGAAAGGACAAAGAAGAAGATAAAGACCTCGAAGCGTAATTGTCACTTCGCACTGGCGGAGCTGTTCCTGCCTCTGTTCATGGCAACCGCCCTGTTTGCGACAGAGGCGGGGCCTTCGACCGATTCTGTGCTTTGCCGGATGGCGCTTTCACCGGAATTTGAATCGCTGCACCTGCGCGAAATCCGTCGTTGCCGCATTCCTATCAACGACAAACTCCCCCCGCTCTATGCCATCTTGGAAAAAACACCGACCCCCAAAGGCGAAGAGGGTGCCCGCATCCGAATCCTGCTTGAGGCCGCCGATACCGCTGTGCTGCACCAGGACGTGCTGGTCCGCGTTAGCGATACGCGCCAAGTCGTCTTGCGCACCGATGACATCAACTTTGACGGGTATCGCGACTTGATCGTTTCCAATGCGCTCTGCTACGAGTCTCGCTTCTGTAGTGAGACCGACCACTTCTGGCTCTACGAGCCTGCATCCGCCCACTTTGTCTATCACGAAGAACTTAGCCATCTGCCCGGGCTCGCCTGGGATGCCGGCGCTCGCCTCTTGAAAAGCACGGCCATCGACTTTGATCAAGATGGACTGGAAACTGATACGCAGTGGACCTACCAATGGCAAAAGGGCGCGCTCGTCATGATCGAAGAGGCCGTGACGCGCTGGGACATCGCACAGGGACAACGTGTTCGCACGCGTCACCAAAAAGCTAAAATGATCCCATGACGGTCGAACTTGAACCCCGCAAACCGTTTCCCTGGAAAACCTGGCTGCTGAGCATTCTGCTCACTCCCGTTCTGCTTTTTGCACTCTGGACCTGGGCTACGCTCACCTATGTGTACGCTCACGGTGAACGCTCGGGCTTTGTACAGAAGATCTCTAAAAAAGGATGGATGTTTAAAACCTGGGAAGGTGAACTGGCCATGGCCAACCTGCCCGGCGCCATGCCGCAGATTTTTGAATTTACTGTACGCGAAGACCGTGTCGCCCAGGAAATCGAACAGACGCTGGGCAAACGTGTTTCGCTGCACTACGAACAACACCGTGGGATCCCGATGTCAGCGTTCGGGGACACGCAGTATTTTGTGACCGGCGTCCGCACCGCCGATGACGCAGCCCCCACACGATAACCCGTAAGGAGTCCTGATGAAAGCCCTGCACACCCTCGTAGCGGCCGTTGCCCTTATCAGCTGCACGAGCCCCGCTTGGAGCGACCTCGCGATCGGACAAAAGGCCCCGGAGTTTTCCCTCTCCGGCAGCGACGGAAAAACATACAGTTCCGCCACGTACAAAGGACGTTGGATGGTGCTGGAATGGTTTAATCCACAGTGTCCGTTCGTGAAAAAGCATTACGTCCCGGGCAACATGCAACGCTTACAGGGCGCCTATACGCAGCGCGGTGTCATCTGGTTTTCCATCGATTCGTCCGCAGCCGGCAAGGAAGGCTTTATTACACCGCCTCAAGCGGCCGCCGACCGTCAGCAGCGGGGCGCGCAAAACACGGCAACCCTCTTGGATCCGAGCGGTACGATCGGCCATCTTTACGGCGCGAAATCGACCCCGCACCTGTTCATCATTAATCCGGAAGGAAAACTGGTGTACCAGGGCGCCATCGACGATCATCCGTCTGCCAACCCGAACGATATTCCGCAGTCCAAAAATTATGTCGCGCAAGCCCTGGATGAAGGGCTCTCTGGCCGCCCCATCAGCCAGCCACAAACCAAAGCCTATGGCTGTTTTGTTAAATACCCCTGAAGCTCGCCACCTTCAACGTCAACTCGCTTCGTAAACGCCTGCCGATTGTTCTCGGCTGGCTGAAAACTCACGCCCCCGATGTCCTCTGCCTGCAGGAAACCAAAGTCCAAGACAGCGAATTTCCCATCGCGGCATTTGACGGCAGCGGGTACGTCATCAATTTCCGAGGGATGAAAGCCTACAATGGTGTAGCCATTCTCAGCCGGGAAAAACCAGACCATGTGTCGTACGGCCTGGGCGATGGCCCCGAAGCGGATGAGCCGCGGCTGGCCCGCGCCGATTTCAAAACATTCAGCGTCGTCAACACCTACGTTCCCCAAGGTTTTCTGATTGACTCGCCCAAATACGCTTACAAGCTGGAATGGTACGCACGTCTACAGCGCTACTTTCAAAAGAATTTTTCTCCAAAAGACGCCGTGCTCTGGTGCGGCGACATGAACGTGGCGCCTTCTGACCTGGACGTGCACAGTCCGGAAAAGCATCTCGATCACGTGTGTTTTCACGCGGATGCCAAAGCAGCGTATCAGAAGACGTTAGCGTGGGGGTTTACGGATGTTTTTCGGAAGCACTACCCGACCAAGGTACAGTATACGTTCTGGGATTATCGTCAGCCAAACTCACTGGCGGCCAACCGGGGGTGGAGAATTGATCACATTCTAGCCACATCGAAAATGGCAAACACCTGCGCAGAAGTTGCAGTGGATATCACTCCCCGCCAGGCCGATGCCCCCTCCGATCACACCGTCCTGTGGGCGCGCTTCGACGACTAAATCAGTGCACCTGAAACACCGGTGACACCTCTGCCGACGGCAGGCCGGTGGCGCGCTCGACGGTATGCGTGCCATTACAGCGTGCCGTAATATCTCGGAAGCTCCACACGCGCCCGATAATCCGTCCTTTAATCACGCAGGGAATGGTATAGCGTTCGTACACTCGTCCGTCCTTAAATTCAATGTTATCGAACTGCACTTCTTCCATGTGGGTGTACATATCGTTCACCCGCGCCATAAAACTTTCCGGGTCCTTGAGCTGATCCTTCACAAACGCAAGAGCTCGGTTATCGTCCCGTGCGGTCAGGATTTCCCGCGGCAGGCGCCACATTTCCACGAAACGGTTGTTAAAAATCACCATCTTGCCTTTGCCATCGACCACAAGAATTCCGTCGGCTGTGGAATCCAACGTCCCACGAAGTAGCGCATAGGAATTTTCTAAGTCCTGCATCATCTGACGTTGGTCAGTAATATCAATGCACGACCCAATAAACCCGGCAAAGTTTCCCTCGTGATCGTACAATGGGATCCCATTTTCAAACACCCAGCGGTATTGTCCGTCGTAGCGGCGCAGGCGGTACTCCATCTTATAGGTCTGCTGTGCGACAAAAGCAGACTGATATATTTCCACACACCGCTCCAAATCGGAAGGATAAATGCCTTCTTCCCAGCCGTTCTTCGCCATTTCCTGCTCCATCGTATGACCGCGGAAGTCGAGCCAAGGTTTGTTAAAGTAGCTCGCTTCAGAATCCGGACCCGACATCCAGATCATGACCGGTGCGTTATCGGCCAACATGCGAAAGTGCCGTTCGCTTTCCTGTCGCTTTTCTTCCAAACGACGGTGTTCCGTCATATCCTGAGCGACGGAAATGGCACCGATGAGCATGCCTTTTTTGTCGCGCAGCGGGATGCTCGACCAGCGACAGTACATCCGCCGGCCATCCTGTAAAATCATTTCTTCTTCATGCCAGGGATCTAGACTGCCGGACATCAGCCGTTCCATGATCGGGCGGTCTTTAGAGGTAGGGGTGATATATACCGCCATATGGGCAATTCTCTCCCGTATGGAATCCCACTGACTATCACCAAACATTTGTCGCGCTTTTAAATTCCAGCATTGCGGAACAAACCGTTGATCCGAAATAACCACGGGCAGAGGCCAGCCATCAAAGCGTTTACAGTATTGTTTACAGAGGGGGACACTGCGATGGCGGCGTTTGGGATGGGACATAGAACGGCAACCGGACTTAGAGCGGCGTTTCATGGGATCCTCCATGGTGGCACTCAAAGGCAAACAGCCTACAACAATGATGACTTTTTGAAGAAATAACCCCAGGGACTGGGGTCCAACAGGTGATGGCTCTATTGTATGTTAAAATACCTTTTATCAAAAGGAGATTTTATGCCCATTTCTGACAAATTTGAAAATGTTTCGGTCACCCTGAAAGCCAACGTCTATTTCGACGGGAAAGTAGTCAGTCACAGCCTGTTTCTACAAAATGGCACCAAGAAAACAGTTGGGATTATTTACCCAGGAACCTTTAAATTCAACACCGAAGCACCGGAGCGCATGGATATTGTTGCCGGCCAGTGCAAAGTCAAGCTGGCAGGCCAATCGGAGTGGTCGGATTACGGCCCCGGTACCTTCTTTAAGGTCCCAGGCAAGTCGTCGTTTGAAATTTCGGTAGAACAAGGCATCGCAGAATATCTCTGTAGCTTTGAATAACATGAAACGTCTCCTGCCGGCGCTCGTCCTGATCCCCATCATGGGGTTCTCCGCCGCAGCCGACCAGATCCTCATGAAAGACGGCACTGTTTTTAAAGGAAAAATCCTCAAAGAAAACAGCCGCCGCATCCTCATCGGCAACCCGCCCTTTGACCCCAAAGAACATCTCGTGCGCACCGAAGATGTCGAGAAAATTATTTACGAAGAGTTTAAACCCCTGCCTCCCGCCGAACGCCGTTATGGGTTTATGCTGGAAACATCGCTGGCGGCCAACGTGTTCAGTTCTGACGATCTCTCGCTGCATCCAGGAGCTGAGTTTATTCTGGGCGGCGGGATTCGCGTACATCCGCTCTTTGAAATCGACGGCGGCCTGGGTTGTCAGCCCGTGGCCAGCGCCTCCAGCAGCGGCCTTTCCGTCAGCAACACCGCAACGACACGTGCCTACGAACAATTCGTCTGGACCGACCGTTTTATTATGGGCCGCGTGTACCCCTTCTTCTGGAAAACTGCCTGGAAAACCGAGCCCTACTTGATCGGAGGCTATGCCTTTACGCATCTCACCGGCAAAGGCACAGAAGACACCCTCCAAGGCAACGGCTGGCTGGCCGGCGCAGGGGCCCTGCGACCGATTGCAAACCATTGGTTTGTCGATGCGCGAGTTTTAGCAAGGCATATACGTTTCGATACGATTGATTTTCTCGGACAGGAAGGACGGCTTCAGCCGGCCGTGGAAGAAACGCTGTGGAGTCTCTGGCTGGGAGCGTCGTACCGGTTTTGACACAGGCGGGTTTCTCCCTGAACAAACGTCAGCATCTGAACACGGGGATGCAGCAGACGAAACGAAACCGATGTCATTGCCGCTGAATAAAGCAACCCGACCGACAACGGCCCCACCGTTTTCCGACCTACCGGCCACTCATACATCTGAGCCACCAACGTCGTTTTCCCCGACCAGCGCATGAGCCGCGCCGCCATGGGAAAAAATCCAGGATAAGGAAGCTGCAGCAACTGCCGGGCCATCTGATAGGCAAAGGTTTTCATACCTTAAGTCTAGCGGGCCAATGTTACAACGGCATGTCAGACATGTTACTTCCGGGTTACGCAGAAGGAGCGGCTATCTACCCGGGCTGAATAACTTGGGGAAGTGCCGGTGTCAGCAGAAGGAGATCCTCAGGGCGATCCGGGCCCAGCCTCTGGTTGGCTCGGCCTTTGATTTCATTGAGTAGATCCTGAGGGAAGGGCAGCAGTTCGCGCAAGCGATCGCGATACATTTCTGGAATCGCTGCCATGGCTTTTTCATAGTTTTTTAAATTGTCATTCATATAGCGTCGAATGCCCCGCTGCATATCCATGCAGGGTTTCCCACCAAAAAGCTTTTCGTAGATCTTTTTTGCCTCGCTGTCCGCCCGTACTTCTTCAATGCTTGATAATGCTTTTCGAAAGAGCTGATTGATCATTTGCTGGTCCGACTCCGAGAGTGATTTAAATTCTGGCATGAGATCGGGAAGACGTGTTAGCAGGCGGCTGGGGGAACGCTTCATATGTTCGATCTCGTGCAGCAGGGAATAGTAAAACATGCTCGCAGCATTTGAATTGGAGAGCATATTCGCGTGCATCCAGTAATCCTGATTGATATTCAAGACCTGGGAAACGATCTCCCTATTGGAATTCACCCAGGTCAAGACAGACATGGCACTTTTTTCTGGCTCGAGATTGCCCATGCTCCCATAGACCGCCCGATAATCCGCGGGCCGTAAAATGCGAATCTTAATGTCTGGACTCTGTCCCTGATTTTTGAGAAATTGACGAACCAGATCTTCCATCTCTTCCACGGACGTCCAGGGCGCCCCTTTTCTTTTTCTGAGAAGTGCATCGTTTTCTGAATGAAGAACCACCCACTTTGTGGTAGGAGCGAGCTGGGTAGGATCGGCCTTGGGGCCCGTGAGTGCCTTGCGCTCAGCCTGTGCTGCCTCGAGCGTTGGCTCGCGATACTCCGGACGCCCCGTCACAATCGGGCCTGCCGCCTGCGCCGCAGACAGACACATCAGCAGACTTCCTGTGATGAGGGGATTGCGTTTTTTCATTTCGTTTTGAGATCGATGCAGTGCGATACAGGACGATACAGACCGGGCTCGTCCCCGGTATAATAGGGGAAAGCCGTTCCCAGCGGAGAAACCCCCGCTGCCAGTAGTCCAATGATCCACAGGCGTTTCATACCGGAAGTCTGTCGCCAGTCGAGAAAGAGGACAAGGGAACCAAGGGCTAAAACAGGGCGACTAAAAGGCCCATAAAATTCCTAGGTCCATGAAAAAACAAGGCGCCATTTTCCGCGACCCACACCTTCAGCAAGAAAACAAGCTCCAATTTCAGGAAGCATTTCCAGAAATAAAGGCGCTCGATATCGAAGTGACGGAACAAGGCCCCGGCAACGAAGGTCTAGGGTTGCGACGTTTCACCGCGTTAACCGTACGGGAATACATTAACTGCAACAACCCGGACTGTACCGGCAAAGGGCTCTCTATGGGAGACCACTTGCGGCAGATGCTCCAGGCTCGCCAAAACCGCCAAGACATTCAGCAAGCCTGTGAGGGATCCACACCGCAGGGACCCTGTAAAAACCATTTCCACGTTACGATTGCACTAACACGACACTAAACGATGTCCTTCTCGAAATCTGAAATCGCCCGCGAAATTCTGTATCGGCGCACCCAACCGCTGGATGTCTTCTCTGCGCCAAAACACGTCGCCGTCATCGGCGCTACCGAAAACCCGGGAACGGTCGGACGAACGCTGGTTGAAAACCTCATCCAAAGTCCTTTCGGCGGCACAGTCTATCCCATTAATCCCAGGCGGCCCAGTGTTCTGGGAATCAAAGCCTATCCCTCGCTCAATGCCATGCCGGAAAAACCCGATCTCGCCGTGATTGTCACGCCCGCACCCACGGTGCCGAGCTTGGTCCGTGAATGCGCCGACCTTAAAGTGCCCGGGGCCATCATTATCTCTGCTGGGTTTAAAGAAACAGGCAAAGACGGGGCAGCCCTTGAAAAAGAAATTCTGCAGACCGCACAAGTGTCCGGCATGCGCATCATCGGCCCAAACTGTCTGGGGGTGATGAACCCGATCACCGGCTTTAACGCGACCTTTGCCCATGGGATTGCGCTTCCCGGCTCGGTGGGTTTTATCAGCCAGAGCGGCGCGCTCTGCACGGCCGTCCTCGATTGGAGCCGGCAGGAACAAGTAGGATTCAGCCACTTTATTTCTATCGGATCGATGCTGGATGTGGACTGGGGCGATTTAATCGATTACCTCGGCAACGACCCGAACACGCGAAGCATCCTGATTTATATGGAATCGGTGGGAGATGCGCGGTCCTTTCTATCCGCCGCGCGCGAAGTAGCGCTGACCAAACCCATCATTGTGCTCAAAGCCGGCCGGACTGAGTCGGCTGCTAAAGCGGCTGCCTCGCACACAGGAGGCCTAACCGGAAGTGACGACGTGCTGGATGCGGCGTTT
>CAZDML010000055.1:0-13030 GCA_964506645.1 uncultured Elusimicrobia bacterium | reverse complement strand
GGCGTGTTCAGCGAGTCCATCCCCTGGTGACAAGTGATGCAGCGGTCAACCTGGACCAGGTCAGGCGTAACGATCTGCTTAATTTCAATGCCGCGGGATGCGATGCTTTTTTTTACGAGCGGATCAGGTTCTTCAGCCACCTGCATTGCGCGGTATGTTTTCTGATACGGCATCCACGGCCGGAATTGGTCCATCGCAAAAGCGATGACGATCAACACCAGAAGAATGACGTTGCCCCAGAGGAAAAGTCGTTTCAGCATTAGATATTAAAGTTAACGGCTGGGATGGTGAGCACGTACTTAATATGGAAACCCAGACGAACCCCCATCTTCATAAGCACGCCCAACATCATCAGCGTGAGCAGCATGGTCATGGCATATCGCACTTTATCGAGCCCGCCCAGATAACGGCGCGGCACGAGAATGCCCATGATGTAGTAGACATAACCAAAAAATATGAGCCAGCCCACCTGATCCCAGTGCACCGGTGCAATGACTCGGACGAACGCGCCAAGACCCAACAGCACAAAGGCACCGGTCTTTAAGGCTTTTTTCCATTCAAAATCTGCTTTTCCAAGACGCGGAAGCACCATACCGCCAACGAAATAAAGCACCAAGACCCCTAATCCTGCCCACAACGGCAAACTCCACGTCGCAGGGGGTGGCGCTTTGTGAATGTGCCAACTTTCCCAGGGCCAATAAATATCCCAGTTCGGGCCGCGCAAGAAGCTCCCAATCACAATGAGACCGAACCACATACCGAGGCCAAACAAGAAATTGATCATGGCAAAAGGGCGAGCCTTAAAATCGTAACGACCCACACCACGATTTTTATCCGGATCGAGATAAGGAATAGCCATGAGTCCGACCATAATCAGTGTCGGTAGGACAACCCCAGCGAGCCAGGGGTCAAAATAAACGAGAAGTTCCTGTAAGCCTGTGAAATACCAGGGCGCTTTGGAAGGATTGGGTGTTACTGTCGGATTAGCAATCTCTTCGAGTGGCGCTTTCATCACAAGCGACCAAAGAGACAGCACCACTAAACACAAGATGGCTCCGATGTATTCGCGAACGACAAGATGTGGCCAGGTATCGACTTTATCATTGGGAATTTCTTCCGGTTTAATGATCGGACCTGAGAACGTATCTTTGCGGACGCGCCAGAAGTGGACGATCATGAACGCACCAGCAACCACAGGGACGAACACGCAATGAAGCACGTAAAAGCGAAGCAATGTGTTCGCGCCGACGGTTGTGCCACCCAAAAGAACGAAACGAACATCATTATGACGAGTCAGGAGAGCAAACGGACCTTCGTTCCCCAGTCCGGGGGAAGCCGCCGCCATATTCGTACCGACTGTAACCGCCCAGAGCGCCAGTTGATCCCAGGGAAGCAGGTATCCGGTAAACGACAAGAGTAGGGTTAAGACCAGAAGAATAACACCGATCGCCCAATTGAACTCGCGTGGTGATTTATAAGAACCCGTTAAAAAGACTCGAACCATATGCAAAATGACGATGAGCACCATCGAATGTGCCGCCCAACGGTGCATGGCACGGATGAACCAGCCCATGCTGACGGCATATTCCAAGTCCTTCATATCACGGTAAGCCAAATCGACCGACGGCCGATAGTAGAACATCAACAAGATACCAGTGACTGTCAAAACTAAAAAGAGGAAAAAGGACAACCCCCCCAAGCCGAACGTATAGGTGAATTTTGTGGCATGTTTACGAACACGGGACGGATGTAGGTGAAGCCAAACGTTGCCCAGGATGTGTTGAGCGCGGTCACGCGGTGTATCTTTCCACACCCCGCCGCGGAACATCGAACGCCAGATCTGGGAATCGATGATCTGTTTTTTGAGTTCTTCAGGCTTGGGAATCGGCGGCAAATTAAAAGGAAGTTTCATGGAAGATTATGCTTTCGCCGAGCTGCTGGAGCCGTTTAAAGCAACAAAGAATTGCGATTTATCGCGCAGACCAGGGCGGTTTTCCAAAATACTTTTATCAACAAGGATATCCCCAGAGGGCAGAAGGCGAATCGCACAGCGATACATCGGTTTGGGCGCTGGGCCCGCAATGACATCGCCCTGCGGTGTGTAGTTAGATCCGTGACAGGGACAACGAAAACGGTTTTCGGCCTGGAACCAGTTCGGGGTACACCCCAGATGCGTACACCGGGCCCACATGGCGTATATGCCCTGGGGGGTACGGATCATCCAGACCCGCTGTGCTTTGGTCCAGCGGGTGGAAACACCCTCCGAATAATCTTCTAGCTTCCCCGCTTTAAACGTTTCGGGGGGCTCATACAACACATTGGGGAAAATAAATCGCAGGGTTGAACCCGCGCTGGTCGCCAGAAAACCGACAAACGCTGCCCATCCAAATTTCAGGAAGGAGCGACGCGACATCTCTTGATCAACGAGGCTAGGGGCCGCTGAGGAGGTCGAAGGTTGTGCAGGTGTGGGATCAGCCATTACGAACCACGGAAAAGTGAAATTGCCTCTCTAAATAAATTGGGAATAACTACGGGGTGAAGTCTACAGAATTTTTGTGCAACGGGTCAAATTGTTTGTGAAAAAAAGTATACTATTCGTGCGAGGGGTTCCTGAACCGTTGGGTCTGAATTCACCGACATTTCTAATCAACACCCCAAACCTAATGTCATAGTAATCTCTGATAGACCCAAAAAATTCCTAGGTCTATCAGTTGTATTTATTTAGCCCTAAGCTCCATTTTATTTAACACCGCAGTATGGCACCCTATTGGAAACCCCTGGAGGGGGGGCACTTTTACAACGGAGACACTATGAGCGGAACACCCACAGGATCGACCTCCCCCTCGGAAGGCACTCTTTCATGGCCTGAAGACCAACGCCGCTATTCCCGAGCGGGCTGTCTGACCAGTGCCATAGTCAAAGCCAAAACCTGGCGTGGATCTCGCTCTTTTGATGCTGTTTTGCATGATTACGGGTCCAAAGGGGCCTGTATTGAGCTTTCCAAAGGCTCTCTACTGAGCATCGGCGACCACATCTCCCTCCGCTGGCATATATCCTCAAAAAATATATCGACTTTAGCCGAATCCCCCATTTGCACCGTCCGCGGTACGATTGTCCGCGCTCCGACCCTTTCCAATCAACCCAATCTCTATGGAATTCGGTTTGATACCCTGATAGAAGAAGCCCAAACCCACGAAAACACCAAGCTTTTGCGAGCGGCCATTGCCGTGGCGGCTATCATGCTGGCAGCCAACATCCTTTTCCTAAAGGTAAGAAACCTGCAGTGGTTTTGGTATGCCCCCTTCTTTCAAGCCTACAGCGTAGTGGTCAGCATCTACATTTTCTCAAAAGTTCTGCTTTCACTCTTTTATAGGGAACCCAAGGATAACGGAATTACCCCCTCCGTAACGATTATTGTGGCCGCCAAAAATGAAGAAGCCCATATCGCTGAAACAGTGCGTCACTGCTTTGCGGCGCGCTACCCCAAAGAACAACTCGAAGTTCTGGTGGTGGATGACGGGTCTACCGATAAAACGTGGGATGTCCTGCAACCACTTCAAAAGGAATATCCTCTCCTGAGCATTTTCCGCTTCCCGGAAAACCGCGGGAAGCGCCACGCCATGGCCCTAGGCGCACGCCGAGCCAAAGGCGACATCCTGGTCTATATTGATTCTGACAGCTTCATTGATTCTGAAGGCGTCTACCGACTGGTTCAGCCGTTTGTCGATAAAAAAGTAGGCGCGGTAGCCGGCCACTGCATGGTCATTGTGGAAGATGGCAACCTGATCTCCAAGATGGAATCGGTCCGATACTATGTGTCTCAGCGCATTATGAAAGCGGCTGAAAGTGTTTTTGATGCCGTCAGCTGCTGTCCCGGCCCGTTCTCCGCCTACCGTAAGGAAGCCGTACTCAACGTTCTCGACGCTTGGGAACATCAAACTTTTCTGGGCACTAAAGCCACGTTCGGAGACGACCGCAGCCTCACCAACTTTATCCTTCGCAAATACAAAGTGCTTTTCCACAACGGGGCCATCGTGCGCACGTATGTCCCTGCCACCTGGAAGGTGTTCTTCCGCCAACAACTGCGCTGGAAGAAATCCTGGGCACGCGAGACGCTGGTCGCCGTCCAGATCATGTACAAGAAACATCCTCTCGCCGCGCTCCCCTATTATTTCGGGATCGTCCTGACACTCTTATCCCCGCTTGTTGCGCTGCGCGCACTGATCTTCATTCCAGCGTTTACAGCGGCCAATGCGTGGCCCTACGTCGCCGGCCTTGCACTGGTCAACGTTTTCCTGGCTTGTTTGTTCTACTACCATACGCGCTCACGCTACTGGTACCACAGCCTGATTTTTACCTTCTTGTATGTGGGCTTCTTGTCCTGGCAAACGTACTATGCGATCGCTACGGCTTCACGCAATCACTGGGGTACGCGCTAATGTCCACGCCCTCGACCGCTGTTTCTGAAAAACAGAGCCGCCTATTGTCGGTCGCGGTCTTTCTGATTATTGGGTTTACCCCCTGGTTCTGGTACCAATGGCGCCCGCATGTCCTTTTGCGCGACACAGCCCCAGAAGCCGCTCCCCCCATACCGTTGGCCACCACCGTCAACTGGTTTCAAGTCATTAAACTCCCGGAAGCCCCCTACACAACGAAGGAAGTGCAGTTTTATCAGCGTCGCCTCTCCAGCTGGCTGGATGCGCTCAAACACGAAGGGTATCAAGTGAAACGCCTATCCGATGTCTACGAGACGCTCCGGCAAGGGCATCGTCTAGCCCCTAAGACCATCGTTCTTCTTTTTGATCCGGCCTACCGGCATACCTATGAAGCGGCATCATCTATTTTGTCGCGCACCAAAACTCCCGCCGTTTGGACTATTCCAGCTAATTTCCAGCAAGGAGACCGCCGCTTTCTCAGCAATTACAGTCTTTACTGGATGAAGCGTTCCAAATATTGGGATGTGGGAGCCTATCACGACAAATCGCTGGCCCTTCTCAACTCCCAAACACCGATGACCTTTGGGGACTCCATCAATCCCGCCTGGGACGAAACCACATGGGGCCAATCCCTAAACGATTCTGTTTCATTTCAGGGACTGAAACGGCTGTATGCCAAAATCAATTGGGACAGCCAGGAATTTGTGAACCGCCTGTTAAGCGAAATCCCTCCGCAAGGAACGTCCGAACTCACGGTCCGCCAGGCGGGCGACCGACTCTTGGGCATAGTGGACAGTCGCCCCTCTTCCGTGAATCCTCCTTTTGCCTTAAAAGCCCCCGAAGACAAGCGTGCGGGATATGTCGCCTGGACCGGAACAAAAGGGATTACCGACTACTTACTGCAGCTCGATTATGTCCCGACTAGCGGAGAGTTCTGGCTCATGCTACGCTCGGATAAAGAAAAAGGCGAAAGCATCCGTATTGGTCTGACCGAAGACAAAGTGCTGGTCGAAATCGAATCCAATCACGAGCGTAAACCGCGTGCCAGTTTCGACTGGACAATGAACCGCGCGCGCCACACCACGATGGAACTTCGTCTGGAAGGCACCAAAATGTATTTGACGTTGCAAGGGCAGGATTTAGGAACTATTTCTAATCTTCCTCTGGCCTCATCCAAAAGCATCGTAGAACTCATGACGTACGAAAAAATTCGCGGCACAGCGACGGCGGACGCCATCCGCCTCATCTTCACGCCGCATACTACAACTCCTAACCCATAAAAACCCCTATGAAAAATATCACTCGTCTTTTTTCGCCAAGCATCTCTATCCTCTTATGCCTTGTCCTGCTTCTTCCTACAGGAGCTATTGCAGGACCCGATGAAACTTCCCGGCTGAGAGAACAAGCCACCAGTCTTATTCGCGCTGGAAATTTTGATGAAGCCTGTGACGTCTACCGCCAAATCGTTCTTCTCCAACCCAAAGATGTCGACACCCTCAAAGACTACATGTGGGCACTCTGGCGCGCGAAGCGCTACAGCGAAACCGCGCAGATCGCCCGGCGCGTCACCGAATTGGCACGCAACGATGTGGAAGCCTGGAACCTTCTCGGACGTTCGGAACTCTCGGCAGGCCACAAAGAACAAGCGCTGGAAGCGTTCCAGAAAAGCCTGGCGTTGGTCCCGAATGATCCCGAACTACGCAACCTTGTCGGTCGGTTGCATCTGGAAGCCCGCAACTATCAGGCCTCGATTGAAGAACTTCAGGAAGTCGACAAAAATCTGGGCGGACGCCCGGATGCCTACACCCGCCTGGGTGAAGCTCAATTTCGCCAAGGACTCTATGGTCAAGCAGCGGCGACCTGGTCCAGTGCCGCTCGTCGATTTCCCGAAAATCTTGCGTTGCAGTTCCAGGCAGCGAAATCCCTTTACTATGACGGTCAATGGGACAAGGCGCTCGACAAGCTGCATTCCATTATCAGCACCAATCCCGGCTACTGGCCAGCTCTCGATTTCTTAACAGACGAAGCGATCGCCCGCGAAGACTATGCAAGCGTTACGAAATTGCTTGAAAGTCATCTCTCGGAATTTGTAGTAGAAGAAGAACCCCGTCTCCTGAAGTTGGCTGATGCCTACGATCGCATTAAGGATTTCCCGAAGTGTTTGCGTACAGCCAACCGGCTGCTCAACGTAAACCCAACAAACTCT
Source organism: uncultured Elusimicrobia bacterium (assembly GCA_964506645.1). GTDB lineage: Bacteria > Elusimicrobiota > Elusimicrobia > 2-01-FULL-59-12 > 2-01-FULL-59-12 > CAZDML01. The sequence goes on along the minus strand of CAZDML010000055.1, from coordinate 6,388 downwards.
GAGGCGCTCTTCTTAAAAGCCTACGCCCTTATCGAACTCAAAAAACCTAACGACGCTATCAAAGTCTATGAACGCATTTTGAAACTCAATCCCTGGTCCTTCCGAGCCATGGAAGGCTTGGCCGAAGTCCTTGCGGGGCAGCATAAAACAGTTCAAGCGCTACGGATCATCCGCCAAGCTCGTGAACTCGATCCCACCAGTCCTCATCTGCTTCTTCAAGAAGCTTCCTATGTCTATGAAAGCGGCCATCCCATGGAAAGCAAACACATGATGATCGACTGGATCAAAGAAAATCCCGAGCCGGCCGTCCCCGTTTTGCTTTATCACGGCCTCACACCGCTCACACGGGATGCTCTCTTGGCCTATTCTGTTCACATGACAACAAAAATATTTGAAGGCCAGATTGAAGCCTTGCATAAATCCGGCTATACCCCAATTACCACTGAACAACTCGACGGCTGGATCCGCTGGCAACATGAACTGCCGAACAAACCCATCGTGATTACCTTTGACGATGGTCGCCTCGACAGCTTCCGTTTTGCCGACCCTGTTCTGGAAAAGTACGGCATGAAAGCCACAATGTTTGCGATTATGGCCAACGTGGAACGCAACCTCCCCGGGTATGCCAACTGGGGCCTTCTCAATCAATATCGCAATACAGGACGCTGGGAAATTCAAGCGCACGGGGACCAGGCCCACCAGACTGTTCCCGTCGACTTTGAAGGCCATCGCGAACTTTTTTTAGCAAACCGACAATGGAAGGAAAAAGAAAAACGCTTGGAAGAGCCTACGGAATGGGCGGAACGCATTGCCAGCGATCACCGCAGTGTAAAGAAGAAAATTCTGGACAACCTTGGACATTCTCCCATCGTCTACGCCTTCCCGGAAGGTGAATTTGGTCAAGACGGCGTTCCCAATTCTCCCGATGCAGCGCCCCTCAATCTTGGAATGGCGCGGCGCTTTTTTGGTACCTGTTTCCGCCAGACCCACAACGGAATGAATGTCAAAACACAAGACCCGATGCTTTCCAACCGTATCGAGCCGAAGCAAAATTGGTCCGGTGAACAACTCGTCCGCTTTCTGATTGACCATGAGCCCAAAACACTCATGTACCGCAGACTGCTCAGCCAGGCAGCGTGGGATGAACGGTTTCACGAAGCCTACGAATGGTTTGGACAAGTACGTAAAAGCGGTGCCTCGACTGCTGTCCTCTTAGCCGACGAAGCACGTATCCGTCTGTCTTCGGGCGATCTCAAGAAGGCCGAACACTTGGCTCAACGCAGCTATGAAATAAACCCCGACCCCAACACCCAGAGACTGCTTGATGCCGTGCATGCCCAACGTCGCATGGTCTGGTCGCCGACCTTTGAATACATGGAAGACAGCAAAGACCGCTCCGCATTCCGCTTTAATCAGGATCTCGAACTGCGCTCCAGCGGAATCACGCGTATTCAACTCCACCACGGGTACACCAGTGCCGAAGAACAGAACAGCTCAACCATTACCGATAACTTTGGCGGGTTAGGCATCGTGCAGAAACTAGGTCTCTATCATTCCTTTACCGGACAGGCCCTCTGGCACACCTTTAACGAGCAGGTCGACAGCACCTATTCTGCGTTCGGACGACTGCACTCACGCTGGACCGACGACTTTACGACTGAAGTGGAAGGCGGGCGAGCCATTTATGAAACCGCTCTGGCCATGAATAATAACGTGATCCAAAACTACGGCCGGCTATGGCTCATGTGGCAGGACATGGAGAATTGGACACGCGTGTCCGGCAAAGGGTTTGCCGCAGACTTATCCGATGGAAACAACCGCTTTTCGGGCGAATTCCAGGTCTCTCAGCGTCTATTGGAAAACTACAACATCCGTACCGTCTATCGCTTCACCTATGACAACATGAACAGTGTCAGCACCAACTATTACAGCCCGCAAACGCTGCTCGTCAACCAAATCGGTGCAGAATACTCCACCGACCGGACTCGACCGTTCCGCGCCTATGCACGCTATTTACCAGGGTTTGGTAGCGAACGAAGCACGAAAGCGGAATTCGTTCACGATATGGAAGCGGGATTTACGGTGCGCTGGCAGGATCGTCTGGAAGTGACTCCGGCGTTTGGGTTAACGACAACTCCTACGTACAACCGACGGAATTTTGTCTTAAACCTGCTGTACCGGTTCTAGACCTACTCTTTAAAAATTTTCTCGGCCGCACCCAGATGCCAGAGACTTACGCGCGGTATCCCCAAACGTGCAAGCGCCTCGATCTTCACGCGGATACTCGTTGCATCTTCCATCCACACATCACGTAAAAATCCCTTCGGATCCATATACAGAAAATGCTGACACTGGCTGTCCCGGTCGCGCTCAACTTTAGCATGAAATCGTCTGGCAAGGTCTAGCGCCTGCGCAGGGTCGACTTGGGAGCCGGTACCCCCCTGCGGCCAGGAATGTCCGTAAAGACTCAGAGCAATGGATAGTTTTTGCTTGGGAACTTCAGTGATGGCATAGGCCACCTGGGCTTCTAAATTCGCAACTGTTGCTGTCGGTCCGGGATCTCCGCCGGGGTAGTGATAGTAATACGCCATAATCTTGACCTCATCAGCGGCCGCCCCGATCGCCGTCCAATCAATTCCCCCCTCCGGCTTTGTTTTCGGCTCAACCACGACCGTCAGCCATAAGCGGTTGGCATGCAGCTCCGCAGATAACTCCTGAATAAACTTGGTGAAGGCAGCGCGATCGCTCTCCCGGACTTTTTCATAATCAATTTCCAGACCATCGGCCTCTTTGGCAATGGCCACCAACTGCCGGATGTGCAACTTACGGGCCACATTATTCGACAAGACGCGGTGCACAATGTCGGGATCCTTCATCTTATCGGAGAGATCGTTAACGACCGTGATCAAAATCCGCGGCGGGGTCGCTTTGGAGGGCAGAGATTTGAGATGTTTGACTTGCCGCTTCACCCAGGGGTCTGCAGGCACCACCGTTCCATCTTCACGGAACTGATACCCGAAGACGCAGATTTCATGAAGTTGTTGTCCATAAAGATCGACCACTTTTTCTGCACGGGTCGTATCCCAATAGGGCATCCAGCCACTTAAGAAAAAGTCAGGATTTGCGGAAAGGTCCGTACGAGCCGCTGCCGATCTCGTGAAAGCACTCAGCAGCACAAGCAATGCAGCGCCGCGGGCTGTCCAGCGGATGAGTTTTGTAAAAAACTGGAGAAACCTATCGCCTGTTTCCACTCGCACGTTCTTTGCTACCTCCACCGTTATGCGACGTCGGCCCCAATCGACAAGGCTCCCCGCCCAATGCGGCGCACAATCCGTAAGAAAAGCCGCGGTTCGGCCCCGCCCAGCTTGGCCTGTCACCCACAAAGGTTTCGGTAGGCCCATACGCGGTTGGCCCTGCTTAAACGTCAGATCCCGGTGAGAAAGCCGTACCTTGGACCCCGGCTTCAATTTTACCCGATGATAGCCGCAAATAAGCGGGCGCCCAGGCGCATCGACCACACTCGCACGATTCACGCGATCGTCCGGCCTCAGGCAGGAAACGGGGAGTAGCTTCTCAATCGCGGTTCCCCCGTAGCGTCCCACAAGGCCCGTAAATGACGCCCAACCTCCAATCATGAGAAGTCCCGTGCCCGCATGGACACGGTTCACCACCCAGTTTTCCGTCTTTTTTGAAAAACTGGCATGCCGATAATCGGAAAGGAGGATGCTGTCGTAGGGGCGAGAAAGCCAGGAGGTAGGGATCGGCTGCCGATCCCCCCGGTGATCAAATGAAATCCCCGCATAGGTCAATATCGCCGCAAGGTACCGCGCCGGCCCGGAGAGATCGCCTTCGCCCAGAAATAAGAGTCGCATGCATGAATTAAAGTAGTTTCATCCCGAGAGGGCAAGTCAATGAGCCAATATTTACATATTGAAAGTTGCTCTTTCAATGTGTAAACTCTTGTGCATGATTCCTCGAACTGCCGCAAAAGCAGCCCGACGCCTGGCCCGGGGCTTTCCGGTACTGGCCATCACGGGTCCCCGCCAATCAGGGAAAACAACGCTCGCCCGCGCTCTTTTCCCCAAAAAACCGTACGTCACGCTGGAAGATATTGACACACGCGAGCGTGCCTCAGAAGACCCGCGGGGGTTTCTCGAAAATTATGCTTCAGGGGCTATTTTCGATGAAGTCCAGCGCGCGCCCGAGCTCTTTTCTTACCTTCAAAGAATCGTTGATGAAAAGCGTCGGATGGGACAATTTATATTAACGGGCTCGCAACAATTTGGGCTTCTTTCGAAGGTAACGCAAAGCTTGGCGGGCCGAGTGGGACTTCTGCAACTCCTCCCCTTATCGTGGGCAGAGCTTAAAGGCACAAAAAAGAAACCGGCGTCGCTCGAAGGACTTCTTCTGGCCGGAGGGTATCCCGCGCTTTACGACCGCGCTCTCACACCCTCTGCGTGGTTTTCGAATTATGTACGCACCTATGTGGAACGCGATATCCGGCAATTGATTAACGTCAAAGACCTTCTTCAATTTCGAAAATTTATGAAGTTATGCGCCGCGCGGGTGGGGCAATTGTTGAACTTATCCGATCTGGCCAACGATTGCGGCATTTCCCATGTCACGGCCGGTCATTGGATCTCTATCCTAGAGACAAGTTATGTGATTTTTCTTCTAGCCCCCTACCACAATAACTTCGGAAAAAGGCTAATCAAATCATCCAAACTCTATTTCTACGATACGGGATTGGCGGCTCACCTTCTTGGGATACAACAGGTGTCCCATCTCGCCTTGCATCCCATCCGCGGCGCGCTGTTTGAATGCGCGATCATCGACGACTATCTGAAAGAATACCTGCACCATGGACGGGAACCCGATCTCACGTTTTGGCGCGACAACACAGGACATGAAGTCGATTTGGTTATCGAAAACGCCGGGCGCCCCAACGCCATAGAGATCAAATCCGGGAAAACCTTTCGTGCGGACATGCTGCAGGGCCTCATGCAATGGCTTAAAATCACAAAAAATTCCCGCAAGAGTGTTGGCTTAATTTACGGAGGGAATGAAACGTTCACCCACCAAGACGTTACGATCACCCGCTGGAAAGACTCCCCCCACCCATTCCTGAAATAAGTGGATTGAATTGTATTGTCTGGGCAAGATTATGCGCTCCAGGGAGTGGCGTGACAGAAATTAGGCAGCGGCGAGGATCTTGGCGCGGGAGAGGAGCGCGGCCTGCTGCTGCGCCATGCGGCGGCGCAAAAGCGGATCTTTAATGAAGGCGGGAATTGTAAATACCGAAGTAAGGGAATCCCTGGAGGGCACTTTCCAGTTTACCTGTGACAAGGTTTGGCGTAGACGCTCTTGTAGTCGTTGTTTATCCGTTCGTTTCGCTAAAATCGCGATCAGCCAGACGACAGCAGCCATCGCAAGGACTATCGCTGCATTTTGCGTTCGTCCATCCTGCATCCCGCTCCAGGCGATGGAGGACACCGCAGTTAGCACCATCACAACACCTGCAAGAAATGTGTTGGAAATAGTCAAACGCCACTTTTCTGTAGGCTCAGTCACATTTTTCAGAAGACGTATATCTACCGAATTTTTCAGGGGGAATTTCCTTACAACGAGATTCTTATTTAATACGGCCATCAGCAAGAGCACCATAAGATCCTGGGAATCTTTATTCAGACCTACAGAATATATCTCTAAGACGTGCGGGTCCTCTGAAGATTGTATCGGGGGCTTCAGTTGACCCAGGCGACGATTTCTCAGAGGCACCTCGTGCGCAATAGTTGTTCGATGCATGTCGCGAATCGCAGAATCTCCGATATCTTCATTCTTCCCGTATTTAATGAGTAGATATTCATCGGAGCTTTCTGGAAAAGCAACATAGGCGTATTCTCCTTGTTGCAATTGGCTATTCAGTAGATGGTTGAGAATCGACACATCATCCCTGCTGGAACGAGATGATTCGAGAGGGGCAACGATTAGTTCCCGCCGGCCCCCATCTTCAAGTTCAATAGCGAGAGTCTTTGTTGGATCAATATTAAATTGGAGGGGAGCATCCCCTGATCCTGCATTCTCTGCACTCATCCTCGCAACAAGGTTTAGATTTTTCTCTCCATTACTCTTACTCAACCGCAGCATTGGCCCCGTAAAAGCCCATAACGGACGTGCCCGTCGGCCGGAGTGAAGTAACGCTATCAGCGCACCTACCGCAGCGACACCTCCTAACATCACCACTGGATCCGGCACCCCGCTCCAGGCGATGGAGGAGGCGGCCAGCATCGTTGTTAAGATAAACAGCGCAGGGGCCTTGACATCCTCGAACCAATGGCTTCGATGTGGCAGAAGATAAATATCAGGAAGCTCATCAATGACAGACACA
>CAZDML010000054.1:0-13073 GCA_964506645.1 uncultured Elusimicrobia bacterium | reverse complement strand
CCCTTCGCGACTTCTCGCGAAGGGGTTTTTTTATAGACATCGGGGTCCTATGTCCACTCCATCCTTATCTCCCACACCACCGCTTCCGGCTGCTTCCTGGAGAACATTCTCACTGCAGCAGGCAAAGCGTGTCATTCTTGCCCTTGAACAACGGGATTTCCGCTATTTCCTTCTGGGGGCCTTCCTCTCCAACATCGGCAGCTGGATGCAATCCATTGCCCAGGCGTGGCTTGTCTTTCAAATGACGAAATCGGCTTTCTATCTGGGACTGGATGGGTTCGCCAATACCATTCCCATAGCGATCTTTACGTTTATGGGGGGAGTGATTGCCGACCGATTCGACCGACGCCGTCTTTTGATTGTGACGCAGTGTCTGCAGATGACCTTTGCGTTTGCGCTGGGGGTTCTCATCCAAACGCAGCATGTGAAAGTGTGGCACGTCATCGGATTTTCGTTTTTGAGCGGACTCACGCAATCGATTGCCTGGCCGGTCTATCAAACCGTCGTGGCTAACATCGTCAAGCGCGAGCATCTGTCCAATGCCATTGCCCTCAATTCCACGCAATTTAACTTGGCGCGCATGATCGGTCCCGTGCTCGGTGCCATGGCGCTCTCGGCCTTTGGATCGGCGGGATGTTTTTATGCCAACGGACTCAGTTTTATCGCTGTGATTGCTGCGCTTTTCGTCGTGCATGTCCCGATGAATCGTCACGAAGAATCGATTGTACGCTCAAGTTTCTTGAAGTCTTTTCAGGAAGGACTCGGCTACATGCGTTCACAGGGCACACTCTTCTGGATGCTGATGACGCTGGCAGCTTCCAGCATCCTGGGAGTCCCCATGGTGACGCTGCTTCCCGTGTTTGCGGGCGATATTTTAAAGATTGGTCCTTCCGGATACGGGGTGCTCATGGCAGCTTTTGGAACGGGGGCGGTGTTTGCGGGGCTCATCATTGCCTTTATGGGCAATGCCGCTGGACAGGCCCGCTATGTCATGCGAGCGGTCTTCCTCTTTGTAGGGGCAATGATCGTTTTTGCGTTGTCGCGAAATCTGCTGATTTCGCTTGGGGCCCTTTTTCTCGCCGGGTTCTCCATGGTGGGATTTGCCTCCATCATTAATACCCTCGTCCAAAGCAATGTGCCGGACCATTTGCGCGGCCGCGCGATGAGCCTGTTTGTCTTTAGTTTTGGGGGGTGTATGCCGATCGGCAATCTTATGGCTGGGTTTCTGGCCAAACACATCCAGGCCCCTCATACGGTCCTTTTGCAAGGGGTGCTTTTTGGCCTATTTTCTCTTTATGTATATAGACGGATAAATCGTTTATGTTAATTTATGGGACTATGTAGGACTTAATATCTTTTAGGTGTAAAAAAGAGCCCCTTGGTTAGATCAAGGGGCTCTTTTTTGTTTTCGTAGGTAAGCGACTTATTGTAAGTCCGGGTCGTCGCCGGGATCCGAAGGTATCGGATCTATTGGGGACATCACCGGGCCTCCCATGATGGGCGGCGGGGTAACACCCGGATTTACTGATCTCATGCATAACAGGTATTGCTGCCAGGCTGCCTCCATGCATTTGGATTGTTTATCAGGCGGTGGAACTTTAGGATCGATGGGGATTAGCTTGCAAATGGCTTGCGCTTTTAAGACGTCATTTTTGCAGTCTTGTGCTGTTTTGACGGGAGGAGCTGGATTGGGGCGTACAGGCACCACGCCTGGAGGAACAGGGGTCGGAGGTGGAACATCCGCTTTAACATTTTGAGCCAGTGTGATTCCTACGAATAGACTGGATAATATAAGGACGTTAGTTTTCTTCATAAGTATCTCCTTTGACCTGCTATGACAAGACATCATTTGCTCTCAATAAAGAGTATGTCAGAGCAATGTTACAGCCAGATTAAGATCACGTGTCTTTTGTGTTAAATGGACATATCGCTTTCCTATTGAAACCCTAGCGGTGCTTAACATTCATTTAACATCCATGTCATTTTTGCGAAACATTGAGGGGGTAAACTGACAGTGTTTAGTAACACAGCGTTTTGGTTGGGACCACAAAATCTGTCATTTGAATCAAAAGGAGATTTCTATGAAAAAGAGCATCATGCTAATTTTCGCAGTTTGGGGATTAATGACTTCTGTTTCGGGCGCCATGCAGCAGCCAGATTTTGAGAAGCCAACGCTGTGTAAGAAAAAGTCTTTAGATATATGTCATCGAGATTATGATGAGAAATGCAGGGGATATTCTTTTGACCTTGGTGCGAGTTGTTTTGAGAAAATAACGAGTTCTCAGGCTGTTGGTATTCGTGGTATTGAGATTTGGTGCCATTGTGAACCTATAAAAGACATTGACGATAAGTAGAAAGTTGCCTTCGGTCTTTATGTCTATGCGCTTTCCAATGGTTACGGTGATAAGGCTCGCGGCTAACTCGTTTTGATCAAGTAAATTCCTTCCTGTTCTTCCCTTCCCGTCTGTTAACTAGAACTCCTATAATAGGTTGACAATTAACCTGTTCTAGGAGATTTGCTATGTGGACATTTTTTTCTGAGAAATCCCTGCGCGGAGAGCCGCTCACCCGTTCGGAAGCCCAATCCATCCTTGATGCGTCACCCTCCGATACCCTGGCTCTGGTCCAAGCTGCTTACCAAGTACGCCATGCCGCGTTTGGGAACCGGGTCCGTTTAAACTATCTGCTCAATGCCAAAAGCGGTTCGTGTGAGGAAGACTGCCACTACTGTTCCCAATCGAAGATCTCCAACGCCCCCATCGAAAAATATCCTTGGATGTCCGTAGAAGAAGCGGTCGCCAAAGCAGACGCCGCAGTGGCCGTTCGAGCGGGCCGTTTCTGTATGGTGGCTTCTGGCCGGGGCCCCAGCGACCAGGAACTCGATCATGTGATTGAAACGGTCAAAGCTGTCCGATCAAAACATCCGCATCTCGAAATCTGCTGCTGTTTAGGGCTCTTGGGGGAGGGCCAGGCCGAGAAGCTCAAAGCCGTGGGTGTAGATGCCGTCAATCACAACCTCAACACGAGCGAGCGCTTTTACGAACAGATCTGCGACACCCATACCTATGCCGACCGCGTGGATACAGTGAAGAAAGTCCAGAAAGCAGGTATTTCGTCCTGCAGCGGTGCGCTGGTAGGAATGGGGGAAACCGCCGATGACATTATCGACCTGGCTTTTGCTCTGCGGGAGATCAATGTCGAGTCGCTGCCGGTCAATTTCCTGATGCCGATTCAGGGGACCCCGCTTCAGGGGCACTATCAGCTCTCACCGACCCGCTGTTTAAATATTCTGTGCCTTTTCCGGTTCTTGAATCCCAAAGCGTCGCTACGTATTTCCGGCGGACGCGAAATCCATCTGCGTTCACTGCAATCACTGAGCCTCTATATTGCCAACTCCATTTTCATTGGGGATTATCTGACGGCCAAAGGCCAGGCGGCACGCGACGACCTCCAGATGATTCGCGATATGGGTTTTGAAATCGAAGGGGACCTCCCGCAACCGGATTTGGAACCCTTTGAAATCCCCGAGGTCGCTTTAAAATGATCCGTCCCGTTGCTCTGATTACCGGCAGTTCACGCGGCATTGGGAGTGCTCTCGCGATTGGTTTTTCAAATGCGGGATATGCCGTGGCTGTAAACTATGTCAAAGACAAAGCCGGCGCCGAGGCGGTGGTGAAAGAAATCCAGCGCACGGGGAATAAAGATGTCGAGGCGTTTCTTTGCGACGTTCGTGACTCTCTCAAGGTGCGCCAAATGATCGATGCCGTGATCGGAAAGTGGGGGCGTCTGGATGTACTCGTGAATAATGCGGGCATCACACGGGATCGCACCATTCTTAAAATGACCAACGGCGAGTGGAACGAGGTCATCGATACCAATCTCTCCGGAGCCTTCTGGTGTTTGCGGGAAGCGGCTCGCGTTATGGCAGAAAAGAAATCCGGTTCCATCGTGAATATTGCTTCGATCATGGCGGTGAAAGGCGGGTTTGGCAACGCCAACTACTCGGCCTCCAAGGCGGGCCTGGTCGGACTCACCAAAGCGGCCGCACGCGAGCTGGGACGATTCCAGATCCGCGTCAACGCTGTATTGCCCGGCTATCATGAAACCGATATGGGTAACGTCTTAAAAGACGAGCAAAAACAAAAAGTACTTGCAGAACATACGCTCGGTACCTCGGCCAAAATGGAAGACACCGTTCGTCTTGTCATCGAGGTCGCTCGCAACGGCAGCCTTTCTGGTCAGGTGTTTAATTCCGATTCAAGGATTCTGGCATGTACCGATTCTTATTAAATTCAATTGGTCGGTACTATCCCGACTATAAATTAAATAGGTGAACGGGATGACACGTGTCGTAGTGACAGGTCTCGGGCTTTCAACCTCGCTCGGTCAGGGTATTGATGCGAACTGGCAGCGGGTTGCCCACCAACAGCCGTCTTCACGCGGTCTATTGCCAGAACAAGGGCTCGATCGCGCTCAGGTTCTTACACAGCAGGCCGCCGATGAGGCTCTTCAGCGCGCGGCTCTCTGGAATGGCACCACTCTTGAGATGGATGCCGAACGTCTGGGGTGTACCTACAGCGCCTCCAAACCTCTCTTCGATCGTGATTCTCGCCCTCAGGCTCCCGATACCATTACCGATTTTGTGACGCGCCGCTACGGCATTCAAGGTGAGAAGCGCAATGTGATTGCGGCGTGCGCGACAGGTGCCTATGCCATTGCGCAAGGGGCTAGTTGGATCGAGCAGGGGTTCTGTGATGTCGTCCTCGCAGGCTCCGTGGAACCACGTCCGCATCCGCTCATCGAAGCCGGTTTCCAGCAAATGGGGGTTGTGACATCCGACCCGGTTATGAAGCCTTTTGATCAGAACCGGTCCGGTTTTGTCTTTGGGGAAGGCGCCGGGGTTGTGGTGCTCGAATCCGAAGACCACGCGAAACGCCGCGGTGCGATGTCATGGGCGGTGCTTTCCGGGTGGGGGCTGGGCGCTGACGGTCACAGTGCCATTGCGTTTAATTCCAACGGACAGAAAATTGCCCATGTCATTGCGCATGCTTTGAACCGTGCACGACTCGACCCTTCGCATATCACGCATGTGAATGCCCACGGCACGGCCACACGTCACAATGACTGGATTGAAACGCAGGCGCTTCTGAAAGCCTTCGGCTCGCATGCCGAGGCGCTCCAGATTTCTGCCACCAAGGCTGCCACCGGCCATTTGCTGGGTGCTGCAGGCAGTGTGGAATTTGTTTTAACCGTTTTAGCATTACACCGTCAGTGGATCCCACCGACCGAATCTTTGGACACTCCGGATCCAGAATGTCCTCTGCAGTACACCCCCAAGTCTGGCCGTGCCGTCTCATTCGACCATGCCTTATCGTTGTCTTTCGGATTTGGTGGTCCGATTGGCGCTTTGGTGGTGAGTCACGCATGACCTGGAATTCTCAAGAACTAGAACAGCTCTCAGCTGCTCGGCGTAAACGGCAGCTGCGCGTGGTCGAGATGGCTGAGGGGGCGCGCATCACGATCGGCGGAAAGAGCCTGATCAATTTTTCTTCCAACGACTACCTTCATCTCTCGCGACACCCCCAGGTCATCGAAGCCGTTCGCCAAGTCGTTGAGCATTGGGGCACGGGGGCCACCTCCTCGCGTTTGCTCGGAGGCACTTCCGTCATTCATCAGGATTTAGAAACGGCTTTGGCTGCTTTTTTAGGGCGTGAGGCGGCGCTCGTATTCCCCTCCGGCTTTATGACCAATCTGGGGGTCGTGACCAGTTTGGTCGGCGAAGGGGATGCCGTGATCGTCGATCGCTTAAACCATGCGTCCCTGATCGATGCGGCGCGTATGTCCGGAGCGCGCCTCTTGGTGTATGAACATGCCAGTCTCGCGGATGCTGAAAAAGTCATTCAGCGGGCAGCATCCTATCGCCGACGGCTTCTTCTGACCGATGGTCTTTTTTCAATGGATGGCGATTTTGCGCCCGAGGGTCTTGCGGATCTTTGCCGACGCACCCAAACACTTTCACTGATTGATGATGCTCATGCGATTGGCCTGTGGGGTCCGCACGGCCGGGGTCGCTCGGAAGGATTTGATGTGGTGGTTGGCACGCTCTCCAAGACGTTGGGTTCGCAGGGTGGATTTGTTGCGGGATCACGAGAAATGATGGAACTCCTCGTCAGCAAGGCGCGTACGTTTATTTATACGACAGGTCTCACCCCTTCTGCCGTGGCTGCCGCACAGGCGGCTTTGAGTCTGATTCAGGAAGACCCTGCGCCCCGTGAACGTTTAATCGCGTTATCCTTACTGCTGCGTAACGGGCTGCATGCCAAAGGCTTCAATACACTGACCTCCGAAAGCCAGATTGTTCCTATTCTTTTAGAAACCGAAGACAAGGCTCTCGCGTTGGCTACCTCCCTGTATGAGCAAGGCATCTATGCCCCGGCCATTCGTCCGCCAACGGTTCCCGCCGGGGAATGTCGTCTACGTTTTTCTGTCACATCGGCACATACCGAAAGCGATATCCATCAACTCCTGGAGAAACTCACATGTCAAAAGGTCTATTCATAACCGGCACAGATACAGATGTAGGGAAAACAGTCGTTTCCTGCGGCATTGTCGCGCTCTTAAAGTCATGGGGTGTGAAGGTGGGCGCTATGAAACCAATTGCCACGGGGAGTCGTGATGATGCCAAGCGTTTAAAAGAAGCGGCGGGGATGGATGACGATCTGGAGCTCATCAATCCGCAATTTTTTAAGGCACCCCTGGCGCCGGCTGTTTCTGCGGCTCTCGAGGGTCGTCTCGTCGATATGGAAGCCATTTATAAAGCCTATTGGATTCTCCAGAAAAAGTATGACGTCGTGATTGTGGAGGGGGTCGGTGGAGTGAAGGTCCCGATCAGCGACTCGACGTTTGTGATCGATCTCATGCAAGCCTTGCGTTTGCCCGTTTTTGTGGTTGCCCATGCACGGCTGGGCACACTCAATCAAACATTGCTGACGTTAGACGCCTTAGCGTCAGGCCAACTGACCCCTTTCGGAGTTCTGCTCAATGGCAATGAAGGAAAAACATTGGCAGAAAAGACCAACGCCGAAGTGCTACAGGATTACACGCTGATGGATGTGTTTGGTGCGCTCAAGGCGGATCCTAAAATGGCCAAAAACGCAGGTCTTACAGCCAAGGCTCTTGCGAAGCTGCCATTTTTGAACGACGCGCTTCGACGTGAATTTGATCTGAATGACAAAGCAAGCTAAGAGGCTCGCCGCTTGGGACAAGCGGTACATTTGGCATCCATTTACCCAGCAGGCGGAGTGGTCAAGCCGGGAGCCTCTCATCATCGATTCGGGGCACGGTGTCTGGCTGAAAGATGTTCAGGGGCGCCGCTTTATCGATGGGGTTTCGTCGTTGTGGGTGAACGTCTTTGGCCATGCGCATCCCGTCCTCAACCGTGCGATTGAACAGCAGCTTCGCAAAACTGCGCACACAACCTTTTTAGGTCTCACCCATCCTCCCGCCATTGAACTCGCCAAACGGCTGATTGACCTTGCTCCTGCACCGCTCTCCCGGGTGTTTTACTCCGATAACGGTTCGACAGCGGTGGAAGTTGCGCTGAAAATGGCCTATCAGTATTGGCAACTGCAAAGTGGCAAGCGGCAAGCGGCAAGTAAAAAAACAAAGTTTGTCTCCATGAAGGGCGGGTATCACGGCGATACCTTGGGTTCCGTCTCGGTGGGAGGCGTTGATCTATTTCATCAACGCTTTCATCATCTCCTCTTTTCCGGTTACCAGGTCAACCCAGGAAATTTTGCGGACATAGAGCAATTGCTTGCCACTTGCCACTTGGAACTTGCTGCTGTGGTTATGGAACCCCTCGTGCAAGGGGCGAGCGGCATGCTTATGATGCCGAAGGGGTATCTTGCGCACGTCGCCGGGCTCTGTAAAAAATACAACGTTCTTTTGATCGTGGATGAGGTCGCCACTGGTTTTGGGCGAACCGGTACGATGTTTGCGGTTGAACAAGAAAACGTCCATCCGGATTTTCTCTGTGTGGCGAAAAGCATGACCGGGGGGACATTGCCGCTCGCCGCAACGCTCACGACCGAAAAAATTTATAAAGCCTTCCTCGGACGCTATGACGCATTTAAGGCTTTTTTCCATGGCCACACCTATACGGCCAATCCCCTCGCCTGCGCCGCCGCCATCGCCACATTGGATCTCTATAAGAAAGAAAAAGTGCTGTCCCATGTTCGCCAGAGAACGGTCGAACTGATGCGTGAGCTGGCGCCCCTGCGGTTCCATCCCCATGTTAAGGAAGTGCGTCAGATGGGCATGATGGTCGGCATTGAGCTAGTGCGTGATAAAAAAAGAGGGATCCCCTATGCTCCGGGCGAGCGTCGTGGGTTGCGGGTCTGTGATGCCTGCTTGCCGGAAGGAGTCTGGTTGCGGCCGTTGGGAGATGTGGTGGTCCTCATGCCACCGCTGATGATTTCTCAACACGATCTGGCCTTTATGATGCGTGTCGTTCGCCGCGCTATCGATCGTGTGACGCAGCAAAAACTTTAGTAAACTCACCGGGTCCTTATGAAATGGCTCAAGCAGCTTCTCTTCGATCCTGACTTTAACCGCAAGACGAGCTTCCTTCGTCAAATTTCTTTTTTTGAAGGCGTCTCCCGCACAGAATTCGGCAAGTTATTTAATGTGCTGGTCGAGCGCACCTATGCTCCAGGCGAAGTCTTGTTCAAAGAGGGCGACATCGGGCGCGCTTTATTTATTCTGGCTTCGGGTCAGGTCGAGCTCATGCGCAATACCGCGCACAAGGAAATGAAGCGCATTGCGCTTCTTGAGCCCGGCGACTATTTCGGTGAGATGTCGCTTTTTAATGAACATCCACGCACCGCAACGGCCACCGCTGTAACCACGGCAAAGGTTTATCTTCTGTATAAGGCACAATTAAACGATCTCATTCAAAGCGAACCGCGTATTGGTGTGGCTATCCTCTCACATCTCGCGCAACTTCTGGCGGTTCGGCTGCATCAAACTATAAAACATAACGATTTCGAATGAACCGCAGCTCCCGTCAGCTGGTGACCTGGTTATTCGCTGCAGGAATACTCTACAGTCTTTTCCTGTTCCGAGCGATTGTTCTGCCGTTTGTATTGGCGGCGACGTTGGCCTATTTGCTGTTGCCTCTGGTCGCTCTGCTTGAAATTCGCGGGTTCCGACACAGTGTGGCTACCTTGACGGTGTTTTTAGGGTTCGCCGTGACATTGGGGGTCTTGGTGTATGGAGCGGTCGCCGTCGTCAGCATGCAGGCCGTGCGTGCGGCCAAGGATTGGCCGCTCTACATCAATCATTTTCAGATTGCGTTTGACCGCATGCAGGGACTACTCAGTCGTATCCCTGGTGTGCAGACGTGGATGAATGATATGGATCTGAAAGAAACCTTGTCGTCACACGGGCGCTCTTGGGTGATTTCACTGCTGCAGCATACGCCATCCATCGCCAACCATCTTTTGCCCGTTGTGGAATACATATTCCTAATCCCTTTTTTAACGTATCTCTTTCTCTCGGACGGCGACACGTTCCGGAATCGGTTGATTCAATGGGTCCCGGCACGCCATGTCGAAATGGTGATTAACCTCTTGGTGGAAATGGACACCTCTCTGGGCAATTATCTGCGCGGGATGTGTCTGCAGGCCGTGTTTATGGGGCTTCTGGCGGGAATCGGCTATAAGCTCATGGGACTGCACTATGCGGTCCATATCGGTGTTTGGGTGGCGCTCACGAGTGCCGTGCCGTTTATTGGGCCCATCAGTGCGGCACTGGCCGGGGCGATGGTGGCGCTTTTTCAGTGGGGAACGCTGACGGGGCTTGTGAAAGTCGTTGCCGTCTATATGGGAATTCGATTTATTGATGACTGGTTTTTACACCCGATGATACTTCGTAAAGCCGTTCATCTGCATCCGCTCATGACGGTGTTTGCTCTGATGGCCGGGGCTCACACGGCGGGATTCTGGGGACTCTTATTTGCGGTTCCGGTGGTGTGTATTTTAAAGGTGGCTTTGGAAGTGGGGTGGTTGTGGTACTGGTCGGAACGAGGACAACCGTCTTCCCTGCATATTCAAGCTTCCCGCGTGCCGCTCGTATAATGTTACGATTTTGCCGCCTCGACCCAGCTGTCTAGGGAGAGGGGAGTTGGGCCTAACCGATGCAGCAGCCCTGTTGCAATCAAAAGAACCGCATCCATACTGACCGTTACTTTCGGATCCAGCATAATGGCAGTGCCGAAACATCCGCACGACGTAAGATCAATTCCGCGCGCAAAGGCAGAACCTAGGACAATCAAAAACATGGCGAAGAGTCCCGCCGCTGCGCGGGACGACCATCGCAGCTGATATCCCAAAAGAATCATGATGCCTATGTAGAGTTCGACCCACGGCAGCACGTACGCCGCAAGCGTTGCGACCCAGGACGGTACGACATGATAGTTCATGATGTTGGCCGCAAATTCCATGCTGGGGCCGGTGGCTTTATAAAAACCCGCATAGCACAGGACGATGCCGGCGAGCACACGTATCAAAAGGCCGAGGGTTGGTTTCAACATGGCATTAGTTCCCACGCAGCTCGCGTTCAATAATTCGGGCCCCATCAGAAGCCAGATAGTTAGCGACCAAACGCTCGCTGCCAATGAAAAAAGTAGGTGTCGCGCGAATGCCGCGCGCCCGGCCTTCTTCCATATCTTTTTCGATCACTTTCATGCGCAAAGGATCCGTAAAGCAGGCTTGAAAGGTAGGCAGATCCAGCTTCATGGCGATGGCAATATTGCTGAAATGGATGGAAGGATCTGCTAACGATTCCCATTGGTGCTGGGTGCTGAACAATTGATCGGCATAGTCCCAAAACCGATTTTGCTCGGCGGCACATTCCGCAGCGTGGGAGGCGATCATGGTGTTCTTATGCAGTTTGGAAAGTGGGTAGTACTTATAAACCAAGCGGACTTTGCCTTGATAGGTCTCGAGGAGTTGACGGACGGTGGGTTGCATGGCGGCACAGCTCGGGCACTGGAAATCGGAGTATTCTACGATGACAATTTTGGCCTTGGGATCGCCTTTTTGCCGGGTTTTGGGGGCATCGAGAATGGGGCCGAGTGAGGTTTTCTTGACAGTAATGACCAAAAGCAGCGGAAGCAGAAGAACAAGGAGAGTGGCCATGACGAAACGAGGAGTTCGTGACATAGATCTGCTTCGAATTATATCTGAAAAAAGCGCTTGCAGAATGCCAAAAAACCCCTAGACTTGGAAGGCTAGATTTCATTTTCGGATTGAAATGACGATCTAAACACGAATGGCACCTAAAAACGCAGATATCAACATTGAGCACGAACTCAGTTTAATCGTTTCCGACATGGCGACGGATTATGCGGCGGGTCTTGTTGATGCCCAGGGGCGTATCGTCCATGCCACGGCCTCCTTACTGAGTTTGTACGGCTATACCGATAAGAACGGGTCGTCCCGGCCAATGACTTCATTGTTTACTGTGCACGATGCCAAAGAAATTGAGAATGCTCTAGCACAGGCACAGAAGAAAGGCCGTTGTGAATGGGAAAACTGGCATGTCCGTAAAGACGGTGTTGCATTTTGGGCACGAACGACTCTTCTCAAACGTGGGGGAAGTGGTAAGAAACAGGAAGAACCCCCTTTTGTGCTCGTGATTCGTGATCTTAGTGAACGACGTAAAGCGGAAGAAACGATTCACCAGCGCGTTCATTATGATGAGCTCACCGGCTTGCCCAATACAACGTTCTTCAATCTACGATTAAAAGAAAATTTTGGTCGTGCGCGTGAGCATCAACAGCTGCTGGCGCTGTTCTATCTTGACTTAGACCGATTTAACAAGGTGAATGATGCGGTGGGCAGGACGTTGGGAGATCTCCTGCTCCAGCAGGTCGTCAAACGGATTCAGAAATGTCTGCGTCCTCAAGACATGCTGGCCCGACTTGGGGGGGATGAATTTTTGATCATGGGGGAAGTATCTCATCCCAGCGAAGCCTCTGGTTTGGCCCAAACCATTGTTGCTGCCTTCCATCCCACGTTTGCCTTTGAAGGCCATGACTTCCAATTAACTACAAGCGTTGGAATCAGCCTTTTCCCGAATGATGGGGAAGACCCGGAAATTCTTGTGCGTCACGCCCATGCGGCTCTGAATCGCGCCAAAGAAGAGGGAAAAAACAACTTTCAGTTTTATACGTCTGCGATGAGTTCCAAAACGCTACAACGGCTGACGCTCGAGAACAGTCTGCGTCGCGCTTTGCAAAATAAAGAATTTGTACTGTTCTATCAGCCGCAGCTCGATCTGCAGAGCGGGAAAATCGTGGGCATGGAAGCGCTGGTTCGCTGGCAACTGCCGCAATACGGTCTTGTTCCTCCTAACGAATTTATTCCGATTGCGGAAGAAACGGGATTGATTGTACCGCTTGGAGAATGGATCTTACGGACTGCCTGCACACAGAATATGAACTGGCAGCGCGCCGGGCTACGTAAGCTTCGTATGGCTGTCAATTTGTCCGTACGTCAGTTCCAGCAAAAAGACATTACTTCGACGATCCAGCGGGTTCTTAGTGAGACAGGTTTGGAGCCGGACTGTTTGGATCTGGAAATTACGGAAACCTATGCGATGGAAAATGCGGAGTTTGCGATTGGTGTGTTGCGTGATCTTAAGAGAATGGGCGTGCACCTCTCCATTGATGATTTTGGAACGGGCTATTCCAGCTTGAGTTATCTCAAACAGTTTCCGATTGATACCTTGAAGATCGATCGGTCTTTTATTCGGGATTTATCGACAGATCCTAATGATGCGGCTATTGCCGAAGCGATTATTGCTTTGGCCCACAGTTTGGGTCTGCAGGTCGTTGGCGAAGGGGTTGAAACCCCTGACCAATTGGCCATTTTACGTAAGCAGAAGTGCGACCGTATTCAGGGGTACCTCTTCAGCCGCCCGGTGCCTGCCGAGGGATTTGAAAAAATGATCCGTGAAAATAAAGCGCTGGAATATTAAGGACAGGCTATAATTTACCTATGCCCAAA